>JANPJD010000257.1:0-7191 GCA_031425325.1 Rhodobacterales bacterium | reverse complement strand
GCTGAGCGGCGGCTCGGGTTCGCCGCGATGCTCGGCCATGATGGCAAAGCGCTGCGCCGAGGCGAGGACCACCTCGCGTGCGCCCGCCGCCCGGTGGCGAAACGTGTCCTTGCCCGGCTGGTCAAGGTCGACATCGTGATGCACATGCTTGACGGTCGAGACCGACAGCCCCCGGCCCGCGATCTCGGCCACCAGGCGCTCCATCAGGCTTGTCTTGCCCGCGTTTTTCCAGCCGACCACGCCGTAGACCTTCATGGCCGCGCCTCCAGCATCGCCTCGGCGGCGCACAGGTCGTCGGGCGTGTTGATGTTCAGGAAGGCACGTTCGTCCGCAAAGGCGCAGCGGGCGGCCCCATGCCGATCCGCGAAGTCCATGACCTTCGCCTCGCCTCGCCCCAGCGTCGCGGCAAGACCCGCCGACAGCCCGACAGGCCAGAGCGCGACGGTCGGATGCGCCCGCCCCCCGCTTTCCGCGATCGCCCCGCCGCCGGGCGATTCCTCGGCGGCGAGCAGCAGGCGGGGCACGAGATCGCCCGGTAGAAAGGGCGTGTCGACCGCGACGGTAACCAGATGCGTGGCCCCGCGCGCCTCGGCCCAGCGCAGCCCGGCGAGGACGCCCGACAGGGGACCGAGCGAGGCGTCATCGGCCAGCACCGGCAGACCCCGCGTCGCGAACCGCGCCGGATCGCCGTTTGCACTCAACGCAAGCGCCTCGACCTGCGGCGAGAGGCGTTCGACCACCCGGTCGAGAAGCGTACGGCCGCACAGCACCACCGATGCCTTGTCGAGCCCGCCCATCCGGCGCCCCCGCCCCCCCGCAAGGATGATCCCGAACATCCGCATCCCGCCCGATCGCCCCCGGATTGCATCCCGCGCGCGCTTTGCCTAAGCCCTCCGCATGGCATCGTCCAGCGAAACACCCGTCCCCGACAGCGCCCTGCCCGCACCCGGATCGCACCGGGGCTTTCGCGCGGGGCTGCGCGACGCCGCGCCCTTTTCGCTGGTCATCATCCCGTTCGGGATGCTGTTTGGCGTGGTCGCGACCGAGGCGGGACTGAGCGTCTTCGAGACGATGAGTTTTTCGGTGCTCGTGATCGCCGGGGCCTCGCAGTTCACAGCCTTGCAGATGATGCAGGATCAGGCACCGGTGCTGATCGTGCTTGCAACCTCGCTGGCGGTGAACCTGCGGATGGCGATGTATTCCGTCGCCCTCGCGCCGCATCTGGGGGCCGCGCCGGTCTGGCAGCGCGCGTTCATGGCCTATGTGCTGGTGGACCAGACCTTCGCCACGGCGGCGCTGGAATACGAGCGGCGACCCGAGAAGCCGCTGCGGACGAAGATCGCCTACTTCATGGGTGCGGTCGCGCCGGTCTGTCCGCTCTGGTACGGGGCGACGCTTGCCGGTGCGACGCTGGGCCAGGCGATCCCCCCGTCGTTCGGGCTCGACTTCGCGGTGCCGATCACTTTCCTCGCGCTCGTGGCACCGGCCCTTCGGACCCTGCCGCATGTGATCTCGGCCTTTGTGTCGATCACGGGCGCGCTGGCCCTGGCCTGGGTGCCCTTCAGCGGGGGGCTGCTGATCGCGGCGGTGCTGGCACTTGTCGCTGGCGCGCAGTCCGAGCTCTGGCTGGCGCGGCGGGCTGCATGACCCTCGACCGGACAGAGCTTTGGACGGTCATCGCCGTGCTGGGGGTGGGGACGTTCCTGATCCGCTTCTCGTTTCTCGGCCTGATCGGGGACAGACCTCTGCCGGAATGGCTGCTGCGCCACCTGCGCTACACGTCGGTCGCCGTCCTGCCGGGGCTGGTGGCACCGCTTGTCCTATGGCCGCAGGCGACGGGCGGCGATCCGGACGCGGCCCGGATCGCTGCGGCCTGTGTCACGATCGCAGCCGGGATCGTCTGGCAAAGCGCGCTGAGGGCGATCCTTGCGGGGGCGGCGACGCTGTATCTTCTGCCCTTGGTGCTTGGCTGATCAGAGCGGCTTTTCCGCCGCCTGGATAAGCAGGACGCCATAGTTCTTGTCGGCGTCGTCGTCGGTGATCGTCCGCTCCACTACCCCCGGCACGCGTCCAAAATCTTTCATCAGGGTGGTCGGATACCATGTCGACGACAGAGACTCGAACCCCGGCACGCCGCGCAGCACGGTCGAGATTGCGCGCGTGCATTGCGATTTCGGGACTGGCCCGTAGGCCAGGGCGCGCCGCATCGCCTCTTCGGCCTGCGCGGGCGTCACGACGACCGTCTGCTCCACCATGCGGTAGGTCTCGCGCGCATGATAGTCGATGTAGAAGCTGACCATCTTGGGCGACACGCCGAAATGCACGTCGTGCCTCTCGGGCAGATGCGGGTGTTGCCAGGTGCCTGCCGGATCGAACATCACGCGCTGCGATCCGTTGATCAGAAGCCCCGAATGCGCGCCACCGTCGCTGCGGTTGCTGATGACCGTGAACAGCGTGATTTCGGGCGGTCCATCATGCACATAGGCCGCGCGGGCGACCTCTTCGTCCCCCGCATACTCGATGTCGGTGGCGCAGGCGCCCAGAGACAGCAGCAGCGCAACACATAGAAAAAGACGACGCATCAGGCACCGGCGAGTGCGAGGAAGATGAGCACCACGACGATGGCGATGCCGGCCCAGGTCGCAAGCCGGATGAAGCCCGCGAAGGTCTTTTCCTGCGCGGACACGTCCATCCGGCCATGATCATGCTTGGGGGTATTGTCGTGACCGGCCATCGCAGGCTCCATTCCAGTATCGCCGCGCTGGTAGCGCAGTTTCGTAACGCTGTCACGTCGCGAAGCGCAGCTTCAGCGCCTCACCGATGTGCGTCGTCTTCCTCATCGTCATCGCTTTGCGGCAGGTTGAAGAAGCTCTCGGCATCGCTGAAATCGGCCGGGCTTTCCTCTTTCTCGACCGTGCGGAACGCCTCGAGACCGGCGAGGCCCGAGGGCACCTTCGGCTCGGGCGTCATGCCGAGGGACTGTTCGGTCGAGACGAGCTTGCGACGCTCGTCATCCGACATCACGACACCTTCCGAGGCCTTCTTCTTGACGGCCAGTTGCACTGCGGCATCAAGCTCGGTCTGGCGGCACAGGCCGAGCGCGACGGGATCGACCGGCGTGATCGACGAGATGTTCCAGTGCGAGCGGTCGCGGATCGACTGGATCGTGGGCTTCGTGGTGCCGACAAGCTTGCCGATCTGCCCGTCGCTGAGTTCGGGGTGGAACTTCACCAGCCACAGGATCGCCGCCGGGCGGTCCTGGCGCTTGGACAGGGGCGTGTAGCGCGGGCCGCGGCGGACCTCTTCGCCCACGGCGGCAGCGTTGAACTTGAGGCGCAGCTTATAAAGCGGGTCCTTCTCGCCCTTCTCGATCTCGATCGGGTCGAGCTGGTTGTTGGCGACCGGATCGAAGCCCTTCACCCCCGTCGCCACGTCACCGTCGGCGATGCCCTGCACCTCAAGCTCGTGCATACCGCAGAACTCGGCCACCTGCCGGAAGGTCAGGGTCGTGTTGTCGACCAGCCAGACGGCGGTCGCCTTGGCCATGAGGGGCTTGTTCATCGGAACGCTCCTTTACAAATCTCTCCCGCGCCGGGAAAACGGCTGAGACCCGAGATCGTCCGGAGGCCGCGTCTTCTCGTTTTCGGGAAGTCAGCGCGTCGTATAGTCGGCTTGGTTCAGGGAGAAAAGAGAAAATGCGCCGCGCCCTTGTTCTGCTGCTGCTTGCGCTCGGTTCTCCGGCGGTGGCCGAGGGAGAGCGCGCGGGGGCGTTCGACTATTATGTGATGGCCCTGACATGGTCGCCCAACTGGTGCGCGCTGACCGGCGACGAGCGGGACGACGATCAGTGCGACGCGCGACACAACCACAGCTTCACGCTGCATGGCCTCTGGCCCCAATATGAGGCGGGATGGCCGAGCTACTGCCGCACCGATGCCCGCGATCCGTCGCGGGCCCAGACCGCCGCGATGGTCGATATCATGGGGTCGGGCGGCCTCGCCTGGCATCAGTGGAAGAAGCACGGCCGGTGCAGCGGCCTTGCGGCGCGCGACTATCTTGACCTGTCGCGCCGCGCCTATGACAGCGTGACGATCCCGGACGTATTCCGGCGCCTGAACCGGGACATCCGCCTGCCCGCCCGCGTCGTCGAGGAGGCTTTCCTCGAGGCGAACCAGAGCTTGCAGCCCGACGGGATCACCGTCACCTGTCAGGACGGCATGATCCAGGAGGTCCGCATTTGCCTGACGCGCGACCTTGCCCCCCGGCCCTGCGGCGCGGACGCGGTCCGCGACTGTCGCCAGACCGACGCCGTGATGGAAGCGGTGCGCTGATCGGCGCGGTCACTCGACCTTGAGGACGATCTTGCCGATATGGGCCGAGCTTTCCATGTGCCGGTGGGCATCGGCGGCGTCTTCCAGCACGAACTCGCTGTCGATGACGGGCCGCAGCCCCCCGCGCGCGATCAGCGGCCAGACGACACGCTCGAGGTCCTGGGCGTAGCGCGCCTTGGCTAGGTCGGATTGTGGCCGCAGGGTCGAGCCCGTGATCGTGAGGCGGCGCATCATCACCTCGGCGAAGTTCAACTCGACCTTCGGGCCGGTCAGGAAGGCGATCTGCACAAGCCGACCGTCATCCGCCAGCGCCTTGACGTTTCGCGGCAGATACGAGCCGCCCACCATGTCGAGGATCAGGTGCGCCCCGCCCTCGGTTCGCATCACGGCAACGAAGTCTTCCTCGCGGTAGTTGATCGCGCGCTCGGCCCCCAGCGCGACGCAGGCGGCGCATTTCTCGTTCGATCCGGCGGTCGCGAAAACCCGCGCGCCAAGGGCACGCGCCATCTGGATTGCGGTCGTGCCGATCCCGGACGAGCCGCCATGGACGAGGAAACGCTCGCCGGCCTGCAACCCGCCCCGCAGGAAAACGTTTGACCAGACCGTAAAGCAGGTTTCGGGAAGGCAGGCAGCTTCCTTGAGCGACAGCCCCTCGGGGACCGGCAGGGCATGTGCCGCGTTCGTCACCACATATTCCGCATAGCCGCCGCCGGGCAGAAGCGCGCAGACCGGATCGCCGATCGTCCACCGCGTCACGCCGGGACCGATCTCGACGACATGCCCGGACGCTTCGAGGCCCGGCAGTGGCGAGGCTCCGGGCGGCGGCGCATAGGCCCCGGCGCGCTGCAACGCATCGGGGCGGTTGACCCCGGCATAGGCCACGCGGATCACGATCTGGCCGTGACCGGGAACCGGCACGGGCTGCGTTACCGGGCGCAGCACCTCTGGCCCGCCGGGCTCGGAGATCTCGACGGCACGCATGGTGTGCGACAGGCTCATGGGCGGCATCCCGGTTATTGTCATGCCTGCGTGCCAGACGGCCCGGCTCGCGTAAAGCGCCGAGTCAGGGGGTCCTGTCAGGGCGTCATGCTGCCCGGCAGGTCGTCGCGCGATCCGGGCGCGCGGATGCGCTTGAAAAGCGCGTCGGGCCCAGCCATCAGAGCCTTGCCGAGGGGGTTGCCGCGGACCTGACCCTTGAGCTTCTCGATCCGCATCACATCCTCGATCCGCCGGTCGATGAAGGCCCAGGTGTCCTGATGGCCCAGACTGTCGTCGCCCAGCCAGTAGAGAACTGTCGCCCCATAGACCGCCGAAAGCGTCGCCCGCTTGCTGTACCAGGCGAAGTCGGTCGAAGTGTCGCCCAGCGCCGTCCAGATGGCGTCGGCTGTGCCCCAGATCAGGCGCGCCCCATCCGCCGCATGCATCGGCAGCGCGAACAACGTGCTTGCCCGCCGCACCGCCTCGCGGTCGCCCGCCGCCTCGAGGCGAAAGCGGATCGCCGCCGCGACCCGCTCGCTGTAGCGCATCGGGCCGAGGTCGGTCGACCGCAGCCGCTCGGCCATGGCGACATCGCCCCGCTTGTGGAACGCGACCGCAAGATCTACCGACCCGCGCGGAAAGATACCCCGCGCCACGGTCGTCGACACGCCGCTGTCGGCCACGGCTGCGCGGAACGTCGTCTCGGACCAGCCGTCGAACGGCACATGGCCCAGCGCCGCATCCAGAAGGGAGTCGCGGGCCGACGGCTCGGCCGGAGGGGTGGCTTGGGAGGTCGGTTTCGCCATTGTGCTTCCTTCCTGTCTGTCGTCTGCGAAGCATAGCGCGCGCAGGCCGCGCGTCACGCCCGGTTCAGCCGTTCCCGCCCTGCAAGACGCGCGACGTCAAGCCACGGGCGATCCGGGGCGTTCGGGCGATGCGACTCGACAAGCGGACATCGCTTTGCTAAGGCCACGCGGCCTGCACAGATCGTGCAACTTTAACCTAGGAAGGTGGTGACAACCACATGCAGGTCAGCGTTCGCGACAACAACGTCGATCAGGCCCTCCGGGCCCTGAAGAAAAAGCTCCAGCGCGAGGGCGTGTTTCGGGAAATGAAGCTCAAGCAGCATTTCGAGAAACCCTCCGTCAAGAAAGCGCGCGAGAAGGCCGAGGCCGTCCGCCGGGCACGCAAGCTCGCTCGCAAGAAATTGCAGCGTGAAGGCGGGCTCTGAGCCGCTTCTGAACACTGTCGCCGCAAGGCGAACCCGATCAACCCCCGTGCCCCGGCCCGGGGGTTTTTCATTTGCCGGGCCGTCGGAAACTTGAGCGCACCGCGGATACGCGCTAAAGGGATATTGCCGGGTTCAGCCCCCCGGCATCGGAGACTTCATGTCGGAGAATGCGGGACACCGCTAGTTCCTGATCCCAGGAACGCCTGAGCCCCGACCGACCCGCGCGCGATGCCGGGCCGCGTTTCGTGCTGTCCCGCGAACTCCGAGACATATCCTTGAACATATCGAAATGCGAACAACGCGTTCTGCATGCGCTTGCCCAGGGCGGCACCATCCGCCACGAGCGCGGCCCGAACGGCAAGATTTCCGACATCACTTGTGTCACACGTGACGGCTTCATCCTTGCCGACTGCACGCTCGACGTAGCGCTGCGCCTCAGGAAAAGGCGCTTCATCCGATCCACCCACGGTGGTCCCTACCGCATAACACGGCAGGGCCTGCTCTGCGTCCGATCCCAACTCGACAACAGGTAGACCCATGACCGATACAGACACCATCGTCACTTTCACTCAGACAAAAGACCTTCCCGGTCTGGCCGACGTCCTGGACCAAACCGGCCTTTTCCCACCAGAGCTTCTTCCCGAGATGCTG
>JANPJD010000256.1:0-4664 GCA_031425325.1 Rhodobacterales bacterium | reverse complement strand
CAGGCGGGATCAGCCTGAACCTCGCCCTGACAACCCAACAAGTTACGGGCGGCTCGGGTCGCGATACCTTGGTCAATGTCGAGAACGCGGTCGGCTCGGCCTTCGGCGACCGTCTTTCCGGCAGCGCTGTCGCCAACCGGATCGAGGGGCGCGACGGCGCGGACACGCTGACGGGCGGCGGCGGGGCGGACTTGCTGATCGGGGGCAATGGCAACGACGTCTATTCGGTCGATGCCTTCGATACGGTCATCGAGACGGGGGCCGACCCGCTTGTCGGAGGGATCGATCGGGTGGACTTCGCAGGCAGTTCCTATGTGCTGGGCACGAATGTCGAGAACGGTCGCATCCTCGCCACGGGGTTCGCGGCGCTGACGGGGAACACGCTCAACAATCTGCTGATCGCCGGAAGCGGCAACAACCGTCTGGACGGTGCGGACGGCGTCGACATGGCATCCTATGAGGGTGCTGCCCGCGCCGTCACGGTCAGCCTTGCCGTCGGTGGTGCCCAGGCGACGGGCGGGTCGGGCAGCGATACCCTGCTTCGGATCGAGGGGCTGCGCGGGTCAGGCTTCAACGACCTGCTCTTCGGGTCCGGGGGCGCCAACCGTCTCGAGGGTGGTGCGGGCAACGATACGCTCGACGGAGGCGCGGGGATCGACACGCTGGTCGGCGGTGCGGGCAATGACCTCTACCGGGTGGACACGACGGATGACGTCGTGGTCGAGGTCAACGGCGGGGCAGGCGGCATCGACCGGGTTCTCGTCTTCGGCACAAGCTACACGCTTTCGGACAGTGTCGAGCAGGGTCAGATCCGCAACAACAGCGGCGTTTCGCTGAACGGCAACGCCCAGAACAACCTGTTCATCGGCGGTCTCGGGCGCGATACGATCGACGGTGCGGGCGGCGTGGACACCGTGACGTACGAGTTCGCCACATCGGGTGCCACAGCCCATCTGGATGGCACGACCGGCAGCGACGTGCTCTTCGGTATAGAGGTGCTGAACGGTTCGAGCTTTGCCGACCGTTTCACGGGCAGTGCGGGGAACGAAAGGCTCGTCGGCAATGCGGGCAACGACACGCTGGTTGGCGGGGCCGGGATCGACACCCTGATCGGCGGGTTGGGCAACGACGTCTACGGCGTGGACGCAGCGGGTGACGTGGTGACCGAGGCGGCGGGCGGCGGCTTCGATCGTGTCGAAACCGCGCTCGCGGCCTACACGCTTGGTGCCGAGGTCGAGGATGGCCTTATCCTGTCCACCGGGGCCGCCAGCCTTACCGGCAACGGTCTGGGTAACCGGCTGTTCGCCGGAGTAGGCGACAACGTCCTCGACGGAGGGGCGGGAACGGACACTGTCCTCTACCGCCTCGCAACGGCTGGCGTCACGGCCGACCTCGCGCTGGCCACGGCACAGGATACCGGGTCGAGCGGCTTCGACAGGTTCGTGCGTATCGAGAACCTTGCCGGTTCCAGCTTCGATGACGTGCTTTCCGGCTCGGCGGTCAACAACGTACTGTCAGGCCTTGCGGGCAACGACACTCTGGACGGACGGGGCGGGGCAGATACCCTGGCAGGCGGTGCGGGCGACGACCTTTACATCATCGACAACCCTGGCGACATCGTGAGCGAGTTCGCTGGCGAAGGGTCGGCAGACAGCGTGCGGTCGTTCCTGACCGCCCACACCCTCGCGAGCAACGTGGAGAACGGGCAAATCGGCCTGTTCCGCGCCTCAGACCTGACCGGAAATGCGCTCGACAACGTGCTTTATGCCGGTGCTGGGGCCAATGTTCTGAACGGCGGCGCGGGCCGGGACACCGTTTCGTACCGCGACGCAGACGCGGGGGTGACGGCCAACCTGGCTCTCACGACCGCGCAGGCGACGGGCGGCTCGGGCCTCGACCGGTTCGTCTCGATCGAGAACCTCGAGGGATCGGCGGGCAACGACCGTCTCACGGGCGATGCCACCGCGAACAGACTGGCGGGCGGGGAGGGCAACGACACCCTGGTGGGCGGGCTTGGCAACGACACGCTGACCGGCGGGGCGGGTGCGGACGCATTCGTGTTCAACACCGCTCCGAACGGGACGCTTAACGTGGACACGATCTTCGACTTCGCCGAGGGCGACACGCTTGTGTTCAACGACGCCATCTTCGTCGCGCTCGCCCAGGCCGCCGGGCCGCTTCTGACGGGGTTCCAGAACGGAGTTGCCGCCGACGATCCGACCGACCGGCTGATCTACAACCAGGCAAGCGGCGAGCTGTTCTACGATAGCGACGGTACCGGGGCATCGGCCGCCGTCAAGCTGGCGAACCTCGATAACAGGCCGACGCTGACCCTGGCGGATTTCCTTATCGTCTAGGCGCCCCTTGCGGTCGCGGTGCGCTTGCGCTAGACGCGCGTCACTTCACAGGCGAGGTGAGGGCTTGCGGGGGAGAAATCCCCGTCGGTCCACCGGTTGTCCCGGATTTGATCCGGGATGAAACACTTCGCCGAGGCGCAAACCGGAAAAGGAATGGACATGGCGCTCCCCGATTTCTCGATGCGGCAGCTTCTCGAGGCTGGCGTTCACTACGGTCACCAGACCGCCCGCTGGAACCCGAAGATGGAGGAATTCATCTACGGCGACCGCAACGGCATCCACATCATCGACCTGACGCAGACCGTGCCGATGCTCGACGCAGCCCTTCAGGTCGTGCGCGACACGGTGGCCAAGAACGGTCGCATCCTGTTTGTGGGCACCAAGCGCCAGGCGCAAAAGCCGATCGCCGAGGCGGCCGACAAATGCGCGCAGTTCTACATGAACCATCGCTGGCTGGGTGGCACGCTGACCAACTGGAAGACCGTCTCGCAGTCGATCAACCGGCTCAAGCAGCTGGACGAGTTGATGGCGAACGGCGCCGAGGGCCTGACCAAGAAAGAGCGCCTCAACATGGAGCGCGAGCAATCGAAGCTTCAGGCCTCGCTTGGCGGCATCCGCGAGATGGGCGGCACCCCGGACCTGATCTTCATCATCGACGTTGGCAAGGAGGATCTCGCGATCCTCGAGGCGCAGAAGCTTGGTATCCCGGTGATCGGCGTGGTCGACACGAACTGCTCGCCCAAGGGCGTGAGCTATGTGATCCCCGGCAACGACGACGCGGCCCGCGCCATCGCGCTTTACTGCGATCTCGTGGCCCGTGCGGCGCTTGACGGCATGTCGGCGCAGATGGGTGCCGCGGGCATCGACCTTGGCGCGCTTGAAGATGCGCCGGTCGAAGAGGCCGTCGAGGAAGCCGCCGGGGCCTGACCCGCTGTCGCAGCCTCGTTACCCGGCGGGGATAAATCCCGCCGGGACTGTTTTGATTTGAGGAGAGCCTTCGATGGCAATCACCGCACAGATGGTGAAGGAACTGCGCGAGTCGACCGGCGCAGGCATGATGGACGCGAAGCGCGCCCTGGTCGAAACGGACGGCGACATGGAGGCTGCGGTCGACTGGCTGCGGACCAAGGGTCTCGCCAAGGCCGCGAAGAAGGCAAGCCGTGTAGCCGCCGAGGGCCTGGTGGGCGTGGCCGTCTCGGGCGGACGCGGTGTGGCGGTCGAAGTGAACTCCGAGACCGACTTCGTTGGAAAGAACGCGGAATTCCAGAGCATCGTCCGGTCGATCACGGCCGCGGCGCTGCACGTGCCGGATGTCGATGCGCTGCGCCAGGCCGACCTTGGCGGGCGGACCGTCGAGATCACGCTGAACGAGGCGATCGCCAAGATCGGCGAGAACATGACCCTGCGCCGCATGGCCATGGTCGAGGGTGACAGCGTTGCCGCCTATGTCCACAACGCCGCCGCCGACGGGATCGGCCGCATCGGCGTGCTGGTGGCCGTGAAGGGTGCGGATGCCGGGATCGCCAAGCAGATCGCGATGCACATCGCCGCCTTCAGCCCGGATTCGCTGAGCGAGGCCGACCTCGACCCCGCGTTGGTCGAGCGCGAGCGTCATGTCCTGACCGAGAAGGCGCGCGAATCCGGCAAGCCCGAGGCTATGCTCGAGAAGATCGTACAGGGGCAAATGGCGAAGTTTTTCGCCGAAGTCACTCTGCTTGGTCAGAAATTCGCGATGAACACCGACATCACCGTGGCGCAGGCTGCCAAGGAGGCAGGCGTCGAGGTGGTGGGCTTCGTCCGCATGGCCGTGGGCGAAGGCATCGAGAAAGAGAAAGAGGACTTTGCCGCCGAGGTGGCGAAAACCCTCGCGGGCTGATCCCTTTCGGTTCGAGGATCTGAAACAGTGCGCCTCGAAAGGGCGCACTGTTGTCGTTTGGGGGATGGCACATGGGCACGACGGTCGGGCAGGGGGCGGGCATGGCCGATGTGGTCGTCATCGGTGGCGGCGTCATGGGCTCGTCGGTCGCCTCGATCCGTCAGCAGTTCTCGACCCGCGTGAACGTCTCGATCTCGCGCTTCGGCATCGAGTTCATCCGGGATTTCCAGACTCATCTGGGGCACGACGTCGGTATTCCATCGCTTGGGCTGCGCGAGAACGGCTATCTCTTCCTCGCCTCGACCGCCGGGGGGGCGGCGACGATGGTCGACCTTGCGGCGATGCAGCGCAGCCTGAGTGCAGCGACCGAGGTGCTGACCCCCGGGGAGGTCGCGCGGCGCTTTCCCTGGATCGAGACCTCGGACCTGAGC
>JANPJD010000255.1:0-4930 GCA_031425325.1 Rhodobacterales bacterium | reverse complement strand
TGGCGGAGGCGGTGGGATTCGAACCCACGGTGGAGTCTCCCCCACGCTCAGTTAGCAACCGAGTGCTTTCGGCCTCTCAGCCACGCCTCCGACCCGAATCGTTTAGCAGGCTTGACCGGCAAGGAACAGAGGGGGCGCAGTTGACGGGATCGGGCGCGGCTTCCATGCTGCGCTGACAGGGCGTGGTGAAAGGGGGCGGCGAGGTGGCAGAGGGGTCCGCGGCTGATGTCGGCTTGCCCCGCGCCCCACGCGACGAGGACCGCTTCGCGCCCGCCCTCTGGACCGCAGCGGGCGAAGGCTATGGTATTTCGGCGCTAAAGGCCGACAGCCTTGCGGGGCTTACGGTCGCGATCGTTGCCTTGCCGCTATCGATGGCCATCGCCATCGCCTCGGGTGCCACGCCCGCGCAGGGGCTGACGACTGCAATCGTGGGCGGCTTCCTCGTCTCGGCCTTCGGCGGCTCGCGCTTTCAGATCGGCGGCCCGGCCGGGGCCTTCATCGTGCTCATCGCGGCGACCGTTGTCGCGCATGGCATGGACGGCCTCATCCTCGCGACGTTCCTGTCCGGGCTGATGCTGACCCTCGTGGGCGTCCTTCGGCTGGGCGGGTTCATCCGCCTCATTCCCTTTCCGGTCACGGTCGGCTTCACCGCCGGGATCGCGATCATCATCTTTGCCAGCCAGATCTCCCCGCTGCTTGGCCTGAACATCAAGGCCGAACCCGGTCCTCTGGCCGAGAAGCTTCCCGTCCTTTGGGCCGCGCTGCCCGGCGCAAGCCCGGCCGCCATCGGACTTTCGCTCGCCACCATCGCGGTGATCCTCGTCCTGCGCCGGTTCAGGCCGGGCTGGCCGGGCCTTCTGATCGCTGTCGCAACGGCGACGGCGACGGCGGCGGCGCTGGACCTGCCCGTGGCCACCATCGCATCCGAATTCGGCGGAATCCCGGGCGGTCTGCCCATGCCCGGCCTGCCGGACTTCACGCTTGCAAAGGTCGTGGAGGTGCTGCCATCGGCCTTCTCGTTCACCCTGCTTGGCGCGATCGAGTCGCTCCTGTCCGCTGTCGTAGCGGACGGAATGACGGGGCGGCGGCATCGCCCGAACGCCGAGATGGTGGCACAGGGGCTGGCCAACATCGGCTCGGCGCTGTTCGGCGGCTTTTGCGTGACCGGCACCATCGCGCGTACGGCGACCAATGTCAGGGCAGGGGCCACCGGCCCGGTGGCTGGCATGTTGCACGCGGTGTTCCTGCTGATCTTTGTGCTCGCTGCGGCCCCTCTTGCCGGCTTCATCCCGCTAGCCGCGCTGGCGGGCGTCCTGGCCGTGGTCAGTTGGAACATGCTCGAGCGCGACGCCATCTTGACGCTCGTGCGATCGGGCTGGGGCGAGGCGACCGTCCTTGCCGTGACCTTCCTGCTGACGATCTTCCGCGACCTGACCGAAGCGATCGTCGTCGGCTTCGCGCTGGGGTCGGTGCTCTTTATCCACCGGATCTCGCAGACCGTCGGGGTCGAGGCCGAGGTCGCCCGCCTTCGATCGGGCGGCGACGATCCGGCCCGGCTGGACGAGGCGCGGGGTCTGCATCCCGAGATCGTCGTCTTTCGCATCACGGGGGCGTTCTTCTTCGGTGCGGCGGCCTCGGTGGGGTCGGTCCTCGACGCTATCGGGGACCGCCACCGGGCGCTGGTCGTCGACTTCGCGCAGGTGCCGCTGCTCGATGCGACGGGGGCGCATGTGATGGAGGGGCTGGCCCGCAAGGCGATGCGGCGCGACATCCGGCTGTATGTCACCGGAGCGCGGCCGGATGTGCGGGCTGTTCTGCTGCGCCACGGCATCCGCCCCCCGCATGTGGGCTTTCACCGGACGATTGAGGATGCGATCGAGGCCGAGACGAGTGTTGCCCTCCACGCGACGCCCATAGACCCCGGCCCGCGCGCCGCCTAATCTGTCGTGATGGACACCGAGCTTGTCATCTTCGACTGCGATGGCGTGCTGATCGACAGCGAGGTCATCAGCGCGCGGATGCTCATCGCAGAGTTGGCCGGGTACGGCGTCGTGATGGACCGCGCCTTCGTCAGCCGCCATTTCCTCGGTCGGAGTTACCCCGTCGTCCTTGCCGAAGTGCGCGGGCGGTGGGGGGTGGATCTGCCCCCGCATTTCGAGGCCGACTATCGGGCAAGGCTGCTCGACGCCTTCCGAGACGAGCTTGTCGTCATGCCGGGTGTGCTCGATCTGATCGCGGCGCTCGGACGGCCCTACTGCCTTGCTACCTCGTCCAGCCCCGAGCGCTTGCGGCTTTCGCTTGATCTGGTGGGCCTCGGCGGGCTTTTCGAAGGGCGCGCGTTCACGGCGAGCGAGGTGAGGAATGGCAAGCCCGCGCCGGATCTTTTCCTTCATGCGGCCGAACGGATGGGTGTCGCGCCTGCGGCCTGCCTGGTGATCGAGGACAGTCTGAACGGAGTGAAGGCAGGCCTTGCGGCGGGGATGGAGGTCTGGCGCTTCGTCGGGGGCAGTCACCTCGTCGGGCTTGACCTGACCCCGCCCGAGGACGCGCAGCCTCACGCAACTGTCGCGCGGTTCGACGAGGTCTTCGCCCTCCGGCCAGGCTTGCGTGCTGTCGGCTCCGCGGCGGGGCAGGTCGCATGACCGTCTATCTGCCCGAGCCGGAGCCGAGCCAGAGCGACGATGCCGCGCGGGCCGGGTGGCTCTACTATGTGGGTGGCCTGACGCAGGACCAGATTGCGCGCGAACTGGGCGTCTCGCGCCAGCGGGTGCAGCGGCTCGTCTCGCGGGCGATGGCCGAAGGGCTGATCCATGTCCGGCTGAACCATCCGATCGCTGCTTGCCTTGACCTCGAGGCCGCGCTGACCGAACGTTTCGGGCTGGAGCGGTGCCGGGTTGCACCGCATCTTGGCCGGGGCAGCGATCCGCTGGCCTCGCTTGCCGCCACCGCAGCCGTCGAGATCGAGCGGGTCCTGCGCCTGTCGGACCCCAAGGTGATCGCGGTCGGGACTGGCCGGACCTTGCGCGCGACCGTTGAGGCGGTGACTGCGATGGAATGTCCGCAGCACCGTCTCGTCTCGCTCAACGGCAACATCGCGCCCGATGGGGCCGCGACCTACTACGACGTGATCAGCCGTCTCGCCGACCGCATCCAGGCGCCGCATTATCCGATGCCGCTGCCGGTGGTCATCCGCTCTGCCGAGGAATGCGAGCTGTTCCGCTCGACCGAGCCGATCCGTCGGGTCATGGCGCTTGCGCGCGAGGCCGACGTGACCTTCATCGGCATCGGACAGCTGACCGACACCGCACCCATGATGAAGGACGGCTTCATAAGCCGCGACCAGCTTTCGCGCCTCCAGGCGCTTGGCGCGGCGGGCGAGATCGCGGGCTGGGTCTATGACGGCGACGGCATCTACCTTGAGGGCCGCAGCGGCCTGCACATCGCCAGCATCCAGGTCCGCGCGCGCGGCGGGCAGGACGTGACCGCCATCGCGGGCGGCATCGCCAAGGAAGCCGCCTTGCGCGCAGGTCTGAAAGGCCAGCTCTTCAACGGCCTTGTGACAGACGAGGACACAGCCCGTTCGCTTCTTGCTGCGGTGCAGCAATAAGCGTTTGCAGTCAGGCAGATAGGCGTATGACGGCAGGTGGGCGCAGATTCTGCACGGTTGACTTTCTGGCCTTTTTGCTATGAGCATATGACCACAGGGGCGACATTTGCTCACCCCCTGGCTCTGGGAGGAGACTATGAAAACATCGATTCGCGCGCTCATGGGCGCGTGCGCCGCCATGGCGCTTTGTAGCGCGGCCTCGGCCGAGACGACCATCACCATCGCCACGGTTAACAACGGCGACATGATCCGGATGCAGGCATTGATGCCTGAGTTCAACGCAGCGCACCCCGACATCACGGTCGAATGGGTCACGCTGGAAGAGAACGTCCTGCGCCAGAACGTGACGACCGACATTGCCACCAAGGGTGGACAGTATGACGTCGTGACCATCGGCACCTACGAGGTTCCGATCTGGGGCAAGCAGGGCTGGCTCGCGCCGCTGAACGACCTGCCCGCGGACTACGACGTCGACGACCTGATCCCGCCGATCCGCGCGGGCCTGTCGGTCGATGGCACGCTTTATGCCGTGCCGTTCTACGGCGAGTCGTCCTTCACGATGTATCGCAAGGACCTGCTCGAGAAGGCCGGGCTGACGATGGCGGCCGCACCCACCTGGGAGGATGTCGCGGCAGCCGCCAAGGCGATGAACGACCCGGCGGCTGGCGTGCACGGCATCTGCCTGCGCGGCAAGGCGGGCTGGGGCGAGAACATGGCGTTCCTCACCACGCTCGCCAACTCTTACGGTGCGCGCTGGTTCGACGAGAACTGGAACCCGCAGTTTGATAGCCCCGAGTGGAAGGCTGCGATCGACTTCTACCTTGATCTTATGACCAACTACGGTCCGCCCGGCGCCTCGTCGAACGGCTTCAACGAGAACCTGACGCTGTTCCAGCAGGGCAAGTGCGGCATCTGGATCGACGCGACCTCGGCCGGTTCGGGCGTGCTCGCGGCCGACAGCGCCATGGGGCCGGAGAATGTCGGTTTCGCCTTGGCGCCTGACTCGGGCAAGGGCAAGCGCGCCAACTGGCTCTGGGCCTGGAGCCTTGCGATCCCGGCCACGACCGACTCGATGGACGCGGCGAAGACCTTCGTTCAGTGGGCGACCAACAAGGAGTACACCGAACTGGTCGCATCCAAGGAAGGCTGGGCCATGGTCCCGCCGGGAACCCGCACGTCGCTGTACTCGAACGCGGAATACGCCAAGGTGCCGTTCGCGCAGATGACGATCGACTCGATTAACGCGGCCGATCCGTCCAAGCCGACCGTGCAGGCCGTACCCTACACCGGCGTGCAGTTTGTGGCGATCCCCGAGTTCCAGGG
>JANPJD010000254.1:0-2952 GCA_031425325.1 Rhodobacterales bacterium | reverse complement strand
GTTCGGGCTTCAACTGGTCGAACCCGAACGGCGGCTGGGAATACCCGGTGATGTGGGCCGTGGTGATGGCCGCACTTGCAGCACTTGGAGACGGTCCTTACGCGCTGTCCCCGTCAAAGCGCGCCTGATCCCCTGCCAATTGCCGCGCCGGTCCCCCGGCGCGGCCAACCCCACCCGAAGGAGATGCGAGATGTTGGTGAATGGCAAATGGACGGCAGACTGGCACCCGGTGCAGGCCAAGGATGGCGAGGGCCGGTTCGTCCGCCAGCAATCCTCTTTCCGCAACTGGATCACCGCTGACGGCGCGCCCGGCCCCACCGGCAAGGGCGGCTTCAAGGCCGAAGCCGGGCGCTACCGGCTCTATGTGGCCCTGATCTGCCCCTGGGCTTCGCGCACGCTGATCGCCCGCAAGCTGAAGGGGCTTGAAGACCTCATCCCCGTCACGGTCGTCAATCCGGTGCTGACATCGCAGGGTTGGGGCTTTGGCGGGTATCCGAACGCTGACGCCGACCCGCTGCACAAGGCCGCGCATCTGCATCAACTCTACACCCGCGCCGATGACGATTACACGGGCCGCGCCACGGTGCCCGTCCTCTGGGACGAGGCGACCGACACCATGGTCAGCAACGAAAGCGCCGACATCGTTCGGATGTTCAACAC
Organism: Rhodobacterales bacterium; assembly: GCA_031425325.1. GTDB lineage: Bacteria > Pseudomonadota > Alphaproteobacteria > Rhodobacterales > Rhodobacteraceae > Aliitabrizicola. The sequence continues at coordinate 2,292 of JANPJD010000254.1, read as the reverse complement.
TGCCTTTGCGGACCTCGTGCCGGGCAAGCCCGACCTCTATCCCGCTGATATTGCCGCCGACATCGACGTGCTAAACGCCGAGGTTTATGACCGGCTGAACAACGGCGTCTACAAGGCCGGTTTCGCTTCATCCCAAGGCGCCTATGACGAAGCGGTGGCGGGCGTGTTTCAGATGCTCGACCGGTTGGAGGACCGCCTGACCGGTGACTACCTCTTCGGCGACCGTTTCACAGAGGCCGACATTCGCCTCTTCGTGACCCTGATCCGCTTCGATGCCGCCTACCACGTGTTGTTCAAGACCAACCTGCGCCGCATCGCCGACTATCCGCGCCTTTCTGCCTACATGGCGCGCGTGCTGCGCCTGCCCGGCGTGCGCGACACCGTCAACCTCGACCACATCAAGGCCGGATATTACTCGATCAAAGCACTGAACCCTTCGGGCATTGTGCCGGTCGGACCTGACCATGTGATCACTCTTCTGGAGTCCGTCAAATGATCCTGCCCAGCCTCTTTGTCGCCCATGGCGCCCCGGACCTGCCCTACTCGCCCACCCCGGCACGGGCCTTCACCGAAAGCCTCGGCGCGCGCTATCCGGGCTTGCGCGCTATTCTTGTGATCTCCGCCCATTGGGAGGCGGGGCTGCCCACGATCGGCACCGCCCCTGCGCCCGAGACGATCTACGACTTCGGCGGTTTTGATGACCGGCTCTACAGCCTGACCTATCCCGCCCACACCTCTGCGCCCGTGATCACCGAGGTGGCCGCCGCGCTGGCCGCCGCCGGCATCCCCCATGCCGAAGACCCGGACCGCGGCTATGATCATGGCGTCTGGATTCCGCTCATGCTGGCCTTCCCGAAGGCCGACGTGCCGGTGATCCAGCTGTCGCTGCGCCGGGGCGCCTCTGCGGCCGAGAACTACGCGATGGGCCAGGCGCTCGCCCCCCTGCGCGACATGGGCGTTCTGATCGTCGGATCGGGCGCCACCGTGCACAACCTGCGCATGATCGCCCGTGAGGGCACCCCCGCGCCGGACTGGGCACGCGCCTTTGACGACTGGATCGTGTCGGGCGTCGAAGCAGGCGAGACCGATCGTCTGCTCGGCTTTCCCGCCGAACCGCAGGGCGCGCGGCAGGCTCATCCCACCCCCGAACACCTGATGCCGCTTTACGTGGCCCTTGGAGCGGGCGGCGGCAAGGGCCGCGCGCTCCACCGCAGCTTCTCATGGGGGTCGATCGGCATGACCACCTTTGCCTTTGGCGAAGGCGACAAGGCCGCGGCATGAAGCGCGTCATTTTCTTGCATGGCGTCGGCGGCACCGGTGCCTCGATGCAGCCCATCGCCGACGCCCTTGGCCTAACCGTTCCAGCACATTGCCCGGACGGGCCGGAGCGCTTCGACATGGGGCCGGGGCGGCAGTGGTTCTCGGTCAGGGGCGTGACCGAGGAAAACCGCCCGGCCCGCGTTGAAGCGGCCATGCCCGCCTTCATCCGGACAGTCGAAGCCTTCGGCGATCCGCACGACAGCCTGCTGATCGGTTTTTCGCAAGGCTCGATCATGGCCCTGCACGCCGTGGCCGCGGGCCTTCCCGTTGCGCGCGTCTTCGCCCTTTCCGGCAGGTTGGCTGTACCCATCGCCGCCAGAAGCGACTGGCCGCCCATCACTCTGTTGCACGGCCGCGCAGACCCGGTGATGCCCTTGGCAGTGGCCCAAGCGACGGAAACCTGGCTGAAGGAGGCCGGGGCGAAACCCGCGCTGAAGATCTTCGACGCCCTCGGCCACAATATCGATGAAAGAACGCTAAAGGCTATCCGCGACGGACTTGGCGGGGTCAGGGTCCCAGGCGGTCCTGTCTGACGCACCACACAAGTGCGCGGATCGGCCTTTTTGCCATTGTTTGAACGCCCATCTCGGGACCAGAGCTCCTGTATATAATACCTATCTAGATACGGGAGGTCGCTCGCTTTTGCGCATATTAGACGGACGGTGTGGTGAAGCTAGCTGCTGATTAGGCTGAGAGGTAAGGTGGCGGGTGAACTTCGAGTTGCGTCGACCGAACAATGCCGGAGCACGACAAGTTGCTCCCCATGGAACGCGGGAAGTAACTGGGAAGTAGTGCGGAAACTAACCCATAACTGCTACAGCATCGAGCAGGGCTGACCTGCCCCTGAACTTTCATCCAGCGGCGACCGGAGCCGGTTGCTGATTTACGCCCTTTGGCGTGGGTTGAGCAATCGCCCGGCGCGCGGAACTTTCATCGCGTGCAGCGGGTCGGGCGATTGCGGTGGTCAGGTGC
>JANPJD010000253.1:0-25719 GCA_031425325.1 Rhodobacterales bacterium | reverse complement strand
CGTCTCGCTCACCGTGCGACGGGGGGAGATCGTGGGAATCGCGGGCCTGATGGGCACCGGGCGCACCGAGCTTGCCATGAGCCTGTTCGGCCATTCCTACGGGCGCAACGTCACAGGACATGTTAAGATCGGCGGCAAGGTAGTTGATACTTCTACCGTTCCCAAGGCCATCGCGGCGGGGCTTTCCTACGTGACGGAAGACCGCAAGGCGCTTGGCCTCGTGCTGGAAGAACCCATCGTGCGCAACATCACGCTGGCCAACCTGTTCGGTGTGTCCAGCCGTGGCGTGCTGGACAAGCGGCAGGAAAGCAAGGTCGCCGAGGACTATCGCCGCAACCTGGCCATCCGCACGCCGGGCGTGTTCCAGAAGGTCGTGAACCTTTCGGGCGGCAACCAGCAGAAGGTCGTGCTGTCGAAATGGCTCTTCACCGACCCGCAGGTCCTCCTGCTGGATGAACCCACACGCGGCATCGACGTCGGCGCCAAGTTCGAGATCTACAGCATCATGAACGAGCTTGCAGCCCAAGGGCGCGGGGTCGTCATGATCAGCTCCGAGATGCCCGAGCTTCTGGGCATGTGCGACCGGATTTACGTGATGAACGAAGGCCGCATCGTGGGCGAACTTTCCCGCGAGGAAGCCAGTCAGGAGCGGATCATGGCCCTGATCCTGAAGGCCGGCGGCAAGACCACTTCCAACGGAAAGGCAGCGTAATGGCGGATAGCGCGACGCAAAAGACTCTGAGCAACCACCTGGGCGGGCACCTGCGTGAAAACGGGATGCTCGTGGCGCTGGTGGCGATTGTCGCCTTCTTCCTCTTGGTCGTGCGGGTGTTCGAGGATGTCGATTTCCTGTCGGCGCAGAACATCACCAACCTGTTCCTGCAGAACTCCTACGTCATCATCATGGCCTTGGGGATGCTGCTGGTGATCGTGGCTGGTCACATCGACCTGTCGGTGGGGTCGGTCGTGGGCTTCACTGGCGCGGTGGCTGCAGTGCTGACGGTCAACCTCGACTGGCCGGTGATTGCCGTCGTGCCCGCTTGCCTTGCCGTCGGCTTTCTCATTGGTGCTGCGCAGGGCTACTGGATCGCCTACTGGCGCATCCCCTCTTTCATCGTGACGCTGGCGGGGATGCTGGTCTTCCGGGGCCTGACCCTGTGGCTTCTGGACGGGCGCAACGTCGGACCCTTCCCGAAATCGTTCCAGACCCTGTCGACGGGCTTTGTGCCGGACCTCTTCCCGTTCATCGGCACCGCCCTGGGGATCGAGCGGTTCAACGGCCTCGCCTTCGTGATCGGTCTCGTCCTTGCCGCCGTGATCGTGCTGAGCAGCATCCGCGCCCGCCGCCGCGCCGCAGAATACGGCATGGTGGACGAACCCTATGCCGTCTTCGTGGGCAAGAATGTCATCATCGCCGCCTTCATGATCGGCTTCGCCACCATCATGGCGACCTACCGTGGCCTGCCCAATGTGTTGATCTGGATGGGCGTGCTGATCGTGGTCTTCATGTTCCTCACGAACGCGACCACGCTCGGGCGACGCATCTACGCCATCGGCGGCAACGAGAAGGCGGCCCGCCTGTCGGGCATCAACACCGACCGGCTGGTGTTCCTGACCTTCGTCAACGTGGGCGTCCTTGCCGCCTTCTCGGGCATGATCGTCGCCGCGCGCCTGAACTCGGCCACCCCGAAGGCGGGCGTCGGGTTCGAGCTTGACGTCATCGCGGCCGTCTTCATCGGCGGTGCTTCGATGTCGGGGGGAGCCGGCACCATCGTGGGCGCAGTGATCGGGGCCTTCATCATGGGGGTGATGAACAACGGCATGTCGCTTATGGGCATCGGGATCGACTATCAACAGGTCATCAAGGGCCTCGTTCTGCTCGCGGCCGTGATCTTCGACGTCTACAACAAATCGAAATCCTGAGGATATCATGCACCTGTCTCAACTGATCGGCGGAGGCGTCGTCGTCCGCGAGGGCGCTGACGCGCGCCTGCTTCCCGGCGCGCCGTCGATCCTGCACCTCGCGCAAGCCGCCATCGCGACGGGCGAGGGCCTTGCGGGCGTCGTCGCAGGGTTGGGGCAGGGCGAGGCGGTCAGCCTGCCGGATCTGCTCGCCGCCGGGCGGCTCGACTGCCCGCTGCGCCATCCGGACCCCGCGCACCTGCATGTCACGGGCACGGGCCTCACGCATCTGGGCAGCGCCTCCACCCGCGACGCGATGCACGCGGCGGCCGCCGAGGCCACGACCGACAGCATGAAGATGTTCCGCATGGGCCTTCAGGGCGGCAAGCCCGGCCCCGGCGAGACGGGCGTGCAACCCGAATGGTTCTACAAGGGCACCGGCCACGCGGCGCGCGGCCCCGGCCAGCCGCTCCGCTCGCCCGCCTTCGCGCTCGACGGCGGAGAGGAGCCCGAGATCGCCGCTTGGTACCTGATCGGCGAGGGCGGCATGCCCTACCGCATCGGCTTCTCGCTCGCCAACGAGTTCTCGGACCATGTGACCGAGCGGATCAACTACCTCTTCCTCGCCCATTCCAAGCTGCGCGAGGCGTCCTTCGGGCCCGAGCTTCTGGTCGGCGATCTTCCCCGGCATGTCGAGGGCACAAGCCGCATCCGGCGCGACGGGGCAGTGATCTGGGAGAAGCCCTTCCTTTCGGGCGAGGCCAACATGAGCCACACGATCGCGAACCTCGAGCATCACCACTTCAAGTATGCGATCTTCCGCCAGCCGGGCGACCTGCACGTCCACATGTTCGGCACCGCGACCCTCAGCTTCGCCGACGGGATCAAGGCCGAACCGGGCGATGTGTTCGAGATCGAGAGCCCTGCCTTCGGCTTGCCGCTCGCCAATCCCCTTGCGGTCGCGTCCGATCCGACGCCCGCCGTTCACGCCCTCTGACAAGGACTGCCCAGAATGTCGTTCACCCCCGCCCCCTGGCCCCGCAAGCTGCGCTCGCAGGAATGGTTTGGCGGCGTCACCAAGGACGCCATTTACCACCGCGCCTGGACCAAGAACCAGGGACTGCCCGCCGACCTCTTCGACGGCCGCCCCGTGATCGGCATCTGCAACACCTGGTCGCAACTGACACCCTGCAACGCCCACCTGCGCGACCTCGCCGAGAAGGTCGCGCATGGCATCTACGAGGCGGGCGGCCTGCCGATGGAATTCCCTGTGATGAGCCCGTCGGAATCGTCGTTCCGCCCGACGGCGATGATGTTCCGCAACCTCTGCGCGATGGATGTCGAGGAATCGCTGCGCGGCCAGCCGATCGACGGCGTGGTGCTGCTTGCGGGCTGCGACAAGACCACCCCCGCGCTTCTGATGGGGGCGGCCAGCGTCGACATCCCGGCGATCCTCGTCTCGGGTGGGCCGATGCTGAACGGCTACTTCCGGGGTGAGCGGGTCGGCTCGGGCACCCACCTCTGGCGTTTCTCGGAAGCGGTGAAGGCGGGCGAAATGACGGCCGAGGAGTTCGTCGAGGCCGAAGCCTCGATGAGCCGCAGCGCGGGGTCCTGCAACACGATGGGCACTGCAAGCACCATGGCCAGCATGGCCGAGGCGCTGGGCATGACGCTGTCGGGCAATGCCGCGATCCCGGCGGTCGATAGCCGCCGCCGCGTGATGGCCCACATCACGGGCAGGCGTATCGTGCAGATGGTCAAGGACGACCTCAAGCCCTCGGACATCCTCACGCGCGAGGCTTTCGAGAACGCGATGCGGGTCAACGGTGCGATCGGCGGGTCCACCAACGCCGTCATCCATCTTCTGGCCATCGCGGGCCGTGTCGGCCTCGACCTCACGCTCGACGACTGGGACCGGCAGGGCCGCGACATTCCGACCATCGTGAACCTGATGCCGTCGGGGGCCTACCTGATGGAAGAGTTCTTCTATGCGGGCGGCCTGCCGGTGGTCATCCGTGCGCTGGGTGAGGGCGGCAAGCTGCACCGTGACGCGCTGACCGTCTCGGGCGGTTCGATCTGGGACGGGGTGAAGGACGTGCGGAACTGGAACGAGGACGTGATCCGTCCCGTCACCAACCCGCTGACCGCCCAAGGCGGCATCGCCGTTCTGCGCGGCAACCTCGCCCCGAATGGCGCTGTTCTGAAGCCCTCGGCGGCCAGCGCGCACCTGATGCAGCACCGAGGCCGCGCGGTCGTGTTCGAGGACATCGACGACTACAAGGCCCGGATCGACGACGAGGATCTCGACATCGACGAGACCTGCGTGATGGTGATGAAGAACTGCGGGCCCCGCGGCTATCCCGGCATGGCCGAGGTCGGCAACATGGGTCTGCCGCCCAAGGTGCTTCGCAAGGGGATCACCGACATGGTCCGCATCTCGGATGCCCGCATGTCGGGCACGGCCTATGGCACGGTCGTTCTGCATGTCAGCCCCGAAGCCGCGCGGGGTGGCCCGTTGGCCGTGGTCCGCACGGGCGACATGATCGAGCTGGACGTCGAAAACCGCCGCCTGCACCTCGACATCACGGAACAGGAGCTTGCCTCGCGCCTTGTGGACTGGAAGGAACCGGTCGAACGCCCGACGGGCGGCTACGCGCAGCTGTACCACGACCGGGTGCTGGGCGCCGATACCGGGGCCGATCTAGATTTCCTCGTCGGCCCGCGCGGTCACGCTGTGGCGCGCGAGGCGCATTAGAAGGGTGTCCCCGCCTTTCTTCTGTCCACAAATATCCCGCGGGGGTCCGGGGGTGTGAAACCCCCCGGCGCTCTCCCCCGCGCCACGCCCGAAAGCGAGACCCGCAATGCCCATTCCCATAGCCGTCGTCGGCATCGGCAAGATCGCCCGCGACCAGCACCTGCCCGCCATTGCTGCCGATCCCAACTTCACTCTCGCCGCCGCCGTCTCGCGCAACGGCAGGGTTGAGGGCGTGCCGAACTTTACCGACTTCGCCACCTTCCTTGCCGAGGGGCCGCCCGCGGCGGTCGCCCTCTGCACGCCCCCCGACGTTCGCCTCGAGATGTGTCTTGCGGCCATCGCGGCGGGCCGCGACCTTCTGATCGAGAAGCCGCCCGCGGCAACGCTGGGCGAGATCGAGACGATCATCGAGGCCGCGCGCGCAAAAGGCACCGTCCTTTTCGCGACCTGGCACAGCCGCTTTGCCCCCGCGGTCGAGGCCGCGCGCGACTGGATCGCCGCGCGCGAGATCAGCCGCATCACCATCACCTGGCGCGAGGATGTTCGCCGCTGGCACCCCAACCAGGCCTGGATCTGGGAGGCGGGCGGCTTCGGTGTCTTCGATCCCGGCATCAACGCGCTGTCGATCCTGACGCGCCTTCTGCCGGGTCGGGTGATCGTCGAGGCGGCCGAACTCGAGGTGCCGTCGAACGCCTTCACGCCGATCGCGGCCCGCCTTGCGATGCGCCACGATGCGACGCCCGTCACCGCCGATTTCGACTGGCGGCAGGAAGGTCCGCAAACCTGGGACATCGAAGTGCAGGCGGGGGCCGAGCGCCTTAAGCTGCGGATGGGTGGGGCCAAGCTTGCCATCGACGGGGTCGAGGTCGACGTCGGCGAGGAACAGGAGTACCCCGAGATCTATCGCCGTTTCGCCCGCCTCGTCGCTGCGCGTGAAACCGATGCCGACGTGTCGCCGTTGCGGATCGTGGCGGATGCCTGCATGAAGGGTCGCCAGACTCCGACCGAGGCGTTCCACGACTGACCGCGGGCCATCCCATCCGGCAAGGGTTTCTCTGTGAAGACTGAAACCCTGACGACGCTTTGTAAAAGATCGGTTCTGGCAGCCTGCTTCGCCGGAACAACTGAAAGGATTTCCCATGCTGACCGGACATCACCTCATCGCGGGGGCCTGGACGCCGGGCGAGGCCACATTCCGCTCCAGCCCCGCCCATGGCGAGGCACTTGATTTCGCCGTGGGTACCCCGGCGCAGGTCGATCTTGCAGTGCGTGCGGCCGAAGAGGCCTTCGCCATGTACGGCCAGACCACCCGTGAGGTCCGCGCGGCCTTTCTCGAGCGCATCGCCGACGAGATCGAGGCGCGCGGGGCCGAGATAACGGCCATCGGCACCTCGGAGACCGGACTGCCCGCTGCCCGGCTGGAGGGCGAGCGCGGGCGCACCACGGGCCAGTTGCGCCTGTTCGCCGCCCATATCCGCAAGGGCGACTACCTCGACCGCCGCCATGACGCGGCGCTGCCCGACCGCACGCCGCTGCCGCGCCCGGACCTCAAGCTGGTGCAGCGGCCTATCGGCCCCGTTGCGGTGTTCGGTGCCTCGAACTTCCCGCTCGCCTTCTCGACGGCCGGCGGCGACACCGCCAGTGCGCTTGCCGCCGGATGCCCGGTCGTGGTCAAGGGCCACTCGGCCCATCCCGGCACGGGCGAGATCGTGGCTCAGGCGATCCTCGCCGCGATCTTGGCCACGGGGATGCCTGCGGGCGTCTTCAGCCTGATCCAGGGTGGCAGCCGCGCCGTGGGCGAGGCGTTGGTGCAGCACCCGCTGATCCGTGCCGTGGGCTTCACGGGCAGCCTCGGCGGTGGGCGTGCGCTGTACGACCTCTGCGCCGCTCGCCCTGATCCGATCCCGTTCTTCGGCGAGTTAGGTAGCGTCAATCCGACATTCCTTCTGCCCCACGCCCTGCGCGCGCGGGGCGAGGCGCTCGCCACCGGCTGGGCAGGGTCGCTGACGCAAGGGGCAGGGCAGTTCTGCACCAATCCCGGCCTCGTCATCGCGCTTGACGGCCCCGAGGTCGATGCCTTCGAACAGCGTGCGGCGGCCGCCTTGGCGGCGACCGGGCCGCAGACCATGCTGACCGACGGCATCGCTGCGGCCTATCGCGAGGGACAGGCGCGGGTTTCGGGCGCCCCCGGCGTCACGGCGCTGCACCAGACGACCAGCGATGGGCGCGTGGCGAGCCCCAACCTCTACTCGGTGCCGTCCGAGGCCTTCCGGCAAAGCCACGGCCTCGGCGAAGAGGTGTTCGGCCCGCTCGGCCTTGTGGTGCGTGCCCGCGATGAGGCGGACCTGCTGTCGCTCGCCGCCGGGATCGAGGGGCAACTGACCTGCACGCTGCATCTCGATGCGGGTGACCACGCCCTCGGCGCGCGTCTGATGCCCATCCTCGAGCGCAAGGCGGGGCGCATCCTTGCAAACGGCTTCCCGACCGGCGTCGAGGTTGCGGATGCAATGGTCCATGGCGGGCCATATCCGGCCAGCACCAACTTCGGCGCGACGAGTGTCGGCACGCTGTCGATCCGGCGCTGGCTGCGGCCGGTCTGCTACCAGAACATGCCCGACGCGCTGTTGCCTGCCGACCTGCGCTGACGCAGCCTGCCACACCGGACCGAAGGACTACTCCTTCGGTCCGAACAACGCCTGGACCAGCGTTACGGCCTCGTGGACGTTCGGATCGCGGATCGAGTAGTAGATCGTCTTTCCCTCGCGCCGGGTTGCGACAAGGCCGTCCATCCGCAGACGGGCGAGTTGCTGGCTTGTGGCCGCCTGCCGCGCGCCGAGCCTGCGTTCGATCTCGGTCACCGACATTTCGCCCTGCGACAGCAGCACGAGGATAAGAAGCCTGCCCTCATGCGCCAGGGCCTTGAAGAAGGCCGACGCCTCCAGTGCAGCCGCCGACATCGGCTCGGGCGCAAAGCCTGCTGATGTCCTGCCATTTTTGCCTGACAGACTTTGTTTCGTACCATTCAACGACACACCAACCCCCACACCCAACACTACACCACAGGGTGCCCGTTCCGCTGACAGACGAAGCGACCTAGATCGAAGGTATCGGGCTTGCCTGAAAAGGGAAGTGGAATTGCACCTTTGGCAGGTGTCATGGCTCGGACGAGAGGCCTCTTGGTTGAAGGGGCCTTCAGGGCACGGGAGTAAACCCGCCGAAGCTGCCCTGACTGAACACGAGCGGGCCGCCGTCGCGCGACAGATGCCTCAGAACGCGCCCGATGATCACCAAATGATCACCCCCGTCGTGGGTCGCCGCCTGCCGGCAGTCGAATCGCGCCAGCGTGCCGGGGATGACGGGCACACCTTCGGGGTTCAGCCCGTGGTCGAGCCCGTCAAAGCCTGTCCCTCCGCGGATGAAGCGACGGCTGAGGTCGGCCTGTTCGGCCCCCAGGATGTGGATTGCGTAGTGTTCGGCTGCCGCGAAGAAGGGATAGCGCGCCGATGCACGTGCCGGGGACCACAGCATAAGCGGCGGGTCCAGCGAGACGCTGGCGAAGCTGTTCGCCGTGAAGCCCATTGGCCCGTCACGCGTCGCGATCGTGACGACGGTCACTCCGGTCGCGAACCGCCCCAGCGCGTCGCGAAGGGCGCGTGTGTCAGTCGCGTCTAAGGTAGTCGAAAGTTCGGGCATTCCCACTCCAGCCGCAGCGGCAGTCCTGCCCGTCGAGGCCGGTTCCCGACGCACATATCGCGCTTGCCGGCACGAGCAAGGGTCCGGCCATGTGTCATGAAAGTTTGAACGAAGCTGTGTCTGTTCCGTCCGGCGTGCGCCATAGTCGATGCCGACCGAGGGGAAAACCAACATGACCACATCCGCAGGCCCTGCAAGTCCGGCCACCGGCCTGCCCCGGCTGTCGGCCGAAGGCGCTAAGGTCCACCCCGACACCGAGATCATCGACTCGGTCTTCGGGCCGTGGACCGAGGTCGGGCGCGGCGCGCGGATCATCGCGTCCGAGTTCCTGGCCTATGCCTATTGCGACCGCTATGCCGATATTGCCAACACCACCGTGGGGCGGTTCGCCAACATCGCGGCCTTTACCCGGGTCGGCCCCACGAGCCATCCGGTCGAGAATGCGAGCCTGCATCACTTCCTTTACCGCTCGACACTCTATTGGGCCGATGCGCCTGATGACGCCGACTTTTTCGCCCGCCGCGCCGCGCGCCGCACAACGCTTGGTCCGGATACCTGGATCGGGCATGGCGCGGTCATCTGCCCCGAGGTGACGGTGGGCGCGGGCGCAGTGGTCGGCGCGGGCGCTGTCGTGACCAAGGACGTGGCGCCCTACACGATCGTGGCGGGGGTGCCTGCCCTGCAGATCCGGCGCCGGGTGTCCGAAGCTGTGGCCGAGCGGTTGATGGCGCTTGGCTGGTGGGACTGGAGCCACGAGCGGCTGCGCGAAGCGCTGCCCGACTTCCGCAGCCTGCCCGCCGAGGCTTTCCTCGAGCGCTACGGCGGCTGACCTATTCTGCCGCCATCCGCAATGCCTGCGGCTGCGCCAGAAACCGTCGCCCCGCCTCGCCCGCGAGATAGGCCAGCCTGCCGCCAGAGATCGTCGCCTCGACCGCACGCGTTGCCGCATTCACGATCACAAGGTCGGCTCGCAAGCCCGGCTCGATGCGACCCCGATCCGGAAGGCGCAGGATCTCGGCCGGGTTGGTCGAAACCATCGCCCAAGCCTGTGGAAGGCTTGCCAGGCCCCGGTCCACCAGCGTCCAGACCGCCAGCGGCAATGCGGGATAGTGGTAATCCGATACCAGCGCATCGCAGAGCCCCTCGGCGACCAGCGTCTCGGCAGCGACATTTCCCGCTTGGCTGCCACCGCGCACCACGTTGGGCGCGCCCATCAGAACCGGGTTCATCATCGCCTTGGCGGCGGCGGCGGCGCGCCGCGTCGTCGGAAACTCGGCGATCCGCGCACCGATCATCGAATAGCGCTCGCGCGTCTCGCCATCCGGGTCGTCATGGCTGCCATAAGCCACGCCGAGGTCGTCGAACGCCTCGGCCAGCGCGCAGAGGTGACGCGGCACCTCGGGCGAACGGCGCGCGGCGCGCTCGATGGCGGTCAGCAGTTCCTCGGGCGGTCGGCCCAGTTTGTAGGCCCATTGCGCGAAGGCGGCGGGGCTGGCGCGGCGCATCTCGATGCCCTCGTCCAGATGGTCGTTGAACACGACAAGGCCGACGCGATGCTGGCGGACGGCGGCCACCAGCGCGTCCTGCGCCTCGACCAGATGCGTTTCGGCGCGCAACTGCACCCGCAGGTCGATCAGCGCCCGGGGCCGATAGGCCTGAACCGCCTCGAGCAGCACCAGCGCTGCCTCGGGCGATCGGTGCCCGCCTTCCCAGCTCCACCCCTGCGCGAGGAAGGCGGTGGTGACGCCCTGCGCCGCCGCCTCGCGGTCGGTCGTGGCAAGCGCCGAGGCCATCGGAAAGGCCGCCTTCGGGCGGGGGAACAGGTGCCGCTCGAACGCATCGCCGTGAAGGTCCACAATTCCCGGCAGGATTAGATAGCCGCTCAGGTCCACCTCGGGCAGCGGACCGCGCGTGATGCGCCCGTCCGCCAGGGCGACCGACCGGCGCTGCATCTCGCCGTCGCGCAGGATTTCGGCGCCGATCAGGCGCAGGGGGGGGAGCGTGGCGTTCATCGGTCTGCTCTCGGTGGGATGACCTGTGGATAACCCAAGTCTGTGTCGCTGCCATGACGCGCCTCGTCCGGTGCAACGACCAGCGTCACGCGGTCGCCCGCGAACCAGGTGTGGCCCCACTCGATGGGCCGTCCATCGCGGTCGACGTTCACAGAGACGCTTCGCAAAAGGGCTGCGCCCTCGGGCAGGCGCAGATGCAGGGCCAGCATCGGGTTCGCCGCCTTGGCCGTCAGCCGCGTCGAGGCGCGGGTGTAGTCGGCGACCCCCTCGGCAGCGAGGGCAGCCGTGATCGACCCCACACCCTCAAGCGCGGCCAGCAGGTCCGGAAAGCGAGCCGCCGGGAAGATCGAGCGGAAGAAGGCGATGGGGGCCTCGTCCGCCAGGGACAGCCCCTCGCAGACATGCACCGGATCGCCCGCGCCAAGGGCCAGCGCCTCGGCCTCGCGTGCGTCCGAGGCGCGCGTCTCAAGCCGCAGGAACCGGCGCGAGGCGGTCTGGCCCGACGCGGCGAGGTTCTGCTGGAAGCGGGTGCGGCGGCCCAGCGGGTAGTCGGTCGGGCGGCGCGCCACGAACACGCCCGCGCCGCGCCTCGCATGGACAAGGCCGCGCTCGGCCATGTCCCCCAGCGCGCGGCGCACGGTGTGGCGGTTGACGCCAAAGCGGGCTGCAAGCTCGGCCTCGGTCGGCAGTCGCTGAAGCAGGCCGTAATGGCCATCCGCGATTTCAGACGACAGGGTTTCGGCAATGGTCGTCCAGAGCGGGCTGCGGGGCAGGGCTGCCTCCTGTCATGCAAACTTCATCCGGCGGTGGCTTGCAGAGTGTGCCACGACGGTCTAGGATTTGTCTAGTTGTATAGATAGCAAGGCCGACAGTGATGATAGCCGAAGCGGACAATGCGACGCGGCAGGCGTGGATGGGGCTTTTGGCGCGGGCCCCTGCTGCGCGGCTGGCCGCCCTGATGCCCGAACTGCCCGAGCATCAGGTTTTGCGCGCGCCCGAGGTCGGCGCGGTCATGGTACGCGGGCGCTCGGGGGCTACGGGTGCCCCGTTCAATCTGGGCGAGATGACCGTGACGCGCTGTGTCGTCCGGCTGGGTGACGGCACCGTCGGTCACGCGCATGTGCAGGGGCGCGACAAGGCCCATGCGCTGCGCGCAGCGGCCCTCGACGCCTGCCTGCAAGGGCCGGGGGCGGCCGAGGTGCGAGCCCGCGTGCTGGCCCCCCTCGGGGCCGAGGAGGTCGCACGGCGGCAGGCGCGGGCCGCGCGGGCGGCTTCGACCAAGGTCGAGTTCTTCACCCTCGTGCGCGGAGAGGACCAATGAGCATGGATGCCGGGATCGACGTGCTGTCGGGTGGCTTCGTGGATGCGCCCGTCCAGTCGGCGCATGCCTTCCGGGCCGCGCTGAACGCGCTCGCCCGTCCGGGCCAGCCGCAGCGCCTTGCGGGGGCCGTGCCGCCCGCGCCGCTGTCAGTGGCAGGGGGAACGCTGCTCCTGACGCTCGCCGACGGCACGACGCCGCTGTTCCTCGCCCCGTCGCACGACACGCCTGCGCTGCGCGACTGGATCACGTTCCACTGCGGCGCGCCCCTTGTGGAGGCCGCCGAGGCGGTCTTTGCGCTCGGGTCCTGGCAGGCGCTGGCCCCCGTGTCGCGCTTTGCCATCGGCACGCCCGATTACCCTGACCGGGCCGCGACGCTAATCGTCGAGATGGACGCAGAGGCCCCGCCGAACGCCCGCCTGACCGGGCCGGGCATCCAGCACGAGGCGCTTGCCACCCTTCCCGAGATCGCGGCGTTCCAGGCGAACCGCGCGTGCTTTCCGCTGGGATTTGACTGCTACCTGACCGGAGGGGACCTCATCACCGGCCTGCCCCGGTCCACCCGCGTGGAGGCGCTCTGATGTATGTTGCGGTGAAGGGCGGCGAGCGGGCCATCGAGAATGCCCATGCGTGGCTTGCCGAAGAGCGGCGCGGCGACCCCGGCGTTGCCGAACTTACCGTGCCGCAGATCCGCGAGCAGCTTGCGCTCGCCGTCGACCGGGTGATGGCCGAGGGTTCGCTTTACGACCCCGACCTCGCTGCGCTCGCGATAAAGCAGTCGCGCGGCGACCTGATCGAGGCGATCTTCCTGATCCGCGCTTACCGCACGACGCTGCCGCGCCTCGGGGCCTCTCGCCCTGTCGACACGGGCCGGATGGCTTGCGACCGGCGCATCTCGGCCACGTTCAAGGACGCGCCGGGCGGGCAGGTGCTGGGGCCGACCTTCGACTACACGCACCGTCTTCTGGACTTCAAGTTGATGGCGGAAGGCGCTGAGGCTGCGTCGTTTTCCGGTCCGGCTGCTGGACAACCACAGACCCCCCACATTACCCAGTTCCTGGACCGCGACGGACTGATACAGGCGGAACCCGGCTCGGACGCCACGCCCCGCGACCTGACGCGAGAGCCGCTCGAGCTGCCCGCCGACCGTCCGCTGCGGCTTCAGGCGCTGGCGCGGGGCGACGAGGGCTTCCTTCTGTCGCTCGCCTATTCGACGCAGCGCGGCTACGGGCGCACCCATGCCTTCGTGGGCGAGTTGCGGATCGGCGCGGTCGCCGTCGAGATGGAAATTCCCGAGCTTGGCTTCGCGGTCGAGATCGGCGAGGTCGAGCTGACCGAATGCGAGACGGTGAACCAGTTCACGGGATCACGGACCGAGCCCGCCCAGTTCACGCGGGGCTACGGCCTCGTCTTCGGCCAGACCGAGCGCAAGGCGATCTCGATGGCCCTCGTTGATCGCAGTTTGCGCTGGCGCGAGTTGGCCGAGGACTTCACCGGCGCGCCCGCACAGGATGAGGAGTTCGTGCTGTCGCATTGCGACAACATCCAGGCAACCGGGTTCCTCGAACATATCAAGCTGCCGCACTACGTCGATTTCCAGGCGGAACTGGAGCTTGTCCGCAGGCTTCGCGCTGAGGCGCAGACGTCTGTGCAGGAGGCTGCGGAATGAGCGGCGCCTTATTCCTCGGCGGTGTCGATCAGCCAGCCACCGGGCCCGGCGACGCGGTCGGGCAGGGCCACGATCATCGCCTGGCGGATCGCGATGCAGGCGAGGACGCTGCACAGCACATCGTCGAACGAGATCTGGGCGAGGTAGGACATAGAAGCGGCTCCAACTGGCGTGTCGAGGGTGGAATCGCATCCAATCGGGGCGGAAGCATGACGGAAACGGGGAATTACACCTTCGCCTACCTTGATGAGCAGACGAAGCGGATGATCCGGCGCGCGATCCTGAAAGGCATTGCGGTGCCCGGCTATCAGGTGCCTTTCGCCAGCCGCGAGATGCCCATGCCCTATGGCTGGGGCACGGGGGGCGTTCAGGTGACGGCTGCCTGCCTGACGCCGGACGATGTGCTGAAGGTCATCGACCAGGGCGCGGACGACACGACGAACGCCGTCTCGATCCGCCGCTTCTTCCAGCGCACGGCGGGGGTGGCCGTGACGGGTGCCACGGTCGATGCCACGCTGATCCAGACGCGCCACCGCATCCCCGAGACGCCGCTGACCGAGGGGCAGATCCTCGTCTATCAGGTGCCGATCCCCGAACCCTTGCGCTTTCTCGAGCCGCGCGAGCCCGAGACGCGGCGGATGCATGCGCTTGAGGAGTACGGGCTGATGCATGTGAAGCTCTACGAGGACATCGCCCGGCACGGGCAGATCGCGACCTCCTATGCCTATCCGGTGCTCGTCGAGGGGCGCTATGTGATGGACCCCTCGCCGATCCCCAAGTTCGATAACCCCAAGCTGTCCGACTGCCCCGCGATCCAGCTTTTCGGTGCTGGCCGCGAGCAGCGCATCTATGCGCTGCCACCCTATACCAAGGTCGAACCGCTGGATTTCGAGGACCATCCCTTCGCCGCCACGAAGGCCGACCATGCCTGCGACCTCTGCGGCTCGGGGGTGAGCTATCTCGACGAGGTGATAGTCGACGACGCGGGCGGGCGGATGTTCGTTTGTTCCGACACAGATTTCTGCGAGACGCGCCGGGCGGCGGGCCATGCGGGACGGTTGGGCGTGCCTGCCGGAGGTCGCGCATGAGGGGATCGGAAGATTTGGGTATTTGTGCCGAAAAGAAGCCGCAGGGCGCGCTTCTGAAGGTCGAGGGGCTGACCAAGCGCTATGGCGCAAGGATCGGCTGCGAGGGCGTGTCCTTCGACCTCTGGCCCGGAGAGGTGATGGGCATCGTGGGGGAAAGCGGCTCGGGCAAGTCGACCCTCTTGTCCTGCCTTGCCGGGCACATGGCGCCCGACGAGGGCTCTGTCATCTATGACGGGCGCGATACGGTCACGATGGCCGAACCCGAGCGGCGGATGCTGGCACGCACCGACTGGGCTTTCGTCCACCAGAACCCGCGCGACGGGCTGCGAATAGGGATCAGCGCGGGCGGCAATGTGGGCGAGCGGTTGATGGCGGTGGGCGGGCGGCACTATGGGCGCATCCGCGAGACGGCGCTGGACTGGCTCGGCCGGGTCGAGATCGCCGCCGACCGGATCGACGACCGCCCGGCTGCCTTTTCCGGCGGGATGCAGCAGCGCTTGCAGATCGCGCGCAATCTGGTGACGGGTCCCCGCTTGGTATTCATGGACGAGCCGACGGGCGGCCTCGATGTCAGCGTGCAGGCCCGGCTTCTGGATCTTCTGCGCGGCCTGGTGCGCGAGATGGGGCTTTCGGCGGTCATCGTGACCCACGACTTGGCCGTGGTGCGGCTGCTCGCCGACCGGCTGATGGTGATGAAGGGTGGGCGCGTGGTCGAGCAGGGATTGACGGATCAGGTCTTGGACGATCCGCAGCATGGCTATACGCAGTTGCTCGTCTCCTCGGTCTTGCAGGTCTGATCCCATGCTCTTCGCCTATCGTCAGTCCGCCGGCCACCTCGAGCAGCTTGCGCCCGAGGCGGACCTTACCGGTGCGATCTGGATCGACCTTTACCGGCCGATGCCCGCCCAGACCGAGGCAGTGGCCCGCCTTGGCATCGAGGTGCCGACTCTCGAAGACATGGAAGAGATCGAGATTTCGAACCGGCTCTACCGCGAAAACGGGACTGACTACATGACGGTCGTCCTGCCGGGCCTGTCCGAAACGAAAGAACCGCTGTCCGGGCCGGCGACTTTCATTCTGACGCGCGAACGGGTGGTCACCGTCCGACATCACGCACCGCGCCCGTTCGAGACCTATCCGACACGCGCAGACAAGGTGGGGCCGGGCTGCACGTCGCCCGACCGGGTCTTTCTTGGTCTTGTGGAAGAGATCGTTGGACGTCTTGCCGATCTGCTGGAGGGGACGGGCAAGGCGCTCGATGTGGTCACGAAAACGGTCTACCATCCGCCGCCGGGGCCGCGGGCCGCGCGTCTGCAGGTCGCGCTGCGCGAAGTCGGGCGTGAGGGAGACCTCGTGGGCCGCGTGCGCCTGTCGCTTCTGACGCTGGAACGCGCCCTCGGGTTCTTTTCGCAGGGGCAGGCGGAGCGGGGCGGCGACGCCGGGTTGCGGCCCGTCGTCAAGGCGCTGATGCGCGACATCCAAGCGCTCGAGGTCCATGCCGACTTCATCGCCTCGCGCGTGGCGCTGGCCAGCGACGCGACGTTGGGGATGATCAACCTCGAGCAGAACATCACCGTGCGGATCGTGTCGGTCGTGGCCGTCCTGTTCCTGCCGCCCACCCTGATCGCGAGCGTCTACGGCATGAACTTCGAGGTGATGCCCGAACTCGACTGGGTGCTGGGCTATCCGATGGCGATCGGCATGATGATTGCCTCCGGGATCGGCACCTATCTCTTTTTTAAATGGAAGCGCTGGCTATGAACGCGATGATCGAGGTCGAGGGTCTGGGCAAGAGCTTCACGCTGCACAACCAGGGCGGAGCCGTGATCCCGGTCATGCGGGGGGCAGCGCTGGCGGTCCAGCCGGGGGAGTGCGTGGGGCTTGTGGGCGCGTCGGGGTCGGGCAAATCGACGCTGATGCGGATGATCTGGGGCAACTACCTTGCGAACGAGGGGACGATCCGGGTCGGCACGCTTGACGTTGCGCGCGCCGCCCCGCGCGAGATCGTGGCACTGCGGCGCGGTACGCTGGGCTATGTCAGCCAGTTCCTGCGCGTCGTGCCGCGCGTGCCGACGGTCGATGTCGTGGCCGAGCCGCTGCTGGCACTCGGCGTAGCGGCAGACGAGGCGCGGGCGCGGGCCGAGGCGCTGCTGGAACGCCTGAACATCCCGCCGAGGCTGTGGTCGCTGTCGCCAACGACCTTTTCGGGCGGCGAGCAGCAGCGCGTCAACATCGCGCGAGGCTTCGTGCATCCCTCGCCCGCGCTGCTCCTGGACGAGCCGACCGCAAGCCTTGATGCTGCAAACCGTGAGGTCGTGCTGGGCCTGATCGAGGCGGCGAAAGCGCGGGGGGCCGCGATTCTCGGCATCTTCCACGACGAGGGGGCGCGGGCGCGGGTCTGCGACCGGCTGGTGGACGTGACGGGCTTCACGCCCCGCGCCGCCGCCTGATGCCCGGTCGCATCTTCGCCGTGGTCGGGCCGTCGGGCGCGGGCAAGGACACGCTGATCGAGGCCGCGCGCCGCGCGCGACCCGACCTGCACGTCGTGCGCCGCGTGATCACCCGGCCCGAGGCGCAGGGCGGCGAGCCTTTTGAAGGGGTCACGCCCGAGGTGTTCGAGGCCCGTCGCGCCGCCGGTGACTTCGTGCTGGACTGGGAGGCGCACGGCCTGCGCTACGGCATTCCGATCAGCGTCGAGCGCGCCATGAGCGAAGGCCGCGACGTCATATTCAACGGCTCGCGCGCGATGCTCGGCGCAGCGTGGGAGGCGTTTCCGGGCCTGACGGTGATCCATGTGACGGCCTCGGTCCCCGTGCTGGCCGAGCGCCTTGCCGCGCGGGGCCGCGAAACCCGCGAGGACATCGTGCGCCGCCTTGCGCGGGCGAGCTACGAGATCCCCTATGGGGTGGGCGTGCAGGTCGTCCGAAACGATGGCGCGCTCGACGAGGCGGTCACGGCGTTCCTCGCCGCCCTTCAGCCGGAAAGCGCGTAGCGATGCAGCAGGCGGAACAGCCCGTCCTCGCCCTGCCCGAAAAGGCAAAGGCTGTCGACGCGGAATGGGCGCGGCAGGACGGGCGCGAAGGCCGGGGCAAGGGCGGCCTCGACCGCCTCGGCCTCGACCTCGGGCAGGTCGCCCGTCAGGGTCAGGTGGAACTGGAAGTCCTCCATCACATAGGGATAGCCCCAGCGCGCCAGATGCGCGCGCTGGCGTGGCGTCAGGCGGTCGGGGTCGCGCCGGGCGATCTCGGCGTCATCGGGCGGCGCACGAAAAGCGTCGAGCGCGGCCACCGCCCCGGCGGCGAGCGCCGCGAGTGGCCCCTGATCGCCTTCGGGCGTCAGCGCAACGAAGCCGCCGATCCGGTGCAGCGCAAGGCCGGGCAGCGTCACCGCATGGGCCTGCCCGCAATAGGCCGCCGCCTCGGCATGCAGCGCCTCGGCGCTCTGGCCGGGAGCGAGGCGGAAGGGCGGCTTCACCGTGCCGTGGAAGCCGTACTTGCGCGGCGTCGCGGTCAGGTCCGCGACGCTGCGCGACAGGCCCGGCACCTCGGGGTGATCGACGCGGCGACCCCGTGCCGCGTCCCAGCCAAGCCATGCTGCCGCGAGGTCGGCGAAAGGCCCTGCCTCTGGGGCCCAGTAAAGCGCATATCGTGTCATGACGGTCATGGCCTGTCCGACTATCCCTTTCCCGTCACCCTGATGTGACACAGCCTCGCTAATCCGCCCTCTCGTCTGCCGTCAAGGAAGCCCGATGCCCGAACCGACTCCCGCCGACACGATCCTCGCCGATGCCACACTCGTGCTGCCGACCGAAACCCTGCGCGGCAGCCTGCGCCTGTCTGGCGGCCGGATTGCCGCGATCGAGCCGGGCGGTGGCGTGCCGCCGGGGGCGGTCGACTGTGGCGGCGACCTTGTGATGCCCGGGCTGATCGAACTGCACACCGATAATCTCGAGCGTCACATCGAGCCGCGTCCCCGCGTCGACTGGCCCCATGCGAGCGCGATCCTTGCCCATGACGCCGAGCTTGCGAGCGTGGGCATCACGACGGTGTTCGACGCGCTGCGCGTGGGTTCCATCGTCTCGAAAGCCAAGGGCAATTACGGCGAGTACGCCCGCGTGCTGGCCGACGAGATCCTCGACCTGCGGGCGCGGGGCGTGCTGCGGATCAGCCATCTTCTGCACCTGCGCGCCGAGGTCTGTTCCGAGACGCTGATTGAAGAGCTGGCGAAGTTCGGGCCTGCCGATGCGGTGGGTATCGTCAGCCTGATGGACCACACGCCCGGCCAGCGGCAGTTCCGCGACGTCAGCAAGCTGCGGGATTATGTGATCGGCAAGCACGGCTATTCCGAGGACGAGTTCGCGGGCCATATCGCTGGCCAGCAAGAGCTTGGGCAGCGGATGGGCGCCCTGCACGAGGCGGCGGCCGTGGCGGCCGCGCGCCGCTACGGCGCGGTCCTGGCCAGCCACGACGACACGACCGCAGAGCAGGTGGCCCAATCCGCCCGGCATGGCGCGCATTTCGCCGAGTTCCCGACCACGGTCGAGGCGGCGCGGGCCTGCCGCGAGGCGGGCATCCTCGTGATGATGGGCGCGCCGAACCTGATCCGGGGCGGCAGCCATTCGGGCAATGTCGCGGCGGTCACGCTGGCCGAGGCGGGGCTGCTGGACATTGTGTCGTCCGACTATGTGCCCTCGGCATTGCTGATGGCGGCGCTTCTGCTGGGCGATCTTTGGGGCGACGTGGCGCGCGGCGTTGCGACCGTCACCCGTGCCCCGGCCGAGGCGGCGGGCTTGGGCGACCGCGGGCGGCTTGAGGTCGGGGCGCGGGCCGATGTGATCCGGGTCGCGCGCCTTGGGGCGGCGGCGGCCGTGCGCGGTACCTGGGTCGCGGGCGTTCGGGTCGGGTGAGGGCGCGGGCTCTTTTGCGCGAGCCGCCCAGTCCCGAAGCCGACGCGATCTTCGTGGGGAATTCACAGCAGGCTGCGAGGATGCCGCCACCATCACCGAGGACAGCATGACCCGTTCCCTTCCTGCCTTCGCCGCCCCGGGTCGCTTCTGGCGCGGCAACCTTCATACCCATTCCGACCGCTCGGACGGCGTGCTGTCGCCCGAAGAGGTTTGCCGCCGCTACCGCGACGAGGGCTATGACTTCCTTGCCCTGACCGATCACTTTGTGGGCCGTTACGGCTATCCGATCGTGGACACCGTCCCGTTCCGCACGGACCGCTTCACCACGATCCTGGGGGCCGAGTTGCATTCGGGCCGGATGGAGAATGGCGAGTTGTGGCACATCCTGGCCGTCGGCCTGCCGCCAGGCTTCCCGCCGTCGCACTCGCCCGACTTCGATCCGGTGGACGGGCAAGAGACGGCGGCCGACCTCGCCGCCCGCGCAGTCGCGGCGGGGGCCTTTGTCGCGGTGGCGCATCCGCAATGGTCCGGCCTGACGCTGGCCGACGCGCGGAGCATCGCGGCGACCCATGCGGTCGAGGTCTATAACCACGGCTGCGCCATCGGGGCCGACCGCCCGGACGGCTTTGCGATCGCGGACCTGCTTCTGACCGAGGGGCGGCGGCTGAGCCTGATCGCGACCGATGACGCGCATTTCACCGAGCCCGACCACTTCGGCGGCTGGGTCATGGTCAAGTCCGAGGCGAACGCGCCCGAGGCGCTTCTGTCTGCGCTCAAGGCGGGCGCCTTCTATTCGACGCAAGGCCCCGAGTTGCACGACATACGGATCACGCGCGATGTGGTCGAGGTGGAGTGTTCCGCCGTCGAAACGCTGATCGTGCAGGGCGCTGCCACCGCGGCAAAGTCGTTGCACGGCCCGTCGATGACCCAGGCGACGATGCCCCTTGAGCGCTTCGCCGCCTCGCCCTGGGTGCGGGTGACGGTGGTGGACCGGGCCGGACGGCGCGCCTGGTCCAACCCGTGGTGGTTCTGAGGCCGCAATTTTTGAAGGTCTTAATTGATAACTCCGTGCGTCATCACGCCGTCGCGATAGCATCCCGCAGGGTGGATACCGGAACTCTCTTTTGGGGCAGACATCCAGTTGAAACATTCCATCTGGAGTCGTTCAAGAAGGGTCGTGCAATCAAGCCGAGTAAAGGAGGCGGCCAAACTCGATATATTGCCGCGCTCGCGCTTGCATTTACGGACGGACGGCTCGAAGCACACACAACCGATGCCTTAGAGTTTGAGCGCTTGCACAAGCCTGCGTCACTGTATGCTGGTCAGTCTATCGGGGATGCAAGTTTTTTCCGAAACGTAAGAGGTATGGTACATCACCCTACACTAAGCGGCTTTTCGTTTAAACTACCTGGGGATGATGTCATTTCCATGCTCCGAGCCCATCTAAAGCAAACACAGGACCTGCCCTACTCTGAAATTCTATCTGCCCTTCTGTCTGTGAAGGCTTCCGAAAAACACTCTCAGGACGCATGGCACTTACATTGCGTCCTTCTACTTGGCTTGGATTGCTTCCTTACAACGGATACCACGTTAAAGGGCAATCTCAGAAGTATTGCAGACTCCGCTTGGAGAAAAAGGCTCTCGCAGATTGCCCTTCTTCCCTCGGAGCTATGTGACCTTATAAGTTTAAAACAGGCAGACGATGAACAGATGGCCTATTTGGCAAATCTCGTTAGCGACCTTCCATTCAATCCCCACATCTAACAGCTAGCCGTTGCCGCGCCGCGCGAAGAGCCCGGCGTCCTCCGCTGCGCGGCGGATCGCGCGCGACTTGTTGACCGTCTCTTCGTATTCCGCCTGCGGGTCGCTGTCATGCACCACGCCACCACCCGCCTGGATGTAGAGGACCTCGTCCTTGAGAACGGCGGTGCGAAGCGCGATGCACATGTCCATCTCGCCGTTGGCGGCGAAGTAGCCCACACCGCCACCGTAGACGCCGCGCTTTTCCGGCTCGAGTTCGTCGATGATCTGCATCGCGCGCACCTTGGGCGCACCCGAGACGGTGCCGGCAGGCAGGCCCGCCAGCAGCGCCGAGAGCGCATCCTGCCCGTCGGCGATCTGGCCCGTCACGTTCGAGACGATGTGCATGACATGGCTGTAGCGCTCGATGATGAACTGCTCGGTCGGGCGCACGGTGCCGACCTGCGCCACGCGGCCCACATCGTTGCGACCAAGGTCCAGCAGCATTAGATGCTCGGCGCGTTCCTTGGGGTCGGCCAGCAGATCCGCCTCAAGCGCGCGGTCCTCGTCCGGGGTGGCACCGCGCGGGCGGGTGCCAGCAATCGGACGGACAGTCACCTCGCCGTCGCGCAGCCGCACGAGGATTTCGGGGCTGGCACCGATGACCTGGAAGCCGCCGAAGTTGAAGAAGAACATGAAGGGCGAGGGGTTGGTCTTTCGCAAGCTGCGGTAGAGTGCGAAGGGCGGCAGCGTGAAGCCTTGCGCCCAGCGTTGCGAGGGGACGACCTGAAAGATGTCGCCCGCGCGGATGTAGTCCTTGGCGCGCTCTACCGCGGCGAGGTAGCCTTCGTGCGTGAAGTTTGATCTTGCCTCGCCCACGGTTGCCGCCTCGCCAAGATCGCGCATGGCGGGCGGCGCGCGGTCGAGGTCGCGCAGCGCGTCCATCACGCGCTCGGCGGCCTGGGCATAGGCCGCGCGCGCCGACAGGCCCGATGCGACCCAGGCGGGCGAGACGACAGTGACCTCGCCCCGCACCCCATCAAGCACCGCAACCACAGAGGGGCGCAGTAGGACGGCATCCGGCAGGCCCAGCACATCGGGATTAACGTCCGGCAGATGCTCGACCAGGCGGATCATGTCGTAGCCGAGATAACCGAAAAGCCCTGCCGCGATGGGCGGCAGATCGGGCGGCATGTCGACGCGGCTTTCCGCCAGCAGTGCACGCAGGCTGTCGAGCGGGGCCGCCGCTTCGGGCGCGAAGGCCGCCGCGTCGAAGCGGGCCTCTCGGTTGATCTCGGCGCGGGTGCCGTGGCAGCGCCAGATCAGGTCGGGCTTCATGCCGACGACCGAATAGCGCCCCCGTACCTCGCCACCCGTCACGGATTCCAGCATGAAGCTGTCTGTCCGCGCCTCGGTCAGCTTCAGCATCAGCGAAACGGGCGTGTCGAGGTCGGCGGCAAGGCGGGCCGTCACGACCTGGTTGCGCCCTTCGGCCCAGCCGCGCTCGAACGCCTCGAAAGGGGGCAGGATCGCCAAGGGTCTACTGGATCTGCGCGTGGACGGCGTTCAGCGCCGCCTCGTCGAGCGCCACGCCCGCCTCGGAGGTCAGGGCGTTGGCGAAGACAGTGAAGGCATCCTGCGCGATCTGCTGGGCGAGTTGCGCGTCGAGGGCGTCACGCACCTGCACCGCCTCGGGGCTTGCCGGGTCAGCGGGTTGGATGCTGTCGAGCCGCACGACGCCGGTAAGCTCGGGCGATGCCACGACCTGCAGTGCACCTGCTTCCATCCGGAAGATATCGGACAAAAGCGTTTCGGGCGCGCCTTCGATGAAGCCGTCTCGCGGCATCGACTGGGTGACGTCGACGATCCCGAAGCCGCCGAGCGATGCGCCGCCTTCGACCGCCGCCTGCACCTCGGCAGCACGGGCTGCAAGGGCCGAGGTGACCGCCGACGCACGCCAGCCTTCGGTCACCGCCTGCGCGACCTCGTCAAAGGGCCGCAGCGTGGGCGGGATCACCTCGTCGAGGCGGAGCGCCACGATGCCACCGTCCTCCAGCTCGATCACCTCGGGGAAGTCGCCTTCGCCGATCGCCTCGGCCGCCGCACGGAAGGCGGCATAGCCGACCATCGGGGCGTCCACGCCGGGGGCGTAATCGACGGTGCCAAGCTGCATTCCTGCTTCGGCCTCGAGGTCTTCGAGCGTGGCGCCTCCGGCCAGCAGGTCGTCGATCTGGTCGATCCGGCCTGCGATGGCGCGGCGGGCGGCATCGGCAAGCTGCTCGGGCGCAAGGATGTCGCGGGCCTCCTCGAAGGGGGTCTCCTGCGCGTTCAGGATGCCGTTCATGCGGTAAAGCGCCGGGCCGAGATCCGAGGGCAGCGGGCCTGCGACCCCCGGTTCGGTCCGCGCGAAGACGGCCTCGCCCGCCGCCCCGAGATCGGCAAGCGACTGCTCGCCGAGGTCCACGTCGGGCAGCGACAGGCCACGCTCGGCCACCAGCGTCTCGAAGCTTTCGCCCGCGTCGAGGCGCGCGCGGGCGGCTTCCGCCTCGGCATCGGTCGGGAAGACGAGACGCTCGACCAGGCGACGCTCGGGCTGCACGAACTCGTCGATGCGCGCGTCATAGGCGGCCCGCAGCGCTGCCTCGTCGACCTGAACCTCGTCGGTCAGCATTTCGGGCAGAAGGGCCGCATAGGTGATGCGGCGCGCCTCGAGGGCGGTAAAGGCATCGGGATTGGCCTCGTAGTAGGCCTGAAGGTCTGCCTCGGACGGGTCGCTGACCGGGTCGGGCAAGTCGGCTTCGGTCAGCCGCAGAAGGCTGAAGCCCCGCCGCTCGCCAAGCCAGGCCTGCAGCGTCGCCACAACCGGAGCCGGAGCCGTGAAGCCGCCGACCACCGCGCCTTGCAGCAGCGAGCGGGAGAGATCCTCGCGGATGCGGGTCTCGAAGGTGGCCTCGGTCATGTCGTTGCGTTCCAGCGTGAAGCTGTAGGTCTCGCGGTCGAAGGCGCCGGTCACGCCCTGGAACGCCTCGAGCCCCATGATCTCGGCCGCGACGCGGGCGTCGCCGACCGACAGGCCGACGCGCGCCGCCTCGTTGTCGAGCGCCGCCGTGGTCACGAGGCCCTCGCGCACCCGCCGGTCAAGCCCGATGGCCTGGGCCTGCGCGAAGGTGACGGGCTGGCCGATCTGGGCCGAGAAGGCGTCCATCTCCTGGCGGAGCGCGCGGGCGTAGTCGGTGACTTCGATCCGTCGGTCGCCGACCGATCCGACAGATCCGACAGATCCGTTGAAGTTCGTCACGCCGAAGCCGCCGAGGCTTGCGATCAGAAGGCCCATCAGAATCCAGACGAGCAGGTTGCCGCCCTTGCGGGGTTTCGCGGGGGCTGCGGGGTCTGGGGACTTGGCCATCGGATCGCCTTCGCTTGGAACTCGCGACTGTCTAAGCGGTCGGGCGCGGTCGGGCAAGGGCATGACGCCGGGCCGCAGCGCCTCTGACGAGGACAGGGCGGGGGCCGCCTGCCCCCCCACCCCCGAGGGTACTTGCGCCGAAAAGAAGCCTCAGGCGGGCAGCGCGGCGAGGCGGGCGAACATCTCGGTGATCCCCGGGGCGTCGATGTTGGCAAATGCGATCCGCAGCTGGCGCGCGCCGTCGGGGTGGCCCGGCGGCTGGAACATCGTGCCGGGCAGCATCAGAAGGCCAGCATCGGTCACGAGGCGTTTGGCGAGCGCGTCGGAGGCTTCGGGGAAAGGATGTTCAGCATAGGCGAAATAGGCGCCGCAGCCCAGCAGCCGCCAGCCCGACAGCGCCGCGAAGCCGCCCGTCATCGCCGTGCGGCGGGCGAGGATCTCGGCCCGCTCGCCCGCGACCCAGTCGGCGAGGTTCCGCATCCCCCAGAGAGCCGCGATCTGGCCGAGCTGCGACGGGCAGATCGCCACCGTGTCGAGGAACTTCTCGACCTGGGCGAGGCGCCCGGCCGAGGCCACGATCGCACCGACGCGGTGCCCCGTCAGGCGATAGGCCTTGGAGAAGGAGTAGAGGTGGATCAGCGTGTCCTGCCAGTCGGGGTCCGCGAAAAGGTCGTGCGGCCTGCCGCCGTTCGCAGCCGAATGGCGGCTGTCGAAGTCGCGGTAGGTCTCGTCCACGATGAGGGCGAGGCCGCGGGAGCGCGCGAGGTCGAAAAAGGCGCGCAGCGTCTCGGCGGGATATTCGACGCCGCCGGGGTTGTTCGGGCTGACGAGCACGATGGCGCGGGTGGCCGGCGTTATGAGGGCCGCCGCAGCCTCGGCGTCGGGGATCAGGCCCTGGCCGGTCGGCAGCGGCACGGCGGTGACACCCGCCATGTCGAGCCACATCTTGTGATTGAAGTACCACGGCGTCGGCAGGATCACCGCATCGCCTGCGCCCGCGAGGGTCGACATGATCGCGGTGAAGGCTTGATTACAGCCCTGGGTGATCGCGACCTCGCCGGGCGCGATGCTGCCGCCATAGGCCGCCGACCATTGCGCCGCGATCTCGTCTCGCAGCGCGGGCAGGCCGAGGACGGGGCCGTAAAGATGGGCTGCCGGATCGTTCAGCGCGGCCTCGGCGATGGCTTGGCGCAGCGCGAGGGGCGGCGGCTCGACCGGGGCGGCCTGGCT
>JANPJD010000252.1:0-38471 GCA_031425325.1 Rhodobacterales bacterium | reverse complement strand
GCCAACGACCACGGCCTGCCGATTTCGGAAAGCGCTGCAAAGAACCCGCTTCGCAAGGAGATCCAGAAACTCGCGAAGTCGCTCTACGACCTGAACAAGGCCGTAGAGGCCGGAAAGGGCTAAGGCATGTTCTCGCGCTTCAAGAAGCCGGACGAGGCCGGAAAGCCCGGCGCCGCGACGCTCGCTCCCGTGGCAGCGGCAAATGCCGCCCCCAAGATCGCCGCCGTCGATGCCAAGGCTGCCCCCGCTCGCGGCGCCGCTCCGGCCCGCCTGCCGGCCGAGGCTGCTGCCTCTGAAAAGGAAAAGAAGCGCAAGGAGAAGATGGGCGAGTTGAAGGTCGAGTTGCACAAGCGGCTGCTCGACAACCTCAACCTTGCCGCACTCGAAACGGCAACCGAAGCGAACCTGCGTCAGGAGATCGCCTCGATCACCGCCGAAGCACTGGAAGAGATGAGCGTCGTCCTGAACAAGGAAGACCGCCAGTCGCTGCACCAGGAACTTTACGACGAGGTGATGGGCCTCGGCCCGATCGAACCGTTGCTCAAGGACGAGACGGTCAACGACATCCTGATCAACGGCCCGCACCGCATCTTCGTGGAACGCGGCGGCAAGCTGACGCTTACCGACATCACCTTCAAGGACGAGCGCCACCTGCTGCGGATCATCGACAAGATCGTGTCGGCCGTCGGCCGCCGGGTCGACGAATCGAACCCCTATGTCGACGCCCGCCTCGCGGATGGCAGCCGCTTCAACGCGATGGTGCCGCCGGTGGCGGTGGACGGCAGCCTCGTGTCGATCCGCAAGTTCAAGAAGGACAAGCTCGGCATCTCGGACCTTGTCCGATTCGGTGCCTTTACCGAGGAGATGGCAGCCTATCTGCAAGCGGCGGTCGCCACGCGTCTGAACATCATCGTTTCGGGCGGAACGGGCTCGGGCAAGACCACGACGCTGAACGCGCTGTCGTCCTTCATCGACAACACCGAGCGGGTTCTGACCATCGAGGACACGGCCGAACTTCAGCTTCAGCAGGTCCATGTCGGCCGAATGGAAAGCCGCCCCGCCAACGTCGAGGGCAAGGGCGCCGTGACCCAGCGCGACTGTTTGCGGAACGCGCTGCGGATGCGCCCCGACCGCATCATCGTCGGCGAGACGCGCGGCGAGGAAGTCATCGACATGCTTCAGGCGATGAACACCGGCCACGACGGCTCGATGACGACGATCCACGCCAACAGCGCCCGCGATGGCGTCAGCCGCCTCGAGAACATGGTCGCGATGGCCGGGATCGAGATGCCGATCAAGGCCGTCCGCGCCCAGATCGCCAGCGCCGTCAACCTGATCGTCCAGGCCAGCCGCCTGCAGGACGGCTCGCGCCGCATGACCTCGATCACCGAGATCACCGGAATGGAAGGCGAGGTCATCTCGATGCAGGAGATCTTCCGCTACGAGCGGCTCGGCATCCAGCCCGATGGCAAGATCATCGGACGCTTCAACGCGACGGGCGTGCGCTCGCACTACTCAGAGCGGTTCAAGCAGTGGGGCTACAACCTGCCCGCCAGCATCTATGACCAGCTGCCGTAAGGACAGACCATGACCATCAGCGCAGCCCCGATCATCTACATCCTGATCTTCGTCGCCGTCCTGATGCTGGTCGAAGGCATCTATCTGACGGTCTTCGGCAAGTCGATCAGCCTGAACAGCCGCGTCAGCCGCCGCCTTGCGCTGATGGAAAAGGGTGGCAACCGCGAACAGGTGCTTGAGCAACTCCGCAAGGAGATGAGCCAGCACATGAAGGCCAAAGGCATCCCGCTCTACTCGATCCTGGCCGACAAGGCGCAAAAGGCCAACATCGCTTTCTCGCCCAAGGCGCTGGTGGGGATCATGGCTCTGCTGTCGGTGTTCAGCTATCTCTTGCTGACGGTCGGCACCGAGGCGAGCACGCCGATCCGCATCGGCATCGCCATCGGCATGGGGGTGGGCGGCGTCTATACCTGGGTCAACAAGAAGGCCAAGAAGCGCCTTGGACTGATCGAAGAGCAACTGCCCGACGCGGTCGAATTGATGGTCCGGTCGCTGCGCGTGGGCCACCCCTTCTCGTCGGCGATCGGCATCGTCGCCAAGGAAGTGCCCGATCCCCTCGGCACCGAGTTCGGCATGATCGCGGACGAGGCCGCCTACGGGCGCAACGTCTCGGACAGCCTCAAGGCCTTCGCGGAACGGATGGACATGCAGGACTTGCGCTTCCTTGCCGTGGCCGTCTCGATCCAGCAGCAGTCGGGCGGCAACCTTGCCGAGATCCTCGAAGGGCTCGCCAAGGTGATCCGCTCGCGCTTCAAGCTGTTCCGCCGCGTCAAGGCGATCACCGCCGAAGCCAAGTGGTCGGGCATGTTCCTGTCGGGCTTTCCCTTCGCGGCGCTGGTCATGATCAACGTGCTGCAGCCCAACTATTACGATGGCGTCAAGGAGACATCGGTATTCATCCCGGCCTGTCTCATCGTCGGCGTCTTTCTGACGATCAACGTCATTTTCATGAAGATCATGGTCAACATCAAGGTCTGAGGCAGGTCGATGGAACTTCTCAACACGGCCCGCGAAGCACTGGTGACGGCCCTCGGCCCGCTCGGTCCCCTGATCGTTGTGGGCGCGCTCGGCCTCGTCCTGGTGTTGCTGACCTTGCCTACGATGCTCAAGAAGCAGGTCGATCCGCTCGACAAGCTGAAGGGTGCGACGATCAAGAGCACCGTCGCGGGCCAGCCGCAGGTGCTGCGGCGCGGCGACAAGACCGACAAGCTGCAAAAGTTCGCAACCTTCCTCGAGCCGCAGGACGCGGTGGCCATGTCCTCGGCGCGGCTCAAGATGCTGCGGGCGGGCTATCGGTCGAAGAACGCCGTCCGCGCCTTCCACGCAGCGCAGTTCCTGCTGGGCATCGGTTTCCTCGTGATCGGCGTGATCTACGCCATGGCGGCCTCCGCCAATTCAGAGATGAGCACGCAGACGATGGTCCTTTCGACCATCGGTCCGGGGGCTGCGGGCTATTACCTGCCGCAGTACTGGGTCCAGCGCCGCCTTCAGAAGCGTCAGGAAGAGATCACTGCAGGCTTTCCCGACGCGCTCGACATGATGCTTGTCTGCGTCGAGGCGGGTCAGTCGATGGACCAGTCGATCCTGCGCGTCGCAACCGAGATCCGTCTTGGCTACCCGGCCCTTGCCGAAGAACTGGATATGGTCGGGCAAGAGGTGAAGGCGGGCAAAGAGCGTATCTCGGTCCTGCGCGACATGGCCGAGCGGGTCGGCCTGCCGGACGTGTCGTCCTTCGTGACCGTGCTTATCCAGTCGTCGACCTTCGGCACCTCGGTCGCAGATGCGCTGCGCGTCTATGCGGCCGAAATGCGTGACAAGCGCGTTATGCGGGCCGAAGAGAAGGCAAACACCTTGCCCACCAAGCTGACCCTCGGCACAATGCTGTTCACGTTGCCGCCGTTGTTGATCATCCTCATCGGACCATCGATCCATGGCATCGCGACGCAACTTGGAGGAGGCTGACCCCCGGCATGACACGCGCCTGGACCTGTGCGGTGATCGCACTGACCTGTCTGGGCGCCTGCAGCGGCGGGACAGCGCTGACCCCCGGAGGCACGGCCCCGGCGGTGGATCCGCGCGGGTCGAGTGCCGATCCGCTGGAGACGGGCCATCGGCTGATGGCGGCGGGCGAGTACGAACTGGCGCTTCGGTCCTATCTTGCCGCCGCGGCCGAGGACGGGCCGAATGCGGACGTCCTTTCGGCCATAGGCTCGGCCAATCTTCGGTTGGGCAGGCTGGGTCAGTCGGAACAGATCCTGCGCCGCGCGCTCGACCTCGACCCGACCTTCGTGCCGGCGCTGAACAACCTTGGTGTGGTGCTGATGGAGAAGGGCGAAATCGGTGAGGCGCGCCGTGTCTTCGAGCAGGCCTTTGCCTTCGACAGTGGCGCAACGGACTCGATCCGCGAAAATCTACGGCTCGCTATCGCGCGAAGCGAGGAAACCGTGTACTCTGCTGACAGTGAGGCAAATGGGTTCTCGCTTGTCCGTCAGGGTGGGGGCCAATACCTGCTTCTGTCGGACCTGTAGGGACCGAGCAGAAACAGGACGCAAAATGCGCCACCCGGTCGTTCTAGCACTGTGCCTTGGCGGCACGGTCGCCCTGTCCGCTTGCGGCGGAACCAGCGATGCCGAAGTCGAACGCGCGATCAAGAACGTGAACGTGATCGACGAAAGCAATCTCAACGACATCATGCTGACCGTCTCGGACCCGAACGAGGCAGTGAACTACTTCCGCGGTGCCGCCGCCGAGGACCCCGCGCGGATGGACCTGCAGCGGGGCCTTGCCCTGTCGCTTGTCCGCGCCGACCGCCCGGCCGAGGCGAACACCGTCTGGGCCGGTATCATGGCGATGCCAGAGGTCACAAACGAGGACCGCGTCGCCTATGCCGACTCGCTGATCCGCGCGAACGAGTGGCAGCGCGCCGAGGCCGAGTTGAACAAGATCCCGCCGACGCACGAGACGTTCGAGCGCTACCGCCTCGAGGCGATGGTCGCCGACAGCAAGAAGGACTGGAAGAAGGCCGACAGCTTCTACGAGACCGCGCAGGGCCTGACCACGCGACCGGCTGGGGTACTGAACAACTGGGGCTTCTCGAAGCTGACGCGGGGCGACTACGCGGCGGCGGAGAAGCTGTTCCTCGAGGCGCTGACCTTCGATCCGAACCGCTTCACGACGAAGAACAACCTCGTTCTGGCGCGCGGGGCGCAGCGCAAATACGACGTGCCGGTCATCAAGCTGACCCAGACCGAGCGCGCGCAGCTGATGCACACCCTCGCCCTCACGGCGATCAAGCAGGGCGACGTCGCGATCGGCAAGGGTCTGTTGCAGGACGCGATCGACACCCACCCGCAATTCTTCGAGGAGGCTGTTCGCAGCCTCGAGGCCCTTGATGGAAGTGTGACACGGGCATGATCGCCACCTCTGCCGCAACCGCGCTCTGGTTCCTGCCCTTCGTGATCCCGATCGCGGTTTGGGTCGCGTGGAGCGACATGAAGTTCATGAAGATCCCCAACAAGGCCGTGCTGGCCCTGCTGGTCGTCTTTTTCGTCGTGGGGCTGCTGGCCCTGCCGCTCGAGGTCTGGGCCTGGCGGTGGACGCATTTCGCGGCCATCCTGGTGCTTGGCTTCGCTATGAACGCGACAGGCATGATCGGCGCGGGCGATGCCAAGTTTGCCGCCGCGATGGCCCCCTTCTTCGCGCTCGACGACCTGCGTTTCGTGCTCGCACTTTTCGCAGCCGCCCTGATCGGCGCCTTCGTAAGCCACCGCACCGCACGCGCCCTCGGCCCGGTGAGGGCAGCGACGCCAACCTGGGAATCCTGGACCAACAAGTCCTTCCCGATGGGCCTCGCCCTCGCCGGCACGCTCGTCTTCTACTTCCTCGCCGCATTGTGGTTCGACAGCGCGGCTTAACCGATTGGCAAGGATTGCCGGGCAGCCTTGTCCCGGCCCAGGCGCGCAGGTGTTCCGATGAACGTGCAGACAACCCCGAACGTGATCGCCCCGGTCGCCCCGCGCACCCTGGCCGAAACGGGCATCGGGATGGTGATGTTGCGCGACATCCTGCTGAAGACCATGTTCCGCATGAACCTCGATCTGGTCAGCGTGATCTCGCGCCAGATCTGCCTGCCGGTCAATGTCACCCAGGAACTGATCGACCTTGCGCGCGGCCAGAAGCTGGTCGAGGCGACGGGTACGCTGCATGCCACCAGCGGCAACGAGATGGGCTATCAGTTGACCGACGCGGGCCGGGCGCGCGCGCTCGATGCCCTCAGCCAGTCGGAATACTACGGCGCGGTCCCGATCCCGCTTGATGCCTACAAAGAGCAGATCAAGCGCCAGTCGGTCCGCAACATGCGCCTGACGCGCGAGCAGCTGGTGGGCGCGATGGGCCACCTGATCCTGCCGCCGGACCTTCTGGACAACCTCGGCCCCGCCGTGACCTCGGGGCGCTCGATCCTGATGTACGGCCCGCCCGGCAATGGGAAATCCTCGATCTCGAACGGCATCCGCGCCGCGATGGGCGACAAGATCTATGTGCCGCGCGCACTGGAGTACTCGGGTCAGGTCATCAGCGTTTACGACCCGATCGTCCATTCCGCTGCCGAGGAGGCCGTCGACGATCCCGGCAGCCTGCGGCGCAGCTCGAACCGCTTCGACAACCGCTATGTCTATTGCGAGCGGCCCTCGGTCATCACGGGGGGCGAGTTGTCGCTCGACATGCTCGACCTTACCTACAATCCCACCGCACGGACCTATCAGGCCCCGCTGCAACTGAAATCCACCGGTGGCATCTTCATCATCGACGACCTTGGCCGCCAGCAAGAGCCGCCGCAGAAGATCGTCAACCGCTGGATCGTGCCGCTGGAAGAGGGCAAGGACATCCTCGCCCTGCAATCGGGCGAGAAGTTCACAGTGCCCTTCGACACGCTGGTGATCTTTTCCACCAACTTTCACCCGAACGAGATCTTCGACGGCGCGGCCCTGCGACGGATCTTCTTCAAGATCAAGATCGACGGGCCGAGCCAGGAGAACTTCCTGAAGATCTTCGCGATGGTCGCCCGCAAGAAGAAGATGCCGCTGGACGAGCGCGCACTTCTGCACCTGATGAAGGTCAAGTTTCCGACGATTGCCAACAACTACGCCAACTACCAGCCGGTCTATCTGATCGACCAGATGATCTCGGTCTGCGACTTCGAAGGCATCCCCTACCAGATGACGCCCGAACTGATCGACCGGGCCTGGTCGAACATGTTCGTCCGCCAGGAAGTCATCGCGAAGTAAGCGCTTGAGGTAAGCGCCGGGGGGTTTCACACCCCCCGGATCCCCCGTGGGATACTTGTGCCAAAGTGAATGAGAAGGCATCGCAAGATCGGGCGGCCTTTTCTTCTCGCCAGTGGCGGCCTAGGTGGGCTGTATGCGCTTGCCCGACTCCCTTTCTCGTTGGTTTGTCGCCAAAGGCTGGTCGCTGCATCCGCACCAGGAGGAGATGCTGGCGCGGGCGGGCGATCCCGCGACATTGCTCATCGCGCCGACGGGGGGCGGCAAGACGATGGCGGGGTTCCTGCCCTCGCTGGCCGAGCTGGCCGGGGGCCATGACGGTCTGCATACGCTCTACGTCTCGCCCCTCAAGGCGCTGACCGCCGACATCCGGCGCAACCTGCGCGCGCCCGTCGAGGGGGCTGGCCTTGCCATCCGCATCGAGGACAGGACGGGCGACACGAGCTACAGCCAGCGCCGTCGCCAGCGCGCCGATCCGCCGCATATCCTGCTAACGACGCCGGAAAGCCTGGCGCTTCTGCTGAGCTACGAGGATGCGCCGCGCATCTTCGCGGGCCTGCGCCGGGTGATCGTCGACGAGATCCACGCACTCGCCGAAAGCAAGCGCGGCGACCAGCTGATGCTGGCGCTTTCGCGGCTCGAGGCGCTGGCGCCGGGGCTGCGCCGGGTGGGCCTGTCGGCAACGGTCGAGGACCCCCCGGCGCTTGCGCGCTACCTTGCGTGTCACCCCCGGCCCTGCGGCATCCTCGTCGCCGATCCCGGCCCCGAGCCTGACATCGCGATGCTGGAAACCGCGGCCGCCCCGCCCTGGTCGGGGGGCGGCGCGCGCCACGCGATCCCCGAGGTGCTGGCCGAGGTCAGGCGGCACAAGACGACGCTCATCTTCCACAACACCCGCGCGCAGGCCGAGATCTTCTTTCACAACCTGTGGCTTGCCAACGACGACGACCTGCCGATCGGCATCCACCATGGCAGCCTGGCGCGCGAGCAGCGCGAAAAGGTCGAGCAGGCGATGGTCGCGGGGCAGCTGCGGGCGATCGTCTGTACCGGCAGCCTCGATCTGGGGATCGACTGGGGAGATGTGGATCTGGTGATCCAGGTGGGGGCCCCGAAGAACGTGAAGCGCCTTGTGCAGCGGATCGGGCGGGCGAACCACCGCTACAATGCGCCCTCGAAGGCGCTCCTCGTGCCAGCCAACCGCTTCGAGGTGGTCGAGTGCCGTGCGGCGCTCGAGGCCGCGCGCGACCACGACCTAGATGGAGAGCCGCGCGGACCGGGGCCGCGCGATGTCCTTTGCCAGCATATCCTGCTTCTGGCCTGCGCGGGGCCGCTAGAGCCCGATGCGCTTTACGCCGAGGTAACGACGGCGGGGCCGTACCGGCACCTTACGCGGTCGGAGTTCGACGCCTGCCTCGATTTCGTGGCGACGGGGGGCTATGCGCTGCGCGCCTATGACCGCTGGCAGCGGCTCAAGCGGACGGGCGATCTGTGGCACCTGCGCGATCCGCGCAGCGCGCAGGTGATCCGCATGAACCTTGGCACGATCATCGACACCGACCTCGTGAAGGTGCGGCTGAAGAACCGCGCGGGCGGCACGCCGCTGGGCGAGATCGAGGAGGGGTTCGCCGCGACCCTCAGCGCGGGCGACACCTTCCTGATGGGGGGCCAGGTCGTGCGCTACGAGGGGCTGCGCGAGTTGACCGTCGAGGTCACGCGCCAGCCGGGGAAAGAGCCGCGCATCGCGACCTTCATGGGCACCAAGTTCGCAACCTCGACCCTGCTGACCCACCGCATCCTGCGGATGTTCCAGGAGCCGTCCTGGCCCGAGTTGCCGCGCCACACTGCCGAATGGCTGGCGCTGCAGCGCAAGGTCTCGCGCCTGCCCGAGCCCGAGCGCCTTCTGGTCGAAAGCTTCCCCTACGAGGCGCGCGAGCATCTGTGCGTCTACGGCTTTGCAGGGCGCAACGCGCAGCAGACGCTCGGTCTTCTTCTGACGAAACGGATGGAGGAAGAGGGGCTGCATCCGCTTGGGTTCGTCGCAACGGATTATGCCACGCTGATCTGGGGTCTAGATGCCGTGACCGAGACGGCGGCGCTGTTCGATCCGGCCCGCCTGCGCGAAGGGCTGGAGGGCTGGCTTCAGGGCAACGCGGTGATGAAGCGCACCTTCCGCAACGTGGGCATCGTCGCGGGGCTGATCGAGCGCACGCATCAGGGACGCCGGAAGACGGGGCGGCAGGCAACGTTCAGTTCCGATATCCTCTACGACACGCTTCAGAAATACGATCCCGGCCACCTGATGTTGGAGATCACGCGCGAGGAAGCGCTGCGCGGCCTGGTCGATTTCGGACGGATCGAAGAGATGTTCGCCCGCGTGCAGGGACGCATCGACACGGTGCGCCTGACGCGCCCTTCGCCCCTGTCCGCCCCGATGTTCCTCGAGATGGGCCGCGTCCCGGTCGAGGGCGCCGGGCGCGAGCGGCTGATGGAGGAAGCCGCCGGTCGGCTGATGATCGCCGCAGGCCTTGCCTGACCCCTTGCGGGGGGCTGTCCGATGCGGCACGAACGAAGGATGAACGCATATGCCTTCACCTTCGCCGGGGAAATCCTGCTCGCCCTGCCCTCGGGCGCGCTCCACTGGCCATCGCAAGGTCTGCTCTGCGTCTCGGACCTGCACCTTGGCAAAGCCGAGCGGATGGCCCGGCGCGGCGGCACCTTGCTGCCTCCCTACGAGACGCGTGAGACGTTGCAGCGGCTCGACAGCGACCTTGTGGCAACCGCAGCGCGGCAGGTGATCTGCCTTGGCGACAGCTTTGACGATGCCGATGCCGAGGGCAGCCTGACCGAGGACGAGACCCTTTGGCTGGCCCGGATGATGGCGGGGCGCGAATGGACCTGGATCGCGGGCAATCACGACCCGGCCCCGCTATCGCTCGACGGCACGATGCGTGACGAGGTGCCGCTTGGTCCGCTGACCTTCCGACACATCGCGCGGGTCGGAGCAAGCGCCGAGGTGTCGGGCCACTACCACCCCAAGGCCGCGATCGCGGGTCGCAGCCGCCCCTGCTTCCTGATCGACGGGGTCCGCGTGATTCTGCCCGCCTATGGCTGCTACACGGGCGGGCTGCGCGCGTCGGATGCGAAGCTCAGTACCCTTATGGAACCGGGCGCGCTTGCGGTTCTGACGGGCACGCGCTCGCTCGTGGTGCCGATGCCGCGCATGGCCGGTTAGGCGGTCAGCCCCTCGGGCTCGGGCAGGCCGTGGGCGCGGCAACAGGCCGTCAGGGTGTTGGCGAGAAGGCAGGCGATGGTCATGGGACCGACGCCGCCCGGCACCGGCGTGATCGCCCCCGCCACGGCGGCGGCGCTTGCGTAATGTACATCGCCGACGAGGCGCGGCTTGCCGTCACGCTCGACCCGGTTGATGCCGACGTCGATCACGGTCGCCCCCGGCCTGACAAAGCTGCCGTCGATCATCTCGGGCCGCCCCACGGCCGCCACCAAGATATCCGCGCCCCGGCAGACGGCCGCAAGATCGCGCGTCCGGCTGTGGGCGATCGTGACGGTGCAGCTGTCGCCCAGCAGCAGTTGCGCCATCGGCTTGCCGACGATGTTGCTGCGGCCAACAACCACCGCGTTCATCCCGGCAAGTGCGCCGTGGTGGTCGCGCAACAGCATCAGGCAGCCGAGCGGGGTACAGGGCACCATCGCCTTCTGCCCAGTTCCAAGGCGCCCCACGTTCGAGATGTGAAAGCCGTCCACGTCCTTGGCTGGGTCGATCGCGTTGATCACGAGGTCGGCGTTCAAGTGCCCCGGCAACGGCAGTTGTACCAGTATGCCATGCACGGCAGGGTCCGCGTTGAGGCGCGCGACCAGCGCCAGCAGGTCTGCCTCGGGCGTGTCCTCGGGCAGCCGATGCTCGAAGGAAGCCATGCCGACCTCGACGGTCGAGGCATGCTTGTTGCGAACATAGACTTGGCTCGCCGGGTCCTCACCGACCAGAACGACCGCAAGGCCCGGCTGGACACCCAGCCCCGCCACATGGCGCGCGACGTCGGCGCGCACCCGCGCGGCGAAGGCCTTGCCGTCGATCACGGTCGCAGTCATTCCTTGTCCCCCCGTAGCGAGTCCGGCCCCAGCACGGACTCTTCGCGTGCAATGGACCAGTCGATCAACCGCCGCCACAGCTTCTCGACCAGTTCGGGCGGCAGGCCGTGCGCGACTGCGTGGCGGCGGACATTGCCAACGACCTCTTCGACCCGGCTCCCGATCCGGGCGGGCAGTCCGATCTCGGCCTTGATCTCGCCCGCGCGGTCGATGTAGGCGGCACGGGCGGCGAACAGCGTCACCAGTTCCTCGTCGATGCGGTCGATCTCGGCCCGGATGTCGGCCATCGTGCTGCACTCCACCGGGGTCTTCATCGCTACGCCTCCAAGGAAACCGCCCGCGTCTTAGCGCGGGCCGCTGCTTCCCGCAACGCGACGCGGCGTCAGAACAGCCCCTCGACCTGACCGGCGGCGTTCAGACGGATCACCTCGGCCGAAGGCACCCGCGGCAGGCCGGGCATCGTCATGATCTCGCCGCAGATCGCGACGACAAAACCCGCGCCCGCCGAAAGCCGCACCTCGCGCACCGGCACGCTGTGGCCGGTCGGCGCGCCGCGCACGGTCGGATCGGTCGTGAAGCTGTACTGGGTCTTGGCAATGCAGATCGGTAGATGGCCGTAGCCCGCCGCCTCCCACACCTTCAACTGGTCGCGGATGGAGGTATCCGCAATCACCTCGTCCGCGTGGTAGATGCGCTTCGCGATGGTCTCGATCTTTTCGAACAGCGGCATCGCGTCGGGATAAAGCGGGGCGAAGTTCGACGGCCCTTCGGCCAGCGCCACGACCTTGTGCGCCAGCTCCTCGATCCCCGCCGAGCCCTGCGCCCAATGCTTGCAGAGGATCGCCTCGGCCCCCTGTTCGGCCACATAGGCCTTCACGGCGGCGATCTCGGCGTCGGTGTCGCTGAAGAAATGGTTGATCGCGACGACGACCGGCACGCCAAAGCCCTTCACATTCGCGATGTGGCGACCGAGGTTCGGGCAGCCCTTCTGCACCGCGCCGACATTTTCCGAACCGAGGTCTGCTTTGGCCACCCCGCCGTTCATCTTCATCGCCCGCACGGTGGCCACGATCACCGCCGCCGCCGGCTTCAGCCCCGCCTTGCGGCACTTGATGTCGAAGAACTTCTCGGCCCCGAGGTCGGCCCCGAAGCCCGCCTCGGTCACCACATACTCGCCGAGCTTCAGCGCGGTCGTCGTCGCGATGACCGAATTGCAGCCATGCGCGATGTTCGCGAACGGCCCGCCGTGGACGAAGGCCGGGTTGTTTTCCAGCGTCTGCACGAGGTTGGGCTGCATCGCGTCTTTCAGCAGCACCGTCATCGCACCATCGGCCTTGAGGTCACGCGCATAGATCGGCTTCTTCTCGCGCGTGTAAGCCACCACGATATCGCCGAGGCGCTTTTCCAGATCGGCGAGGTCGCGCGACAGGCAGAGGATCGCCATGACCTCGGAGGCCACGGTGATATCGAACCCGGTCTGGCGCGGAAAGCCGTTCGCGACGCCACCCAGCGACACGACCATGTCGCGCAGCGCGCGGTCGTTCATGTCCATGACACGCCGCCAGACGATGCGACGCTCGTCGATGTCGAGCGCATTACCCCAGTAGATGTGGTTGTCGATCAGCGCCGACAGAAGGTTGTGGGCGCTGGTGATCGCGTGGAAGTCGCCCGTGAAGTGAAGGTTCATCTCTTCCATCGGCACGACCTGCGCGTAGCCGCCGCCCGCAGCCCCGCCCTTCATCCCGAAGTTGGGGCCAAGGCTCGCCTCGCGGATGCAGACGACGGCGCGCTTGCCGATGCGGTTCAGCCCGTCGCCGAGCCCCACGGTCGTGGGCGTCTTGCCCTCGCCCGCCGGGGTCGGGTTGATCGCCGTCACGTGGATCAGCTTGCCGTCGGGCCTGCCCTGAAGTCCCCGGATGAAGTCCTGGCCGACTTTCGCCTTGTCGTGGCCGTAAGGAAGCAGGCTCTCGGACGGGATACCCAGCTTGGCCCCGATCTCGAGGATGGGCTTCTTCGCCGCCTCGCGCGCGATCTCGATGTCGGTCTTGACGGCCATTCGGACACTCCTCGTCGGGCACCCCCGCCCTGCTGGTTTCGTGTTTAGCGGGGCCGCGTGCCGCAGGACGGCGGATTTCCGACCGATCCCTGCCGCTTTTCGGCAGCGTCAGGCGCGGCGGACTGCTGCAAGCTCCGACCAGGCGCGTTGATCGGGCACGAAAAGGCGCAGGTTGTCGCCCACGCGCAGCGTGCCCTCACGCTCCACCCAGGCCGTCACCCCGCGCCGCCCGTTCGCCGCCGCCTTGAAGGCGCGGCCGGTCCCCGGCATCGCCGCCTCGATGGGTTTGGCGGGCAGCACGCAGGGGCGGTTCTCCATGTCGACGACAAGGGTCGTGCCATCCGGCGATTGCAGGCGCGACGAGGGCGGCACATGGCTGAAGTCGGGAATGCCCTCCACCACCATCGTCGCCCCGACAAGGGTGGGGTCGAGGCGCTCGACGTGCATCCGTGCTGCGATCTCGGCAAGCTCTTCGGCGCTCAGGACCGAGAACTGGCGGACGTTGGCGATCGTCGTCTCACGAGGGTAGAGGTTCGCCACCCGCGAGCAGGACGGCCGCGTCAGCCCGCCATGCGCCTCGCCCGCAGGTCCGTCGAAACCCGCCTGCAAGGACGGCACGGCGACCGAGGCCAGCGCCGCCTCGCGGTCTGCCACGGTTCCCAGCCAGACGATGCGGGCAGCGAAGGGGGCTTCGATCAGGGTGGGCATGGCGGGTCCTTATCGCAACGACGAGGCCAGAGGCCATCGGGGCGGCCAGACTAGGGTCGGTACGCCGAGGCGTCCAGTGCAGCACCAAGGCACCCTGCAACGAAAAACCCCGGAGCCATGTCACTGGCACCGGGGTCTGTTCTTGTTGCCCGCAGTCTTCGTCAGGCAGCCGGTTCAGGTTCCATCGTGCCGCCGCGCGGGGCCTTGGGCTTGGTCTTGGGGATCGCGATCAGGCTCGGCGCATTGCCCCCGGATGGCGGTGCGCCCTTGTCGTCGCCGCTGTCGAGCGTCTCGCCGGCGATGACCTTACGGATCTCGTCACCCGTCAGCGTCTCGTATTCCAGCAAGCCCTTCGCCAGGCGCTCGAAGTCGTCGGCCTTCTCGGTCAGAACGCGGTAGGCCGTCTGGTAGCCCTCGTCGATCAGCCGCTTCACCTCGGTCTCGATCAACGTCTTGGTGTCCGCGGACACGCTGAAACCAGCGGTGTTGCCCTGATAGCCCTCATGCGCTTCGGCATAGTCGATGTTCCCGACTGCCTCGGACATGCCCCAGCGCATCACCATCGCACGCGCCAGCGCACTTGCCTGCTGAATGTCGCCCGCCGGACCCGAGGAGACGCCCTCTTCGCCGTACTTGATAATCTCGGCAGCCTTGCCTGCCATCGTCATCGCGATCTTCTGCTTGCCCTCGTCCTTGTGCATGTTGAGCCGGTCCATCTCGGGCAGGCTCACGAC
Organism: Rhodobacterales bacterium; assembly: GCA_031425325.1. GTDB lineage: Bacteria > Pseudomonadota > Alphaproteobacteria > Rhodobacterales > Rhodobacteraceae > Aliitabrizicola. Next base: position 24,006 of record JANPJD010000252.1, on the reverse strand, counting down.
CATGCCGAGCGCACCGCCGCGGGGGATGATCGTCGCCTTATAGACCGGGTCGCATTTGGGCATGTTCATGCCGACGATGGCGTGGCCCGCCTCGTGATAGGCGGTCTTTTCCTTCTGGTCGGCGGTCAGCACCATCGAACGGCGCTCGGCCCCCATCATCACCTTGTCCTTGGCATTCTCGAAGTCGTTCATCGTGACGAACCGACGCCCGACGCGCGCGGCCAGAAGTGCCGCCTCGTTCACAAGGTTCATCAGGTCCGCACCCGAAAAGCCCGGCGTGCCGCGCGCGATTAGGCGCAGGTCGACATCCGGCCCGAGCGGCGTCTTGCGGGCATGGACGTTGAGGATCTTCTCGCGGCCCTTGATGTCAGGGTTCGGCACATGGATCGTCCGGTCGAAGCGGCCCGGACGCAACAGGGCGGGGTCGAGCACGTCCTTGCGGTTGGTGGCCGCGACGATGATGACGCCCTCGTTCGCCTCGAAACCGTCCATCTCGACCAGAAGCTGGTTCAACGTCTGCTCGCGCTCGTCGTTGCCGCCGCCGATGCCCACGCCGCGGGCACGGCCCACCGCGTCGATCTCGTCGATGAAGACGATGCAAGGCGCATTCTTCTTGGCCTGCTCGAACATGTCGCGCACCCGGCTTGCGCCGACGCCCACGAACATCTCGACGAAGTCCGAGCCCGAGATCGTGAAGAACGGCACGCCCGCCTCACCGGCGATGGCGCGGGCCAGCAGCGTCTTGCCGGTGCCCGGAGGGCCGACCAGCAAGGCGCCCTTGGGGATCTTGCCGCCAAGGCGGCTGAACTTCTGCGGATTGCGAAGGAACTCGACGATTTCCTCGAGCTCTTCCTTGGCCTCGTCGATGCCGGCCACGTCGTCAAACGTAACGCGGCCCTGCTTTTCGGTAAGCAACTTCGCCCGGCTTTTGCCGAAGCCCATCGCGCCGCCGCGCCCGCCGCCCTGCATCCGGTTCATGAAGAAGATCCAGATGCCGATCAGCACGAGGAACGGCAGCCAGAGCGAGAGCAGCGAGAAGAAGCCCGACTGTTCCTGCGGTTCTGCCCGCACCTCGACATTGCGCTCGATCAGGCGCGGCGTGATCTCTTCGCCGACGGGCTTGATCGAGACGAACTGGCCGCCATCCGTGGTGCGGATCAGCACCCGCTCGCCATCCAGCGTCACACTCGCGACTTCGCCCGCGTCGACGCGCGAGATGAAGTCGGAATACGAGATCGAGCGCGACGACGAGGCCGTCTGGCCTCCGCTGAACAGATTGAAGAGTGCCAGAATCAAAAGAAACAGGACGACCCAGAACGCGATGTTTCGTGCGTTACCCACGAAATCCTCCTTGAGCGCCGCATGGTGCGGAATGGCTGCGGCCTTGTCCAACAAGATAGCCATTAAACCGGGGGGTTCAATGCGCTAAAAGGGAAAGAAGAAAGGCGTCAGTGTCGCGGAGCGGCGCAGCGCTCCACCCTGGATCGGCGCGCACCAGCGGGGCAGCCAGAAGCGCGTCCCCGGCCCATGCAGCGGGCGAGGCGAGGGTGGCCTCGCGCGGCAATCCGCTGTCGCGCCAGTCGGGGCAGAAGGCGATGCCCGCCTCGCCAAGGCTTCGGACCTCGGCAACAGGGTTCGGCCCGGTGACACGCCACCGTCCGTCCCACGCCTCGCCGGGCCGTGAAACCACGCCCTCGACGGCACGGGCCTCGCGCGTGATCCACAGGGACGGACCCCGCACAAGCACGCGGCAGCCGGCCAGTGGTCCACCCTGCCCCTCGCCGATTGCGCGCAGCAGGGCCTGCACGGGCGTGCCGCGCGGGCCATAATCCGCGCCCGCCACGAAGCAAAGCGCACCCGTCAGCAGCCGCCGGGCGATCTCGACGGGCTGTTCGGCAAACCCGGCCCGGTCCAGCACGACGTCGCAGCGATCCACCCGTGCGATCCCCTCCGCCGCCGCACGGGTCTGCACGTCGAGCGCCGCGCGCGCTTCGGACAAGCGCGCCGCCGTTCCGGCAAGCGCCTCGGCCCCGAGGCCCAGCGGCTCCAAGGCGGCAAGGACGCGCCGCGCCCTCACGCGCTCGAAGCGGTCGGCCTCGTTCGACGGATCGTCGATCCAGTCCTGCCCCCGCGCGCGAAGCCAGTCGCGCAACTCCTCGCGCCCCGTTGCAAGCAGGGGGCGCAGCCAGGTAACGCCCAGATGGGCGCGGCGCGCAGCCATGCCCGACAGCCCGTCCACCCCGGCCTGCCGCGCCAGCCGCATCAGGATCGTCTCGGCCTGATCGTCGCGCGTGTGGCCCAGCGCCACCGCGTTGATCCCCCGTCGCCCGGCCCAATCGGACAAAAGCCGAAGTCGCGCCCGCCGCGCCTGATCCTGAAGGTTGCCCTGCCCGTCCCAGCCGCGCCAGGGCAGCACCTCATGCCGGACACCAAGCCCCGCGCAAAGCCGCGCCACCCAGTCCGCCTCGGCAGCCGCCTCGGGGCGCAGGCCGTGATCGACCGTCGCCGCCTCGACCGTCAGCCCCGCCTCGAGCGCCAGCCGCAGCAGCGCCACGGAGTCCCCGCCGCCCGATACGGCAAGGCCCAGCGGGGTGTCCACCGGGCCGAGGGCCTGCCTGAAACGAAGTGTGAGCGCGTCGGCGCTCAGTTGCACTCAAGCCCCTGCATCGCGGCCTGCGCCTGTACTGCGGGGTCGGTCGCGGGAAAGCGCACGCCCACCTCGGCCAGCGTGACGCAGGCCTCTGGTACCTGCCCAAGCGTGCCAAGGCTTTGCCCCAGCTTCAGCAGCGCCTCGCCCGCGCGCGGTCCGTTCGGCGTGCCCGAGAAACTCTCGAGATAGCTCCGAGCCGCATCGGCGGTCTGGCCAAGCTGGCTTAGTGCCTCGCCCCGCAGGAACTGCGCCTCGGCGCTCAGGGGGCCGCCCGAATAGGTCTGGGTAAAGGTCGCAAAGAGGTCCGCGGCGGTTCGAAAGTCACCCTGACCGAGCACCTCCCGGGCCCGGTCAAAGTCGGCCTGCTCGCTGACCGCAAGCTCGGGCCCGGCCGTCGTGGGGTCCGTCACGGGGGCAAGCGGCGAGGCGACGGCGCCGGTGTCGCCCCCAAGCGTCGGCGTCGGCGGGAGCGCGGCCACGTCGCCGCCCTCAAGCTCGGTCACGCGAAACTCGAGGTCGCCGAGCCGGTTCGTGCCGTCGGCAACGACGCGGTTGATCCGGTTCTGCAACTCTTCCGTCCGCGCGGTCAGCGTCGTCAGTGCCGCCTCAAGCGCGTCCATCCGCTCAAGCGCCGAGGCGCCGCCGATGCCCGGATTGGTCGCACTTGTGGCCACGAGCTCCTGCCGCAGGCTCGTGACCTGAGTGCCAAGCGCCGACAGCTCGGCCCGGATGTCGGCCAAGGTCTGCGCGCGGTCCTGCGCCGCCGCCCCCATGGGGAGCAGCGCAAGTGCCACAACGCAGCCGAGACGGCGCAGCGGGGTCATCTCAGACGCCCGCCCCCGCCGAGATCACCGTGACGGCGCGGCGGTTCTTGGAATAGCAGGCCTCGTCCGAGCAGATCTCGACCGGGCGTTCCTTGCCGTAGCTGACGGTCCGCATCCGGCTGGGTGCGACGCCCTGCGAGATCAGGAAATCCTGCACGGCGCTGGCGCGGCGGGCGCCGAGGGCCAGGTTGTACTCCCGCGTGCCCTGCTCGTCGGCATGACCCTCGACGATGATCGCATAGTCGGGATTGGTGGTCAGCCAGCGCGCCTGGCCCGCAAGGGTCGCGCGCGCCTGATCGGTCAGCGTGCTTTGGTCCACCACAAAGAACACCCGGTCGCCCACGGTCTGCTGGAAGTAGGCCGGCGAGGCCGGGTTCGACGGATCGCCCAGACCCCCGACACCGATGCCCCCCGCGCCGCCAACACCGCCCGCGCCACCGGAACCGCCCGCCCCGAAGCGATCAGGATTGTTGCAGGCCGCAAGGGCCAGCCCCGCCACCAGCAGCAGCGCCTTGGGAAGAATGCTCATCAGTTGGTCCTTCATGGTCTTGCCCGGTCTCATGCCGGCGGTTGCTCGATACGTCACAAGATTAACAGCCTTCGCGCCGCCCTGCAAACAAGGCCGCGCGAGGTCTAGGGCAGAAGCGGCGACCAGGCGGGGTCCGAGGCGGGACCCCCGGTCTGGATCTGCCGCAGGTTGCGGCCCGAAATATCGACCGAGTAAAGCGCAGGCTCTCCGGTCGCACCGGCCCCCTGGCGGGTGAACATGATGACGCGCCCGTTCGGGGCCCAGGTCGGACCCTCGTCGAGGAAGCTCGCGGTCAGCAGGCGCTCTTCCGACCCATTGGTCCGCATGACGCCGATGTGGAAACGGCCCTGGTGCTGCTTGGTGAAGGCGATGAGGTCGCCGCGCGGCGACCACACCGGCGTGCCGTAGCGTCCGGGACCGAAGCTGATCCGCGTGGGCTCGCCACCGCCTGCGCCCATGACGTAAAGCTGCTGGGTGCCCGAACGGTCGCTCTCGAACACGATCTGGCTGCCGTCGGGCGAGTAACTCGGCGCTGTCTCGATCGAGGGCGACGAGGTCAGCCGTTGCGATGCACCCGAGCCTGCATCCATCGAGTAGATGTCGGTGTTGCCGCCCTGTTCCAGCGAGAAAACGATCGTGCGCCCGTCCGGCGCATACCTTGGCGCGAAGGTCATCGTGCCCGGCTGATCCGCAAGGGGCCGCACCGAGACGCTCGCCACGTCCATCTCGTAAATCTTCGGAAAGCCGCTGACGAACGAGGTGAACAGCACTCGGTCCCCGCCCGGCGAAAAGCGCGGCGCGATCACGATCGAGGCGCTGTCCGTCAGGTACTGGATGTTGGCACCGTCGTAATCCATCACCGCAAGCCGCTTCAGCCGCGCATCCTTCGGCCCGCTTTCCGAGACGAAAACGACGCGGCTGTCGAAGTAACCGCCCTCGCCCGTGATCCGGCTGTAGACCTGATCGGCCACCTTGTGCGCCATGCGCCGCCAGCCATCGGCCGAGCCTGCGAATTGCAGGCCCTCGCCCAGGGGCTGGCCCGAGAACACGTCGAACACGCGGAACTTGACCGACACCCGGTCGCCCGAGGCCGCGACCGCACCGGTGATCAGCACCTGGGCGTTGATCGCCTGCCAGTCGGCATAGGCGACGGGCGCGTCAAAACTGCTGATGCGGCTGATATGGGCAGCGGCGGGGATCTCGCGGAACAGGCCCGTTCCGGCCAGATCCGCCGCCACGACCTGCGTGATGTCGGCGGCAAGCTGCTCGGCCCCAGCATTCTCGGGCAGGAACATCGGGACCGCGAAGGGCATCGGCTCGATCACGCCATCGGTGATCACGATGCGCGGCGGGCTTTGTGCCAGCGCCACGGACGCGAGGCCGCCGCAGAGCGCCAGGGACGCCGCGAGGGCGGTCGTCAGGATTCTGAACGGGGTCATCTCATCCTCATGTTTTCGGGGTTGAACTCTAGCTCGATCACTTGCCACTGGTCATACTTTTCGGACGGTAGCGGAAAGCCGTTGGCGCCGCAGCGGATTACCGCCCGCCGCGCCGCCTCATAGGCCTGACGCGCCGCCGCATCGGTGCCGCCGGTGAACTCTATCATGCTGATCGAGCCTGCATCGGGGACACCCGTCTGCGACAGCGAGACGCTGAGCACAACGGTCGTCCGCAACGCCTCGGACGACAGAGAGCCCACGTTCCAGCATTGCTGGACCGCGACCCGCAGCGCGTCCTTGTCACCTGCAGTCAGCGGCGGGCCGCTTGGCGCCGTACCCTGCCCTGCCTGTGCCGCTTCCTCTGCCACAGCGGCGGCGACCGCCTCGGCGATCGCATCGGTGGCAGGGTCTGCCTCGGGCGCGGGTTCGGTCGCAGGGTCGGGGGTCACCTCTTCGGCGGTCTCGACCGGACCGGCGGGCGCAGGTTCCGCCTCGGCCTCAGGCGGGGCCTCGGCGGCTTGAACGGGGGGCTGCGGGCGGGACAACGGACGTGCGCTCGAGGCCGGGGCCAGCGACGGGGTCTCTTCGGTCTCGGTCGCCTCGGTCACGATCTCGGTGGTGGCCTCCTCGGGCGCGGCCTCGGGGCGCTCTTCCTCGACCACGTCGGCCACCGCATCCGGCGTGACGGCAGGCGACGGCGTCTCGGCGATCTCGGCATCCTGCTCGGGTGCCGGGGCGGGGATCGGGGCGACGCGGTCGACATCCTGCGGCAGGCCGGGATCAGGGACGGCAACGGGCTGCTCGACCCCGGTCACGGGGTTAAGCGGCTTGGGCGCCTCGATCACCTCGGGTTCGGGCAGGGCCGCGATCTCGGAGGCGTCGGGGTTTACGTCGGGCTGGGGCTGCGGCTCGGGCTGTGCCTGCTCCTGCGCCTCGGGGCGCGGGGTCGGTCGCGGGGCCTCGGCGGGGGCCGTCTCGGCCTCGACGGGCGGCGGCGCGTCGATCTCGGGCTGCACCGCGGGTGCTGCGGAGGCAGCCGCCGCCAGCGCCTCGAACTCGGCCGAAGACATCAACGACACCGATGTCACCGCGATCTCGGGCGCATCGTCGGGGCGCGAGAAGAACCCGCCCACCGCCATCCAGAGGATGACGATGCCGTGCCCCGCCCCCGAGATGATCTGACCCGTGTTCATGCGGCCCTCAGCCGCCCGGCGCGCCGAAGCTCGGCCCGTCGGTGTCGGTCACAAGGCCGATCTCGCGGAACCCGCCCGCGTTTAGCGCGCCCATCACCTGCGCCACCCGCGCATAGGGCACCGCCCCGTCGGCCCGCAGGAACACCTTGTTCGTCGTCCGCTCGGCGGCGATCGCCTGCAGCTTCGGGATCAACTCGGCCTCGGGCGTCTCGGTCGTCTGGATCGCGATGCGCCCGTCCGCCGTGATGGTGATGGTCAGCGGCTCTTCCTGCTCGGTCGGCAGGGCGGTCGCCGCCGTGTCAGGCAACTCGACCGGGACGCCGACGGTCAGCATCGGGGCCGCCACCATGAAGATGATCAGCAGCACCAGCATCACGTCGACGAAGGGCGTCACGTTGATCTCGGACATCGCAGCACTCTTGCCGCGCCGCCTGCGCCGTCCGCCTCCGCCGCCCGCCGACTTCTGGATGACGTTCGAGGCCATCTCAGGCGGCCGCGTCCAGTTGGCGCGACAGGATCGTCGCGAACTCGTCCGCGAAGGCCTCGTAGCCGCCGATGATGCGCTCGGCATCGGCACTCAGCTTGTTGTAGAACACGACCGCCGGGATCGCCGCGACAAGGCCGACAGCGGTGGCAAGCAAGGCCTCGGCGATGCCGGGGGCCACGACGGCGAGGTTGGTGTTCTGGCTGATCGCGATCTGCTCGAAGCTGTGCTTGATGCCCCAGACCGTGCCGAACAGCCCGATGAAGGGCGCGGTCGAGCCGACCGTGGCAAGGAAGGACAGCCCGCCGTTCAGCCCCTCGCTTTCCTTTGCGATGGCGACATTCATGCTGCGGTCGATGCGCGCCTGCGCGCCCGCGATCAACGCGCCGTCCTGACGGTGGCTGCGCTGCCATTCCTGCATGCCGGCCGCGAAGATCCGCTCGCTCGCCCCCGAGGGCTGTGCGCCCACCTTCGCAAACAACTCGTCCAGCGGCTCGCCCGACCAGAACGCGCGGTCAAAGACGGTCGCGTCGGTGCGGGCCCGGCGGAAGGTGATGTGCTTCTGGATGATGATCGCCCAAGACCAAAAGGACGAGACAACCAGCATGATCATCACGATCTTGACGGTCAGCGTCGCTTTCGCGAACAGCGCAAGCAGCGAGAAATCAATCTCCTGCGCCGCCGCAAGGGTGCCGGTTTCCATTCTGTCTGCTCTGCTCGTTCGGGCCGCATCTGAGGCGTGCAGCTTCTAGATGGTGATTCTACCCGGATTTGAAGGGGAATGCCAACACAACTGCGTCAGGCCCGGAAAGGTCCGCCGACGCGCCGCTGCATCACCCAGCCCGCCCCAGTGCCTCTCGCAGCGCCAGCGGCAAGCGCTGCGCCCGACCGCCCGGCCCGACGGCAACCAGCGTGACCTTGGCCGCGACCAGACGCTCGGCCCCACGCAGCACGACCTGCGCCAGCGTCAGGGACGCGCCGCCCATCTCGAGCACCTCGGTCTCGACGGTCAGCAGATCGTCGAAGACGGCGGGACGCAGGTAGTCGACCTCGACGTGACGCACGACAAAGACAATCCCCTCGTCGCGGCGCAGAGCGACCTGATCGACGCCGCGATCACGAACCCACTCGCTGCGGGCTCGCTCGATGAACTTTAAGTAGTTCGCGTAATACACGATCCCCGCAAGGTCCGTGTCCTCGAAATAGACGCGCAGGTCGAAGCGATGCGGCATGCCGCCTGCCTTAGCGCGCCCCGCCCCGCCCGGCAACGCCGGTCTGCTTTTCGACCTCGCCGTTGATCTCGGCCCCGATCAGCACGACGATCACAGACAGCCACAGCCAGAAGAGGAAGGCGATCGGGGCCGCCAGCGCGCCGTAGGTCGCGTCGAAATTGGCGAAGTTCTCAAGGTAGACGGTCACGCCGATTGAGGTGACGATAAAGGCCAGGGTGGCGAACAGGCTACCGGGTGTCACCCAGCGCCACTGCGGCTTCGGGCGGTCGGGGCCGTAGCGATAGAGCACCGCCAGCGCCAACCCCACCGCCACGAGCAGGATCGGCCAACGCGAGAGCCAGAGAAGCGCCTCGCCCAACTGCCCGAGGTTCAGAAATCCGATCAGCGCGGGCACCACGGTCAGCGCGATCACGATCAGCGTCATCAGCAACATGGCTCCCAGCGTCAGCGCAAAGGCCAGAAGGTTGAGGCGCAGGAAGCTGCGCGTCTCGGCGCAATCATAGGCAACATTCAGCCCCTCGATCAGCGCCTTGACGCCGCCATTGGCACTCCAGAACGCGATGAGGAAGGTCAGGATGAAGCCGAAGGTCAGGGCGCCACCCTGCTGGCTTGCCAGCGTGGAAAGCTGCGCCGTCACGATGTCGGCCCCGGCGGGGGGCATGACCGACGTGACGGCTTCGGCATGTTGCAGGATGGTCGCCGGATCGAAGATCAGCCCGTAAAGCGACATGAAGGCCGCAAGCGCCGGAAAAAGGGCGAGCAGCATGTAGAAGGTGACACCCCCAGAGACGAGCAGCACGCGGTCCTCTGAAATGCCGCGCCAGACGCGCCGCGCCACGGCCTTCCAGTCCCGCGCAGGCACCTCGGACGGGCGCGAGGCGTGCGCGGCTCCCGGCGAGGCGGTCGGATGGGGGCTGCGGTCCGGGGTATCCATCGTGGAGGGCTCCTCTGCGTCGCCCCGACAACGGCGGGGGCCGCAAAAGCGTTCCCGTTTGCACTCAGGCGAGGCGCGAGACCCGTGCCAGCAGACGCAGCGCGTGCGAGGGGTCCTGCGACATCGCGGGCAGCACCGGATCGTAGGCCGCACGGATCACCGCAGCGATCTCGGGCCGCAGCATGACGGTGCCGTTCGCAAGCGCCAGCGGGGCCGTCCCGGTAAAGGCGAGGTCGGACCACAGCAGGATGACCTGCACCGCCTGGCTCAGTGCCAGCGTCTCGGCCGGAACGGCGGCGAGGTGTTCGTCCATCCGCAGAAAGACAAAGGCTGCCCGGATTGCGCCCTGCGGATCGAAGCGGAAGATGCGGTACTGGTTCGCCTCGGCCGCCTCGAGCCGCGCGCAAAGCGCGACGAGATCCGGCACCAGCCGGTCGAGGCCGGGAACCTGCGGCAGTTCCGCCCAGTCGCGCACGAAGAAGAACATCAGGTTCGCGCCAAGCTCGGGGTCGGTTTCGGCCATCGTATGCCCGGCCAGCGCCACGACGGCTTCAAGCGCGCCCTTGAGCACGCGCAGCGTCGGTTCCTCCACCCCGAAAACCACGGGCACGATGGGACGTCCCCAACGTGCACAGAGGTAGGTTCCATCGGCGCGGGTGAACAGCGCCTCCACATCCTTGTCGGTCATCACGCTCTGCGCCACAGCCTCATGCTGCCCGCCTTAGCGGACCGTCCACCGCGCGCCAAGAGGGTCCGGGCGGCGGCGAGGGAACCCCGCCACCCGGAGGAGCGCGCCCGTCAGAGCGTGCCTTCGTTCGTCATAGACATCGTCTGGGCGACGACGCCGTTCTTGACCAGGCATTGCCACCTCGCCTGCTCGGACCCGACACCGATGGTGACCATGTTGTTGGCCTCGGACGTTATGGATTCTAGCACCACGCCCGTGTTGTTCGTCTGCGCGGCCACGGCGGCAAGGCAGGCGGCCTCGTCTGCGCTGCCCGCCGTTCGCATCGGCACGGTCGAGATGGTGGCGGTTTCCTCCACGCATCCGGCCAACCCCGCCAGCGCAAGTGCCAGAACGCAAAGTGTCGTTGTCTTCATCTGCAATCCCCCCAAGGATGTCGTGGTTGTTCAAGGTCGTGTCATCCGCCGCGCCGGGCTGGCCTGCGCCTCAGCTGATTCCGATGGACAGCGTGTATGGCACGGTCGCCCCGCCATCGGCATCCGCGCCCATCAGGTAGACGCGAATCGTGTAGTCGCCGGACGCGGGCAGCTTGATCCCGGTCGCGTCATTGCCTTCGATGGAAGAATTGTAGATGGCCACATCGTTGCTGCCGGGCGGCAGGATGTTGAAATAGGCCGAGCCGTCCGTGATCAGCGACACGCCCATCGTCTGTCCGGCCTTCGCACCCAGCAGGTAATCGTAGTAGCCTTGCCCGGTCACGTTGCCCTGTACGGCCGCATTGTCATTGCCCTTCGCGAATTCGACCCTTTCGCGCGATTGTGCCGATGCCGGATGCGTCACACCGGCAAGGATCAGCGCGGCGCCGGCAACTACCATGCGACGGGTAGGAAATGATCTGGTCATGAAACACCCTCTTCGAAACGTGCCTGGGGCGTCCTGCCCCCCGAGGAACAGCATTTCCGGTGGGCGTGGGCAGGACTGGATCGCCGTCAGGGGCAGCTTTATCCGCACGCCCGGGTATGGCTATCCAGATTGCGCGGTCTGCGAGGATGCCGCGAGAAGGTCCATCGGTGTCGCCCAATGAACCTGCCCACGAACATGCCGGTGTGGTCCGAGCGGTCGCTGACTGCGGGCCGTCCGACGGGACAGTCGGTTGCCGTGGGTTCGGGCATGTTCAGCCGTGTCGATTACCTCGACATTCTCGACGGGGCGGCAGGCTGCACCGTGGTCAGGGCTTTCGGCGCAAGCGATGCCGAGACAAACCTGTCGCAGGTGATCAGCTCGGGTCACGAAATCGGATTGGAGGAGGATCGCTTCGTGACGCTTCTCATCCCTCTCTCCGGGCGGATCTTCTGTGCGACAGCCTCGAAGGACATATCCTGCCGCCCGGGCGAGGCGCTGCTGCTGCCAAGAGGCCGCCGACGCACGCTGACCCAGCGTGAGGGCCGCGAGGCGTTCCATGCAATTGTTCTGAACATGGCCGGCCTTCCGAAGCAGCCGGACCACGCGTGGACCGTACGGCTGGCTGCGGTGCCCGACCTTGAGTTGGCCTGCAGTCTTCTGACCTCCTTTTGCCCGGACGATGGCGGCCCCGTGCCGGGTGCCTTCTCGTCGGTCGCGCAGCTTCTGCGGGACAGCCTGCCACCATATGGCACGGAACAACCGACCATCCGCGTTTCGCACCGGCACGGCGTCTCGCCTGCATTTGCGCGGGCCGAGGCCATGCTGCAAGAACGGTACGCCGAAGAGCTTTCGATAGCCGAGATCGCCAGAGATGCCGGGATCAGCCTGCGGCAGTTGCAGGAGATGTTTCGCCGAAAACACGGACTGTCGCCGCTTGCCTACCTGACACGGCTGCGGCTGGAACAAGCGCATCTGGTCCTGAAATCCGGCACGCCCCCACCCACCGTTACCGAGGCCGCCCTGAACTCCGGGTTTTCTCACCTGGGCCGGTTTCCCGCGACCTACCGCGCGCGCTTCGGCGCTCTGCCGTCAGAAACGCGCGCAACGCTGCGCTAGTCTGCCCGTTTGCGGCGAAGCGCTGTTGCCCGCTCAGACCTCGAAAAGGTCGGCCTGAGGCCCGGTCCGGGGCGGCTCGAGACCCAGGTGCCGCCACGCCTTGGCCCCAAGCATTCGCCCCCTCGGGGTCCGCAGGATCAGGCCCTGCTGCAGCAGGAACGGCTCGATCACTTCTTCGATCGCGTCGCGCGCCTCGGAGAGGGCGGCGGCGATGGTCTCGACCCCCACCGGGCCGCCGCCATAGTTCTCGGCCAGAAGGGAAAGGTAACGCCGGTCCGCGCCGTCGAGCCCCAGGTGATCGACACCAAGCCGCGTCAGCGAACTGTCCGCGATCTTGCGCGTCAGCACGCCGTCGCCTTCGACCAGCACGAAGTCGACCACCCGCCGCAACAGCCGCCCCGCGATGCGCGGCGTGCCGCGCGCCCTGCGGGCGATCTCGCGGCAACCCTCGGCCTCGGCGCGCACGCCAAGCAGGCGCGCGCCGCGCGTGACGATCTCGTGCAACTCGTCCTCGGTGTAGAACTGCAGCCGCGTCGGGATGCCGAAACGGTCGCGCAAGGGTGTGGTCAGCAGCCCGAGCCGCGTCGTGGCGCCCACCAGCGTGAAGGGTTGCAGGTCGATCCGCACCGTGCGCGCCGCGGGCCCCTCGCCGATCACGAGGTCGAGCGCGAAATCCTCGAGCGCAGGGTAAAGCACCTCCTCGACGATGGGCGACAGGCGGTGAATCTCGTCGATGAACAGCACGTCCCGCGCCTCGAGATTGGTCAGGATCGCCGCGAGATCGCCGGGCTTGGCCAGCACCGGCCCGCTCGTCATGCGGAACCCCACGCCCAGTTCGCGCGCCATGATCTGCGCCAGCGTCGTCTTGCCAAGGCCGGGCGGGCCGTGAAACAGCGTGTGGTCCATCGCCTCGCCCCGCATCCGGGCGCTGTCGATGAAGACGCGCAGATTGGCACGCGCCTCGGCCTGGCCGATGAACTCCTCCAGCACCTGCGGACGCAGGGCGCGGTCGGTGTCCTCGGGCAGCTTTTCGGGGCGCAGGAAGGGATCGGGGTCGGACATCGGGCCGCCATGCTGGTGCGCGGGAACAGTCCACGAACGCCTGCGGCGATGCAAGGCCCGGTCGGCTCAGGTCCAGGGGCCAGAGCGGCGGCGCGTGCTGGGGATGCCCGACCGAGCGATCGGGACCGCCGCCGCCATCGCCTTCAGCGCCGCGACCCGGTTCGCCGTGCTCGGGTGGGTGGAAAAGAGCTTGTCATGCGCGTGGGCGTGCAGCGGGTTGATGATGAACATGTGGGCCGTCGCCGGATTGCGCTCGGCCGCGTTGTTGTCGATCCGCCGCGCCAGCCCGTCGATCCGCCCCAGCGCCGAGGCGAGGCCCATCGGATCGCCGCTGATTTCGGCCCCGATCCGGTCGGCTTCGTATTCGCGGCTGCGGCTGATCGCCATCTGCACCACCGCCGCGCCCAGCGGGGCGAGGATCATCAGCGCCAGCGTCCCCAGCATCCCGCCGGGACGGTCGCGGCTGCCGCCAAAGAACATCGCGAAGTTCGCCAGCATCGAGATCGCACCCGCAAAGGTCGCCGTCACCGTCATCACGAGCGTGTCGTAGTTGCGGATGTGGGCGAGTTCATGCGCCATCACGCCGCGCACCTCGTCGGGCGTCAATGATCGCAACAGGCCCGTGGTCGCGGCCACGGCGGCGTTCTGCGGGTTGCGGCCCGTCGCGAAGGCGTTCGGCTGTTCGGTCTGGATCAGATAGACCTTGGGGCGCGGCATCCCCGCGCCGTCAGCCAGCGCATTGACCATCCGCACAAGGTCGGGCGCCGTGCGTTCGTCGACCTGGACCGCGCCATGCATCCGCAGCACGGCCTTGTCCGAGTTCCACCAGGTGAAGACGTTCATCAGCGCCGCGACGACCAGGGCGACCAGCGCACCCTGCTGGCCGCCCAGCATCGCGCCCACGCCCATGAAGAGCGCGGTCATCGCCGCCATCAGCATCGCCGTCTTGACGTAGCCCATCTGCGCCTCCCCCGTTCCGCGAGATATTGGCAAGACCGGCCCGCCTCGCAAGACCTAGCGCGGTGCGAGCGCCCTCAAGGACAGGCGGATCAGCGTCGCCGTATCGGCGTCGGGCATCTCGCCTGCCACGCCCGCCACGGCCTGCGCCGCATCGCCCGCGCCGTAGCCAAGGTTCATCAGCGCCGACAGCGCATCCGCCGACTGGCCCGCACGCGCCTGCGCGGCCGAGGGGACGGCTGCGCGCACAGGCGCGATCACAACCTCGGGCTCGATCACCCCCGCCTCGGCCACGCCCGCAAGGCTGGCCCCGGATGCCATGACCGACGGGGCCTTGGCCTTCAGTTCCAGCACCACGCGCTGCGCCAGCTTTGGCCCCACCCCAGGTGCCGCCTGGATCGCCCGCGCGTCGCCCAGCGTGATCGCGCGGGCCACGCCCTCGGCGCCCAGCGCGCCCAGGATCGACAGGCCCGCCTTCGCACCGATCCCCTGCACCGTGGTCAGAAGTCGATGCCATTCCTTTTCCAGCATCGTGGGAAAGCCGAACAGCTGCAGCAGGTCCTCGCGCACCACAAGCTCGGTATAAAGCGCCACCGCTTCGCCGATCCGGGGCAGCCCGGCCAGCGTGCGGTCCGAGACGTAGACGATATAGCCCACGCCCCGCACGTCGATCAGGACATGGTCGACGCCCCGATGTTCGAGCCGCCCCGACAGCTTGCCGATCATCGCGCCACCGCCCCCGCAGCCGCCCGCGCCACCGCCGCCTGCAAGCGCCCCGCCGATTGCAGGTGGTGCGCGTGGCAGATCGCGATGGCGAGCGCGTCGGCGGCATCCGGCCCCGCGATGCTGACGCCCGGCAAGTGCAGCCGCACCATGTGATCCACCTGGACTTTCGCGGCGTGACCGACGCCCACAACGGTCTTCTTGACCGCGTTCGGGGCATATTCCCCAACCGTCAGCCCGAACTGCGCGGGCACCAGCAGCGCGATCCCGCGCGCCTGCCCCAGTTTCAGGGTCGCCACCGCATCCTTGTTCACGAAGGTATGCTCGACCGCCGCGGCCTCGGGCGCGAAGCGGCGCAGAACTTCGGTCAGTTGCGTATGCAGGGTCAACAGGCGGTCGGCAAGGTCGCCGGCCTCGGAATGGCAGATGCCGTTTGCGACATGGGTCAGGCGTGCCCCGGCCACGTCGATGACGCCCCAGCCGAGGTTACGCAAACCCGGATCGATCCCCAGAACCCGCACCGCTACCCTCTCGTCTTTCCGCAGGGCTAGCACGAAGCGGGAACGCGCGGAAGCGCCCTGCGCCGGTTTCGGGCCAAGTGCTCCTGACGAAAGATGTCGAAAGCATGAAGATCGCTATGCGTGGCGCGCATGGGGGACATGAGGGTTGGCTGGCTTGCTGCTTTCAGGCCGCACGACTACTTAGCGATGCAAGGGGAAAATAGCCCCGAAAATAAGCAGTATACAAAAGGATTGGACCCATGTCCGCCGTTGAGACGACCCGGTCGGCCCCGCTTGGAGCGACGTCGACCTACCATGCCATCCAGTTCGTGAGCCGCGGTTTCGTGGCGCTCAAGGATTGGAACGATGCCCGCGTGACCCGCAAGGCCTTGTCGGCCCTGTCGGACCGCGAACTTGACGATATCGGCCTTTGCCGTGGCGACATCGACCATATCCGCACCTGAGCGGACAGGTCATCCCGCGGCCCGAGCAGACCGCATGAACAAGGCCGCGCACCCGGAAGGGTCGCGGCCTTTGGCATTTCCGGCCAAGCCGTTGGTCAGCGCGTCATCTCGCGGATGAAGTCCGACACGAAAAGCGTCGCGGGATCGGCCTGCATCAGCCAGGCCCCGACCAGGTCCAGCCCGTCACCTGCAGCAAGCGACGCAACACGCTGGTCATAGGTGGCAGCGCCTACCTTGTAATGGATCGCGCCCTTGACCATCAGGGCCAGAAGCACAGCCAGGAAGATCGGCTTGATGTAGTGAAGCCGCCGGGTTTGCGGCTTGCTATGCTGCATCGCGTCTGCAGGACCAAAGGTCGCGGCGACGACACGCCCACCCGACTTTGCAGCCTCGATGCGCGAGATACGACCATAAAAATCATGGAGATTGGGGTCGGCCAAGATCGCACTCCGAACACTTTAGGCCCCCGCCCAAGCTTTTTGTTACAATTCGAATGTGGCGAAAATTGGGCAATCGGGGCGGAAAGATGGTCAGCTGCGGCGCAGAACCAGTGTCGACCACTCGCCGATATCCTCGCGCGCGTCCTCCACGAGTCCGGCCTCGGCATAGGCGGCAAGGATCGCCTCGGCCTGCACCACCAGCAGACCCGACAGGATCGCCCGGCCTCCGATGGCCAGACGGCGCGCCATATCGGGCGCAAGATCGACCAGCGGACCTTTCAGGATGTTGGCGAACACCAGGTCGAAGGGCGCTGCCGCTGCGATCTGCGGATGATCAAAGCCCGCCGCCTCGAGACAGACGATCCGGTCGGCCAGACCATTCACCTCGGCATTGGCGCGCGCCACCTCGACGGCAACCTCGTCGATGTCCGACGCGATGACCGGATTGGGCCAGACCCGCGCCGCCGCCATGGCGAGCACGGCGGTGCCGCAGCCGATGTCGGCCACGTTGTTCGCCACGATGCCCGCCTCGACCATCCGGTCGAGCGCCCGCAGGCAGCCAAGCGTCGTGCCGTGGTGTCCGGTGCCAAAGGCCACCGTCGCCTCGATCAGCAGGGGGATGCGGCCCGGCGGCACCTTGTCGGCATCATGGCTGCCGTACACGAAGAAGCGCCCCGCCTCGACGGGCGACAACTCGCGCCGGACCTTGGCGACCCAGTCGATCTCGGGCAGTTCCGACAGCACGAAGGGCTGCGCCCCCCATGCCGCAGCGAGAAGCAGCAGCGCAATCTCGTCCGGCGACTCGAGGAAGTAGCCGCCAACCTCCCACAAGCCCGATCCATCCTCGATCTCGAAGACGCCGACGCCGGTAGGCTCGGGCGACAGGTCCTCCATCGCCTCGGCCAGCGCTTCGGCGGCGTCCTGTCCGGGCAGGGTGGTAAGGGCGGTGAAGGTGGGCATGGCGGTCCCCGGATGGTTCAGGGCGGGGTATCCGTCGGACACCCACCCGTCAAGCCGCGAGCCTGGCCTGCGGAGTAGCCGGGGGCGGATAGCCCTGCTGCTGCAGCTCCACGGGATCGGCGGCAGCCCCAGCTTTCGGCATCAGCGTCCTTGCGTGCGTTCTGTGCGTGCGGTGCTCACGCACCCACCTTGGAATGCTCTGATCAAGGTCGGCACGTGCAAGCGCGCTAAAGAAAACTCTGCGGGTCGATGTCGACCGCCAGCCGGACGTTGGAAGGAAGCCGCACCTGCGCGACCCAGGCGGCCAGCGCTGCCTGCAACGGCACAGTCTTTCCCGCCTTCACCAGCAGGCGCACCCGGTGCCGGCCGCGCACTCGCGCGATGGGCGCAGGGGCCGGACCATAGACCTGCGCGCCCACCGCGCGCAGCGGGCCGTCACGCCGCGCAAGTTCGCCCGCCACGTCGAACACCTGCGCCACGTCGGGCGAGGACAGGATGACCCCGGCCATGCGCCCATAGGGCGGCACGCCGGCCGCTCGGCGCTCGGCCGCCTCGGCCCGCCAGAACGCCTCTTCGTCACCGCCCAGAATGGCGCGGATGACCGGATGCTCGGGCTGGAAGGTCTGAAGCATCGCGACACCCTTCTTCTCGGCCCGCCCCGCGCGGCCCGCGACCTGCCGCATGAGTTGGAAGGTCTTCTCTGCCGCCCGCAGGTCGGACCCTTGCAAGCCGAGGTCGGCGTCGATCACCCCTACCAGCGTCAGGTGCGGAAAGTTGTGCCCTTTGGCCACGATCTGCGTGCCGATCACGATGTCTGCCCCACCCTGAGCAATCACGGCGATCTGGTCCTTCAGCGCGCGGGCCGAGCCGAAGAGGTCCGACGACAGGACCGCCACGCGCGCAGCGGGAAAGCGCTCGGCCACCTCTTCGGCCAACCGCTCCACCCCCGGCCCGACCGGGGCCATCTTGCCTTCGACCTTGCAGGCGGGGCAGGCGAGCGGCATCGGCTTCGTCGCCCCGCACTGGTGGCACACCAGGCGCTTGAGGAACCGGTGCTCGACCATCCGCGCATCGCAATCGTCGCAGCCGATCTGGTGCCCGCAGGCCCGGCAAAGCGTGACGGGCGCGTAGCCGCGGCGGTTCAGGAACAGCATCGCCTGCTCGCCCGCCGCGACCCGCGCCTCAACCGCCCGCGCGAGCGTCGGCGAGATCCAGCGGCTGGCGGGCAGCGTCTCGGCGCGCATGTCGATCGCCTGCATCTCGGGCAATTCCGCCACGCCAAAGCGCGAGCCGAGGTCGAGACGCGCATACTTGCCCGCCTCTGCATTGGCCCAGCTTTCCAGCGACGGCGTGGCCGAGGCGAGCACCACGGGGGCGCCGCAGATCGCCGCGCGCAGCACCGCCATGTCGCGCGCGTTGTAGAGGACGCCTTCCTCCTGCTTATAGCTGCCGTCATGTTCCTCATCGACGACGATCAGGCCCAGCTCGCGGAATGGCAGGAACAGGGCCGAGCGTGCGCCGACCACGAACTGCGCCTGCCCCTCGGCCACCATGCGCCAGACGCGCCGTCGTTCGGTCACCGTGACGCCCGAATGCCATTCGGCGGGCCGCGCGCCGAACCGCGCCTCGACTCGCGTCAGGAACTCGGCCGTCAGCGCGATCTCGGGCAGCAGCACAAGGGCCTGCCGTCCGGCGCGGAAGGCTTCCGCGACCGCCTCGAGATAGACCTCGGTCTTGCCCGAGCCGGTGACGCCCTTGAGCAGCGTCGCCCCATAGCCGCCCAGCGCCACACCCGCGATCAGCGCATCGGCGGCAGCGATCTGCTCGCCTGCCAGCGTGACGCCCGGCAGGTCGGGGTCGAGGCGCGGATAGGGAAGGTCGCGGGGTGCGTCCTCCTCGACCAGCGCGCCGGCCTTGACCAGCCCCTTGATGACGCCCGGCCCCACCCCCGCCTGCGCCGCAAGCTCGGCCAGTGTGACCGCAGCCCCGCCGAACTCTTCCAGCACGGCGATCACCCGCGTGCGGGCATCGGTCATCCGCTGGGGCATGTTCTCGGCCAGCCGGAGGACGCGGCGCATCGACGGCGGATCGCCCAGGCCGGGGGCGCGCGTGGCAAGGCGCAGCATGGCGGGCAGAGGTGTGAGTGTATAGTCGGCGGCCCGCGCAAGGAAGGCTCGCAACTCGGCGCGCATCGGAGGCACGGGCAGCACGCGGGCAACGGCCCGCAGGCGGGCCATGTCGATCGCCCCCTCGCCCGGCCCCCAGACAACCCCCAGGATGCGGCGCGGCCCAAGCGGCACCTCGACGAAATCGCCGGTGCCGCAGCCGCCTTCGGGGGCAAGGTAGTCGAGCAGACGGAACATTCCGCCCATCGACTCGGTCGTTACCACACCGATGCGCGCGCCTTCGGAATACACCGCTTCCGTCACCGCGCGCCGACCCCATCTATCGTCTGCATCCGTGTTGCGCTAATACGGTGCCGCATTCCCCGCAACCCCGCCTTTAAGGACGAAGCCGCCATGAAATTCTTTGTCGATACTGCCGACGTCGATGCCATCGCCGAACTCCACGCGCTGGGCATGGTCGACGGTGTCACCACGAACCCGTCGCTCATCCTGAAATCGGGCCGCAACATCCTCGAGGTCACCAAGGAAATCTGCGCTCTCGTCCCCGGCCCCGTTTCGGCCGAGGTGGTCGCGATGAAGGCGGACGACATGATCGCCGAAGGGCGCAAGCTTGCGGACATCGCGCCGAACATCGTCGTCAAGGTGCCGCTGACCTGGGACGGCCTGCGAACCTGCAAGACGCTGTCGAATGACGGGCTGAAGGTCAACGTCACACTCTGCTTCTCGGCCAACCAGGCGCTGATCGCGGCCAAGGCGGGGGCCACCTATATCAGCCCCTTCGTCGGCCGGCTCGACGACATCAACATGGACGGGCTCGAGCTGATCTCGGACATCAGGACCATCTACGACAATTACGACTTCAAGACCGAGATCCTCGCCGCCTCGATCCGGTCGGCCAATCACGTCAGCATGTGCGCGATGATCGGTGCGGATGTCATCACGGCACCCCCCGCCGTCATCAAGGCGCTGGCGAGCCATCCGCTGACCGACAAGGGGCTGGAGCAGTTCAACGCCGACTGGGCCAAGACCGGGCAGAAGATTCTCTGATCGGACGGGGCGGGGCAGGTCTCCCTTTCCCCGCCCGTCTTTTCCGGCCCGTGTTTTCGGCCCATCTTTCCCCAACTGTGGCCGCAAAGCAGCGGCATTCGTCGGGCAGTTTGTGTAGGGTTGCCAGACTGATGCGGCAGACGTGCGGACGGAGACCCTCGTGACCAATGCGATGATCGGGCAGGACCTGCGCGACGTGATCCTGTCCGAGCCGGAAGCGATCCTGGAGGATCGCGATGTCATGGCGGCGCTCGTCGCCGCGAATGAACGCGCGATGGGCGAGAACGTCGTCGATCTGCGCGGCATCGCCATGAGCCGGATGGAAGCGCGCCTCGACCGGCTCGAGGATACGCACCGCTCGGTGATCGCCGCCGCCTACGAGAACCTTGCGGGCACGAACCAGGTGCATCGCGCGGTGCTGCAACTGCTCGATCCGACCGAATTCGACGGGTTCCTGCGCGGCCTGGGCACCGAGGTGGCGCAGACCCTGCGCGTCGATTGCGTCCGGCTTGTCCTGGAAAGCACGCGCCCGGCGGACGAGCCGACGCTGCGGCGCATCGGCGAGGTGGTGCATGTCGCCGAACCGGACTTCGTCGCGGGCTATCTGGCTGCCGCACGGCCGGGCGCGGCCCGTGCGGTGACGCTGCGCCGCACCCCGCCCGAGGGCGCTGGCTTGTACGGCGCACAGGCAACCGAAATCCGATCCGAGGCGCTTTTGCGCCTCGACCTAGGCGCGGGGCGTCTGCCCGCGATGCTGGCGCTTGGCGCGCATGACCCGCACCGCTTCAAGGCCATGCAGGGCACCGACCTTCTGGGGTTCTTCGCCAGCGTATTCGAGCGCGCAATGCGCCGCTGGCTCGCGTGACGACCGGCCTCGGGGCGATCTCGCCGGGGCAGCGGGCGGCGCTGGCGCACTGGCTGTCCCATCTGCGCGCACTCGACGGGGCGGCAGCCAACACCGTCACCGCCTATGCCGCCGACGTGACCCGCTGGCTCGATTTCCTCGGCCATTACCGGGGCGGGGCCGAGGGCACGGCGGCGCTGGTTCAGGTGCCGCAGGGCGATCTGCGCGCCTGGATGGCGCATGAGCGCGAGCGCGGCCTTGGGCCCCGATCGATGGCGCGCGCACTGTCGGCGGTGAAGGGATTCACCGCCTGGCTGGCCGAGCGCGAAGGTGTCGATGCGACCACGATCCTGTCGACGCGCGGCCCCAAGTTCCGCCGCAAACTGCCCCGCCCGCTGACCGAGGACGGCGCACGCGACATGATCGCTACGGTCGACGAGCAGGCCGAAGGGTGGATCGCCGCGCGCGATGCCGCGGTGGTCACGCTGCTCTACGGCTGCGGCCTGCGGATCTCCGAGGCGCTGGGCCTGACCGGGGCCGAGTCCCCATTGCCCGAGACGCTGCGGATTCGGGGCAAAGGCGACAAGACGCGGATCGTGCCCGTCATCCCCGCCGCGCGCAGCGCCGTGGCGCGGTACGCGGCACTGGTGCCGTTCGACCTCGCGCCGTCGGAGCCGCTCTTTCGCGGCGCGAAAGGCAGCGCGCTGAACCCGCGCCTGATCGCCAAGGCGATGGAACGGGCGCGCGCGCTGCTGGGGCTGCCCGCCACGGCGACTCCGCATGCCATGCGCCACTCGTTCGCGACGCACCTTCTGTCGGCTGGCGGCGACCTGCGGGCGATCCAGGAACTTCTGGGCCATGCCTCGCTTTCGACAACCCAGACCTACACAGCCGTCGACGCCGCGCGGCTGATGGAGGTCTATGAAAAGGCCCACCCCCGCGCCTGATCTCCCCTCGGGCATTGCGGCAGACGCTGAAACCGCTATGAGGGGCCGATGCTGACCGACCGCGTCAAAGCCCTGTCCGTTCACCTCTTCACCGCCACGGGTGCGGTGCTGTCGATGCTCGCCATGCTGGCCGCGGTCGAGGAGAAGTGGAGCCTGATGTTCCTCTGGCTCGTGGTCGCGCTGATCGTGGACGGCCTCGACGGCCCGCTGGCGCGTCGCTTCGACGTCAAGTCGAACTGGCCGACCTATGACGGCGTCCTCATGGACCTGATCATCGACTACCTGACTTATGTGTTCATCCCGGCTTACGCCCTTTTCAAGTCGGGGCTGCTGACGGGCTGGCCCGGCTGGCTCGTGATCATCGCCATCGTCTACGGCAGCGTGATCTACTTCGCCGACACGCGCATGAAGACCAAGGACTACTCCTTTGCCGGGTTTCCGGCCTGCTGGAACATGGTCGTGCTCGTGATGTTCGCCCTGAAACCGAACGAGCTTGTGATCCTGTTCATCGTGATCGCCCTGACCGCCGCCATGTTCATGAACTTCAAGTTCATCCACCCTGTACGGACCGAGCGCTGGCGCCTTGTATCGTTGCCGATGGCGCTGGGCTGGGTGTTCTTCGCTGGCTGGGCTGCCTGGGTCGATTTCGACCCGCAAAGCTGGGCGCACTGGGGCCTCGTCGTCACGTCGGTCTACCTCGCCGTGGCGGGGATCGCCCAGCAGGCGCTTCCCCGGCTTGCCGCCGGACCCCGCTTGCCCTGAGCCGCGTTGGACAGTAACTGGCGCCGGGGCGCACACAGACCTCAACCGCCACATTGCCGGGAGATGCCATGACAGACGCGCCCCAGTCCACGCTCCGCTACTTCCGCTGGGCCTTCATCGTTACTGCAATCGGCCTGGCTCTCGGGGCACTCCTCGGCTGGCAGACGACCGGCACGGTGAGCGGCACACTGACGGTCTTTTTCATCGTGGCGGTCCTTGCGGTGCTCGAGATCTCGCTCAGCTTCGACAACGCCATCGTCAACGCCAACAAGCTGAAGGACATGCAGCCGGTCTGGCAGCAGCGTTTCCTGACCTGGGGCATCATCATCGCGGTCTTCGGGATGCGGATTATCTTTCCGCTGCTCATCGTCGTGATCGCAGCAAAGATCGGGCCGATCGACGCGATGGTTCTCGCCGCCGCCCGGCCCGAGGAATACGCGCGCATCATGGAAGAAGCGCATCTGCCGATCGCGGCCTTCGGCGGCACCTTCCTCATGATGGTCGGGCTGAGCTATTTCTTCGACCAAGAGAAGGATGTCCACTGGGTCGGCTGGATCGAGGCCAAGATGGCGCAGTACGCGACCGTCAGGGGGATCGAGGTGGCCTTCGTGCTCTGCCTGATCCTCGTCTTCGCCCGCTTCCAGGAGCCCTATGAGGCGCAGACCTTCATCAACGCGGCGATCTACGGGCTTCTCACCTTCCTGCTCGTCGAGGTGCTGGGCGGGCTGCTCGACGCCTCGCAGGAGGCGCTCGCGGGGGCGGCCAAGGGCGGGATCGGCGCGTTCCTTTACCTAGAGGTGCTGGACGCCTCGTTCAGCTTCGACGGGGTGATCGGGGCCTTCGCGCTGTCACAGAACCTGTTCGTCATCGCGATCGGCCTTGGCATCGGCGCGATGTATGTGCGCTCGATGACGATCATGCTCGTCGAGAAGGGCACGCTGGCGCAGTACCGCTATCTGGAGCACGGGGCATTCTACGCGATCCTGATCCTGTCGGTCATCATGTACGCGCAGTCGATCACCCACATCCCCGAGGTGCTGACCGGCCTTGGCGGCGCCGCGCTGATCGGCGTGTCGCTCTGGTCCTCGATCCGCTGGAACCGGCGTCATGCGGAAGCGGAACCCGAGGCGCTCGGCTGATCGGGCGAGGCGGGGGTTTCACACCCCCGACCCCCGTGGGATACTT
>JANPJD010000251.1:0-28462 GCA_031425325.1 Rhodobacterales bacterium | reverse complement strand
GAAGCACTGTCCTTGACGTCGAACCTTCGCACATCTGTCACATGATGCTCACACACCACATGATCAGTCTCTGTCTGTGCCAAGCCATCCGAAGATGACCCAACCAAGACAGTGAAGCTGACACCTACATCATCGGGGATCACTCCCCTAGTAGGCCGATATGCTTGGATTTGGCGTCGAAACGACCAAACCGCCCGCATATCCCTTCATAACCAACAGTCTCAAAGAGCACGCCAGAGACAATCAAGCCGACAGCGCCAGTTTCCTGACGCATGCCTGCGTACATATCTCCGAGGTTTCGCATCTGCTTTCGCATCCGCTCCGACCGATCCAACCGCGTTTCCGCGCGCCGTCCCTTTCGGTGAGGGGTGTCTACGAACTGATCTCGGATGCTGCAAGAGGAAAAAAGCACAAGCGTCACGAATTCTTCACGACGCCACGAACTGCCCGACCGACCTGCCGCTACACCGCCCCGGATCGCCGCGCCGGACCCAGCCAGACAAGGCGGGCACCGACGAGAGCGAGCGCCGCCCCCGCATAGACAAGGGGTTCGGCAGACCAGACCTTGACCAACAGCAGATAATGAAGGACCCCCAGAAGCACCGCTACATAGGTCAGCTGATGCAGCCGTCTCCAAGCAACCGGGCCGAGTCGGCGGATCGACCAGTCGTTCGAAGTCAGCGCCAGCGGTAGCAGGGCAACGAAGCCAAGCATGCCAACAAAGATGAATGGACGCTTCACCAGATCGGCGCCGATCTGTCCCCACCGCATCCCCAGATCGAGAAAGATCCAGGTCAGCAGATGAAGAACCACATATCCGAAGGCCAGAAGGCCGATCGGGCGGCGCCATCCGACAAGATTGAGGCCGGTCAGCCGCCGCAAAGGGGTTATTGCCAGCCCTGCCAACAGGAACTGAAGGCTTAGCAGGCCGAGGCGCTGCTCAAGCTCCTTGACCGGATCGACGCCGAGGCCATCCCCGACCGCAGCCGTCAAAAGGAACGCAAGGGGCACGAGCCCGACCAGATAGACCACCGGCCGGGGCACAGCGCGTGCAAAGGCGTTCAGTCGGCCCACCGCGCCCATCAAAAATCGCGCGCAAGGTCCATGCCGGCATAAAGCCCCGCGACTTCATCGGCGTAGCCGTTGAACATCAGCGTGTCGACGCGGCCTGCAAACAGGCCGGCGCCTACCCGCCGCTCGCTCGCCTGGCTCCATCGCGGATGGTCGACCTGCGGGTTCACGTTCGCATAGAAGCCGTATTCGGAAGGCTGCAGGGTATTCCAGGTCGTGACCGGCATCGTTTCCATCAGCGTGATCCTGACGATGCTCTTGATCGACTTGAACCCGTACTTCCACGGAACCACCAGCCGGATCGGAGCACCGTTCTGGTTCGGCATCGGCTCTCCATAAAGCCCGGTCGCGAGGATCGTCAGCGGATGCATGGCCTCGTCAAGGCGCAGGCCCTCGCGGTACGGCCAGTCGATCGAACCGCCCAGTTGTCCCGGCATCTCCTCGGGCCGCACCAGCGTCTCGAACGCGACGAAACGTGCGGCGGGCTTTACCCCGACACGGGAAAGAAGCTGCGAGAGTTCGAACCCGACCCAAGGCACCACCATCGACCAGGCCTCGACACAACGGAACCGGTAGATTCGCTCTTCAAGCGTGATGCCCTCAAGCAGTGTCTCGAGCGGGTAGCTTCCAGGGTTGTCGACCAGCCCGTCGATCTGGATCGCCCAAGGCGAGGTCGTCAGGGCACCGGCAAGGCGGGCAGGGTCGGTCTTGTCCCAGCCGAACTCGTAGAAGTTGTTGTACGTCTTAATGTCCTCGAGGCTGTTCGGGGTCTCGGTCGTCGAATAGCGGCTGGTCACTGTCACAAGGCCTGCCGAAGCCGGACCTGCGACAGCCATCATCCCCGCACCTGCGATCAGTTTCCGTCTGTTCAGCCAAAGCGATCGGGGGGTCACGTCAGTCCGGGTCAGCGCAACGCCGGGCTTGTCCATGGCGATCCTCGCGAAGTTATTCAAAACCAAGTGTGATGTGCATCCGCCCATCAGAAAAGCCAACTTTTCTCACGAGCGGTGGAGCCCGGGCGGGAATATCATTCACGATACGTCAAATCGCCTCACGTCAACTTGACTGGAAGCGGGGCGCACACGTGGCTTAGCGCAGAGCAGCCGTTGATCAAGGCCGCCTGACGTCCTTTTGCCTGTCATCCGGCGGGCAGCGGCGTTCGTTTCCCCCACGCCAGACAACTGGCTAACCTTACGGGAGAGACCACATGATCCGCCGGACCTTTCTTGCGCTGACCGCCGCGACGGCCCTGTCTGCACCTGCCTTCGCGCAGGAGGCCGACATCGTCGATACCGCCGTCGCCGCGGGCAGCTTCACCACGCTCGTCGCCGCTGTTCAGGCAGCCGGGCTTGTCGAAACGCTGAAGGGCCCCGGGCCGTTCACCGTTTTCGCCCCGACCGATGCCGCGTTTGCGGCCCTGCCCGCCGGGACGGTCGAAAACCTGCTGCTGCCCGAGAACAAGGACCAGCTCGTTTCCATCCTGACGTACCACGTCGTCCCGGGCACCGTCATGTCGACGGATCTGAGCGAAGGCCTGACGGCCGCCACCGTTCAGGGCGGCAACGTGACGATCACGCTCGAGGGCGGGCCGAAGGTGAACGGCGCTGCCATCTCGACGCCCGACGTTGTGGCATCGAACGGCGTCATCCACGTCATCGACGCGGTGATCCTGCCGCCCCAGTGACGGCAAAGCGGGGCGGCCGGAAAGGGCCGCCCCGATTCCCATTCATCATGGAGTACCACGGATGAACAAACGCACCTTCCTGACGCTTGCCGCCGCGACCACTGCCGCCTTCGGAATCGCCGCCTGCACACCAGTCACGACCCAGCCCGACATCGTCGAGATCGCTTCGTCGAACGCGCAGTTCAGCACGCTCGTCGCAGCCGTCTCGGCGGCCGGACTGGTCGAGACCTTGCAGGGACCGGGGCCGTTCACGGTCTTCGCACCCACTGACGCTGCCTTCGCCGCCCTGCCTGCGGGCACCGTCGAAAACCTGCTGAAGCCCGAGAACAAGGATCAGCTCGTGTCGATCCTGACCTATCACGTCGTGCCGGGGGCGGTCACCTCGGACCAACTGGCAGGCACCCGCCAGGATGTCGCCACCGTGCAGGGCGGCACCGTCCACGTTGACGGTCGCAACGGCGTGCGGGTGAACCGCTCGAACGTGACGCAGGCGGATATCATCGCCTCGAACGGTGTGATCCATGTGATCGACCGAGTTCTGCTGCCGAACTGACAGGTCGGGCGGAAAGGCATGCGCCTTTCCGCCCTTTCCGCATCAGTGCACGACCATGTCCTGCGGGCGGTCGCGCTGGACTGTTGCAGGCCGCCCGTTGATGACAAGGCCGTCCGGGCCGGAAGTTACCGGTACCGTCGTTCCGTCGGTCACGGTCCCGGACAGGATCATCTCCGCCAACGGGTCTTGAAGGTTGCGCTGGATCGTCCGCTTCAAGGGCCGCGCGCCGTAGACGGGATCATAGCCCTTGTCCGCCAGCCAAGCTTTCGCTTCCGCGTCGATGTTGAGCGTGATCTGCCGCCCGGCAAGACGCCGCTCCAGCTGTCGCAACTGGATCGCGACGATGTCCACCATGTCCGTCCTCGCCAACCGGTCGAAGATGATCTGATCGTCGAGACGGTTCAGGAACTCGGGCTTGAAGTGCGAACGGACCGCCTCCATCACCTCTTGCCGCGCCGGGCCGGGATCGGCGCCTTCGGGCAACTGGCTTAGTGCACGGGCACCGAGGTTCGATGTCAGCACGATCAGCGTCTGCTTGAAATCGACCGTGCGGCCCTGGCCATCTGTCAGCCGCCCGTCATCAAGCACCTGCAACAGGACGTTGAACACGTCCGGGTGCGCCTTCTCGACCTCGTCGAACAGGATCACCTGATAGGGCCGCCGCCGGACCGCCTCGGTCAGCACACCACCCTCGTCGTAGCCGACATAGCCCGGCGGCGCACCGATCAGCCGCGACACCGCGTGCTTCTCCATGAATTCGCTCATGTCGATCCGCACCATCGCCTGATCGTCGTCGAACAGGTACTCGGCCACCGCCTTGGTCAACTCGGTCTTGCCAACGCCGGTCGGACCGAGGAACAGGAACGACCCCAGCGGACGATTCTCGTCGTTCAGGCCCGCCCTCGCACGCCGCACGGCATTGGCCACAGCCCTTAACGCCTGCCGCTGCCCGATCACGCGCTTGCCCAGCTCCTCTTCCATCCGCAGCAGCTTTTCGCGCTCGCCTTCCAGCATCCGGCTGGTCGGGATACCGGTCCAGCGTTCCACCACTTCGGCGATCTGCTCGGGCCAGACGGCCTCGGACACCAGCAGGTCACCCTCCCGTGCCTCGGCCTCGACCAGCTTCTTCTCGAGGCCTGGAATGATGCCGTAGGACAACTCGCCCGCACGACCGAGGTTGCCCTCGCGCTTGGCCTGGTCCAGTTCGGCTCGCGCCTTGTCCAGCGCCTCCTTGATGTCGCGCGCCGCTTTCAGCTTGTCGCGCTCGTCCTGCCACTTGGCCGTCATCTCGGCCGAACGCTGGGTCAACTCCGACAGCTCTTTCGTCAGTTTCTCGAGCCGGTCCTTCGACGCCGCATCGTCTTCCTTCTTGAGCGCCTCGGCCTCGATCTGGCCCTGAAGGATCTGGCGATCCAGCGCGTCCAGCTCTTCCGGCTTCGAATCGACCTCCATCCGCAACCGTGACGCGGCCTCGTCGACAAGGTCGATCGCCTTGTCCGGCAGGAAGCGGTCGGTGATGTAGCGATGGCTCAGCGTCGCCGCCGCCACCAAGGCGCTGTCCGAGATCCGCACCCCGTGGTGCAGTTCGTACTTTTCCTTGATGCCGCGCAGGATGCTGATCGTGTCCTCGACCGTCGGTTCGCTCACCATTACCGGCTGGAACCGGCGCGCGAGGGCCGCGTCCTTCTCGACATACTTGCGGTATTCGTCGAGCGTGGTGGCTCCGATGCAGTGCAATTCGCCCCGCGCAAGGGCCGGCTTGATCAGGTTGGCCGCGTCCATCGCCCCGTCCGCCTTGCCCGCGCCAACCAGCGTGTGCATCTCGTCGATGAACAGGATGACCTCGCCCGAGGCAGCAGTCACTTCCGACAACACAGCCTTCAGCCGCTCTTCGAACTCTCCGCGATATTTGGCACCTGCGATCAGCGCGCCCATGTCCAACGCCATCAGCCGCTTGTTCTTCAGCGATTCCGGGACGTCGCCGTCGATGATCCGCAACGCGAGGCCCTCGGCGATGGCGGTCTTGCCGACCCCCGGCTCGCCGATCAGGACCGGGTTGTTTTTCGTGCGGCGCGACAGCACCTGCATGGCACGGCGAATCTCGTCGTCGCGCCCGATGATCGGGTCAATCTTGCCTTGCTCGGCGGCCTCGGTCAGGTCGCGCGCGTATTTCTTCAAGGCGTCGTAGCCCTGCTCGGCACTCGCACTGTCGGCCGTGCGCCCCTTGCGGATGTCGTTGATCGCCGTGTTCAGCTTGGCCGCCGTGACGGCACCCGCGTCGAGCGCGTCCTTTGCCCGGCTCGGCACCATCGTCAGTGCCATGAGGATGCGCTCAACCGGCACAAAGCTGTCCCCAGCCTTCGTTGCGACCCGCTCGGCCTCGTCCAGCACCCGCACGAGCGCGCTGTCGGTCATCGGCTGTGCATCGCCGGTCACGCGCGGAAGACGGGACATCGCCTGATCGACCGCTTCAAGCACGCGGGCCGGATCGCCGCCGGCACGGCGGATCAGGTTGCTCGACAGACCCTCGTCGTCATCCATGAAGGCTTTCAGAAGATGCTCGGGCATCAGCCTCTGATGGGTTTCGCGCATCGCGATGGTCT
The DNA here is from genome assembly GCA_031425325.1 of Rhodobacterales bacterium. Classification (GTDB taxonomy): domain Bacteria; phylum Pseudomonadota; class Alphaproteobacteria; order Rhodobacterales; family Rhodobacteraceae; genus Aliitabrizicola. Next base: position 22,551 of record JANPJD010000251.1, on the reverse strand, counting down.
GGGCTGCCTGCAGAAAACCGCGCGACCGCTCCGTGAACTTCTCGAGGTTCATCGGTCTTTCTCCTTTTCCAGCACCGGCTCCGGGGCGCCCCATGTTCGGGCACGCCCCTTCCGGCCTCGCCCTCGAGATGGGAGCGCAGCGGGGCCGGTGCAAGATTGCCACAGCGGATGGCCGCCAGATTCGCAAATCGGACGTCCAGAAGGGTTTGCCCCATCTGGACATTGACCTGCGACAGGCCCAAGCCTGTGGCCTTTCACAATCCGGCAGGGCCGATGTTCCGCTTCTTTCGCATGATCGCCATGCTCGCCGTCATCGCGCTGGCTTCGGTCTTCGCACTGGGCCAGATCGTGCTTCAACCCGCACCCGCCGTGACCGAAATGGCCCCGCCCACGCCCGAGGACGTCAAGGCGACGCGCGACTTCTACCACAAGGTGCGGGCCGCATCGAACGGGCCTCTCGACGGGGTCGAAACGGTGGTACTGCCGATCTCGGACCTGCAAAGCACGATGCGGCTCGGCGCAAGGTTCCTGCCCGGCCTCCGGGCTTCGGCGCGGATCGAGGGCGACGTGGTGATGGGCGAGGCCGCCGTGCCCGTGCCGTGGATCGGCGGGACGCGCTGGCTTAATGTCCAGGCGAGCGTCCCCTCCTTCGACGAGCGGCTGACATTCGGAGCCGTCCGGTTGGGCGGGCGCGAGATCTCTTCGGGCTTCGCGCTGGCCGCGGGTAGGATCGGGGCGAACATTCTTCTCGGCAACCGGGCGGGCGACACGATCCTCGACAGCGCGTCGGCCATGGCGATCGACGGCTCGGACCTTGTGTTCGCACTCAGGCTTGACGACGCGGGCCGGGGCGAGGTCGCCCAAGGCATCTTCGGCGCCCTGCGCGACGAAGCCATGCCAAGCCCCGAGCAGATAGACCGCTACTATGTCCAGATCCGCGACGCGCTTGAGGACGGGCGGCTTTCCACCCAAGGCAGCTATCTGCCTCACCTTGTCTTCGCGCTCGAGGCGGCCCTAGCCGATGCGACCGCCGCGTCACTGCCGAACGACTTCACGGCGGCAATGTTCGGGCTGGCGCGGGCCTGCGGGGCGCGGGATTTCACCCTGCTGGTCGGACGCTTGGCGGGTGTCGAGGCGGAGGACGCGCGCACCTGGCGCGCGGATTGCAGCCGCTTGACGCTGAATGGGCGGATCGATTCGCGGAGGCATTTCACGACCGCCGCGGCGATTCAGGCCGCCAGCAACCGGGGCTTCTCTGGCTCGATCGGCGAGTTCAAGGAGTTGCACGATTCGCTTGCAGGCGGCAGCGGCTTCGATTTCACGGACCTCGCCGCCAATGCGTCGGGGATTCGCCTGGCCGACCTCTTCATGGCAACGAGTATCGAGGACTGGCCTGCCGCCATCGCGCGCATCCGGACCGAGCGAGACATCATCCCCTCCTTCGACGATGTGCCTGGTGCGATGAGCCGGGCCGACTTCACGGCGCGATTCGGCGACATCGAAAGCCCGGCTTACCTGCGCGAACTTGACTTGATCGAGCGCAAGATCGACGGCCTCGCCCTGCACGCCGACTGACGCCCGGCGCTCAGTCGGCCTCCGGCTGCGGCGGTAAAGGGTCCGGCACTGGCATTTCGTCAAGCGCTGCAAGAAGGCGATGCCGGTCCGTCGGCTTGCCGATATTGACCGTCTGATCGAACGCAGGGTCAGCCGGAATCCCGGCGGGGCCATAAGCCGAGGTCAGCACGAACGGAACCCCCAAGGATCTCAACTTCCTTGCGACCTTGGTGATCTTCTCGCTTCGCACGTTCACGTCGAGCACGGCGGCATCCGGCTGGCTTGCCTCGATCAATGCCAGCGCCCGCGCAATGGACATGGCAGGTCCCACGACCTCGTAACCCGCCTCCTCGAGCGTGTAGGCAAGCTCGAGCGCGATGATTGCCTCGTCCTCGACGACGAGGACGCGCCTGGGCCGACTGACGGCCGGCCGATGAGGAACTGAATTCACGCTCATGCCCGACAACGATGGTGACCCACATGAACGAACGATCCGGCAAGCTGTTCCGTCGCCATGCAGAAGCATGTGCAAACAGCGCCGGGATTACCCGTGCCGGGTAGGATCAGCCGCTTTCGATCCTGGACTCGACATAGGCGAAACTTGTTCCATCCGCCGACCAGCACGGGACGTTGATCGTCCCCTGCCCGCCCACGAACTCGGCAACCGTCACGGGCAGGCCGCCGCCCGTCGCCAGCATCCGAAGTGCAACGGGCAGGTTGCGTGGATGCCCCTCGGTGCCCGCAGGATAGGCCAGGTAGAGCACCCATTGCCCGCAGGGCGACGGATGCGGGAACCAGTTGACGAAGCGGTCCGCGAACACCTGCTCATGTCCCGTTCCGTCAGGCCGCACGCGCCAGATCTGGGCATGGCCGGTGCGGTCCGAGTTGTACCAGATCCACTCTCCGTCTGGCGAGATGTCGGGGCCATCGCTGTGCCCCTCGCCAAAGGTCAGCTGCCGCTCGGGGCCGCCGTCGACAGCACAGGCGCGCAGATCGACGACCCGCCGCGATCCTTCTCGGGCCGAGGCGTAGACGATCCCCCGGCCGTCAGGCGTCGCACAGTGCCACCAGCTGGGCGCCTCGGCGGTGACCGGACGAGGCTCACCCCCATCCAACGGCATGGAAAAGATCTCGGCCCCTTGATCCGTGTGGCACGTCAGGAAGATGCGTGTCCCGTCTGCCGAAAAGCCATGATCGTTATTGCAGCGCAGCCGCGAACCGGTCGCTATCGGCAGCAGTTCGGGCCGGTCGAGCGGCACCCGCCACAGCCGCCCGCCACCGTTGACCAGAAGCCAACCAGCGGGATGCCAGTTCGGCGCCTCGATCAGCACATCGGCTTCCAGCACCGTGTGCGAGCGGCCCGATGCAAGGTCATAAATCCTGAGCAGGCTTCGCATCGCTATCCCCCCGCCCGAAGCACAGCGGCCAGGCCGGTCGAAGTCAACCGCTTGACAGACTCCGCCCGCCGCCGCATCAGGCCGCTTCCAAGCGGAAGGGATGGCCGTGCCTGATGACCGATTGATCGTGGCGCTGGATGTGCCGAACGTCGTCCAAGGCCTCGACCTCGCGGCGCGGCTCGGGTCCGCCGTCTCGTTCTACAAGATCGGTCTCGGCATGCTGACGGGCGGCGGACTCGCCCTTGCCAACGATCTGAAGCACGAGCAGGGCAAACGCGTCTTTCTCGACATGAAGCTCTTCGACATCGGCGCGACGGTCGAGGCTGCGGTGCGCGGCATCGTCCGATACGAGCCGGACTTCCTGACCGTCCACGGCGATCCTCAGGTCGTCCGGGCAGCCCGCGAGGGCAGCGCCGGAAGCGCCACGCGCATCCTTGCCGTGACGATCCTGACCTCGCTGGACCGGGCAGACCTCGATGCGAACATGCTGCAGGCGGGCGACCTTGCCGAGATCACGGTCGAACGGGCGCGGCGGGCCTTTGTTGCGGGTGCCGACGGGGTGATCGCCAGCCCGAACGAGGCGACTGCGATCCGGGCCCTGACCGAAGCGCAAGGCAAGTTGATCGTGACCCCGGGCGTGCGCCCCGTCGCGGCAGCGGCGGGCGACCAGAAGCGGACAGCGACCCCCGCCGAAGCGATCCGCTGGGGCGCAGATCACATCGTCGTCGGCCGCCCGATCTGGGCCGCGCCCGATCCCAGGGCGGCAGCCGAGGCGATCCTAGAGTCGCTTGGTGACCGCGCGCCCTGATCTTGGCTTGGGCCCGCGGCAGGGCTCAGTCGTTGATGTCGCGGTCCCAGCGCTTTACCTCGCCGAGGTTCCGACCGAACAGGGCGCGCAGCAGCGCCCACGAGATGACCGAGATCACGGCAAAGACCGCCAGTGCGACCGGAAGGCTGCCGCCCAGCAGCCCAAGCCAGATCACCCCGCCCGTCAGGATCGAGGCGACGGCGAAACCTGCAAAGATGTAGCCGGGAATGATGACCTCGATGATCGCGAGGACCAGTCCGGCCACCACCCAGATCCACCATTCCCCGGCCATCAGCTGCGTCCCTTCAGCATCCTGAACGCATCGCCGAAGGCGTCGAGCGCCTGGGCAGGCACGATGATCGTCTGCTTGCCCGCACCCTGCCCTACCGCCGTCAGCGCCTCGACCTGCTTCAGCGCGACCTGGTACTGCGCGGCCTCGATCCCGTTCTCCTTGATTGCCTCGGCGATCACGCCGGTCGCATAGGCTTCGGCATCGGCCAGAACGCGACGGGCCTTCGCCTCCTGCTCGGCGGCGTAAAGCTCGGCATCGGCATTCAGCTCCACGGCTCGCTTCTTGCCCTCGGCCTCGGTCACCTGCGCACGACGGGCGCGTTCGGCATTCAACTGCTGCAGCATCGCGGCGCGCGTCGCCTCGTCGAGGTTCACGTCGAGGATCTCGGCACGCGTCACCTCGATGCCCCAGTCGTCCACCATAACGGCGACCTGCTCTCGCACCTTCAGGATCAGGTCGGCGCGGTTCGATTGAACCTGATCGAGCTCGAGCTTGCCGATCTCGCTTCGCACGATGCCCGCCACGGTCGTGGCGATGGCCCCGTCGACATCGCGGATGCGGTAGACCGTCTTTTCCGGCTCGGTGATGCGGTAGAAGACGCTCGTCTCGACCTTGACCAGCACGTTGTCGGCCGTGATCGCATCCTGGCTAGCAGCAGGCAACTGACGCTCGAGGATACTGATCCGGTGCGCCACGCGGTCGAGGAACGGCACGATGAAGTTGATCCCCGGCCCCAGCACCTTCGACAGCCGACCGAACCGCTCCACCACATGCTTCTCGCTTTGCGGGACGATCCTGACGCCGAGGAAGATCGACAGGATAAGAAAGGCCGCGATGGCAAGCAGCACGGCATTGCCGCCAAGAAACTCGTTCGGACCCACGGATCACCCCCTGCACAGACTGCGCCACACCATGCCTTCGGGCGGTCCGGGGCGCAACAGAGACGGCGGCAACCTCTTTGCGTGCCCGAAGCTCACCGTCCTGTGAGCGCGCTTGACCAGATGTGGGCGTCGAGCCGCTTCGGGATCGGTGCGATCGACGCTATCTTCAACCGGCATTGTGTTGAAGCGAGGATGCCGAATGACCAAAGTCCACACCACCCGTCGCAGCGTTCTGGCCGTCACGGGCGTCCTTGTCGCCGCGGCGATGGGCGGTCTTGTCCTGCCCGCCCGCGCGCAGACCTTGCCCCCGACGCCCTCGATGCGCGGCGGGTCCAATAACTACCTGCCCGGCGCCCCGATCGTCGAGCGGATCGGCGGCGGTGGCTTCTGGATGTCGGGCACGGTGCGCCGTGCGGGCGACGGAGCGCCGCTTGCTGGCATCCGCATTCAGATCTGGGCGCACACGACCGAGGGGCACGAGCGGGACCCCCACAGCCACGGTGCGACCCTGACCGACGCGAACGGCGTGTTCCGCCTTGAGATGCCGCAGATCGTCCCGGCTTTCGGGCAGGCTCACGGCCATCTCGCCTATGACGATGAGGCCTTCGAAACGGTGTTCCTCCGTCCTGTCATGGGCAGCCCCAACGACACGAGCCTGAGCGCGGATTTCGTCCTGCAGCCCGCCTGATGAGCATGCCGCACAGCCGGGCGCGGGCCATCCTTGTCTGGGCAGTCATCACGGTGGCCGTCAGTGTTCCGGTCGCGGCGTCGGTCGCAAGTCCGCTGCTCGCCTGGCGCGATCCCGTCTATATCGCGGCGGGGATCGCAGGGGTCCTGGCCCTTGCTGTCATGCCTCTCCAGCCGCTGCTGGCGGGTGGCTATCTGCCGGGCCTTTCGGCCCGGCGACGGCGGAATCTGCACCGGGCCATCGGGACAGGCCTTGTCGCGGCGGTCGTGCTGCATGTCGCGGGTCTCTGGATTACAAGCCCGCCGGATGTGGTTGACGCGCTGCTGTTCGCATCGCCTGCCCCCTTCGCGGTTTGGGGCGTCCTGTCGATGTGGGCGCTGTTTGCTACTGCCGCCGTGGTGGCGTTCCGACGTCGCCTGCACCTGCCGGCCCATGTCTGGCGCATGATCCACACGGCCCTGGCAGCGATAATCGTCGTGGGCAGCGTCGTGCATGCCTGGCTGATCGACGGCACGATGGAACCCATCTCGAAGATCGCGCTCTGCGTGATCGCTCTGGCGGCCAGCGTAAAGGCGATGGTCGACCTGCGCGTCTGGACGGCGCGCCGAAAACGTCAGACGTGGAATGACCGCTCGGCGGGTTTCTGGGACCGCGAAACCAATTAGCCGGAATCAACCGACCCCGGCAATCTGCCCTGCCATCTCATGATCGGTGGTATAGTGGAGCCGAGGAGGAGATCACCCTATCGCGCTTCACCCTATCGATTTCAACAGCTTAGCCGGCCTAAACTTATCTACTGTAAGCCACCATTGTGACCATATCAACCGTGGTCGCTCTACCCATGACCGCAGGCCACCACCTTTCCAGACTTGGCGACCATCGATCTGAAGGACATTAACCCAGTCCGAAATTGAATGACCCATGCGGGCGGTTTGCCGACCGACGCAGGCGCGGCAGTGCGCTCGCAGCATTTCACAAGAGCTGACGTTCAGATGAAACGCCCGGCGCGGCAAGATCAAGCTGGTAACCCTGCATTGCGTTGATGTGGAAGCGGTCAATCAATGTGGATCAGCGTGGCCCTGATCGACGGGAAAAACCCGCTGCGGGCGCAGCATAGTCGGTCGGGGCAACCCGGCACAGGCCCGGTGCAGGCGGTGATTTGCAAGACGCTTCATCTGCGCCAGTTTGCGCCAAGCGCAGACAGAGTCAAAGGATGATGCGGGCACGACGGGCCTGTGGAGTTTACTCAAGAATACTGCATCGGCGGACCCGGTTCCAGACTCGGGTCTGATGCCTCGACCTGCAGCTAACGGGACCCGTAGCCTGCGCTCAACGCCATTCGCCACCACAGATGATCACTGTGGATGATGATCTGGGCCTTGCACAGTCCATGAACGAAGACGCCAAAAGGCGAACGACTGTCACGCTCCGCTCATGTTTCATCTCCGGGGCCCCAACTCCGCCAATAGCTCATTGGCCAAGATCAGATCCTGTGTCGCAAACCCTTCTGTGTAGGACGAAAAGATGGGCGTGAGTTCGGTCGCTGCATGCTTGTATCCATCTTGCGCCATCAGAAGGCGGGCGAGACTTGTCGCGGATCGTAGCGCCCAAGCCATGGCCCCTTGTTCGGTGGCCAGCGCAATCGAACGGCGCAGCGTGGTTTCGGAGGCGTTGCGCCGCCCCGACTGCAATTCAACCAGTGCCTTCATGCGCAGCCACTCGGCATGATCGTATGAACAACCAATCCCTTCGATCCGAACAAGGTGGTCAAGCACGACCTGCTCGGCGGCGAAAACGTCTCCAGCTTCCAGCAGGGCAATCGTCAACGACCTCGAAAAGACGGATTCATAAAGACCATAGCGAGCGTCCTTCAGTTGCAGGACGGCGTTCTGGAAGGCCTGAACCGCGTCGGCCACGTCGCCTTTCTGCAGCAGGGACTCTGCTTCAAAGCCCGTTGCAACGGCTTGATAAGGCCTCAGCACATGGCGGTCGGCAGCGTGGCGCACCTTGGCCGCCAGCTGCAGGGCGGCCAGACCTTCGCCCATCGTGTGCATCACTGTCGCGGCCCATGATCGGGCAAGGCAGGTGAACAGCACATCCCCCGAATCCTCACTGATGTTTCTTGCAGCTTGTGCGGCCTGATCTGGAAAGCCGCGCAGCCAAAGCGTCAGGGAAAGCGGGATCTGAGCGTCGCCCGCGTAGCTGAATTGCTGCGGTGAAATCGGGTGGACCTGCTGGTGTTGCCACGCTTCCCGCAGGATCAGTTCTGCCTGTATCTGATTGCCGCAAATTGCGTGCGCCGCCCCGCGCAGCAGCCGCGCACTCGCCCTTGCGCCGTGGTCATCCAACTGGTCAGCGTAGAATTCTGCCTTGTCCGTCAAAGGATGGATCCGGTTGTATTCTCCGATGCGTCGGTGAAGGATCTGACGCTGGACATTCAGCTGAAACGCCGTTTCCCAATCTTCCAGCCGTTCCGCCGTGTCCGTCGCGCGTTCAAAGGCCAGTTGCGCGCGGATACTGTTGGCTTGGGTCAGCATCAGGGCCATCCCGTAGGCCCCTTCGATCTGCATCTCCTCGGCCCCGTCGCGTCCGTTGGAATCGATGAGAGCAAGGGCGCGTTCGAGCCAACGGCAGGACTCGTCGAAGAGTTGCAGTTTGAAAAAGAACGGGGTCGCCCGCGCGACAAGCTGCAGGGCGGCGTTTTCGTGACCCGCGTGTCCGAAGGACCATGCAAGCGCCGCGCGCAACTCGGCGAGAAGGTCGATGTAGCTGACGGGATCGGGTGGTTGGCCGGGCTGTTCCGACGTCTGGACCCGCGAAAGCGCACCGCTGACATGCTGAAGGTGGCGCAATCGGATCGTCGCTTCATCCTCCGTTGCCTGCAGGCGCGGGGCGGCATAGGCGCGCGTGGTGTCTAGCAGCCTGTAGCGCGCCGTCCGGTTTTCGAACTCGATGCTGACCATGGATTTTGCGACAAGATCATCAAGAACGCGATGCGCATGTTCCGGCTCGGTCAGGGCGATCGCGGCAGCGGCGTCGCGGGAAAAGCGCGAGGCAAAGACCGAAAGCCATTGCAGGGCGGACTGTTCTTCTTGCGACAGAAGATTGTAGCTCCAATCAAGCGTCGCATGCAGCGTCTGATGCCGCGCAACGGCAGACCTTTGACCCTGCCACAAAAGCCGAAACGTTCCGTCGAGCAGTTGGGCCGTTTCCGCAAGGCCGTGGCGGCCAGACCGGCTTGCGGCAATCTCTATGGCTAAGGGAATTCCGTCCAGTGCATGACAGATCTCGACCAAGGTCGCGATGTCCGCCTCGGTCAGATCAGCCGGTAGGCCGGCGGCAAATGCCCGTTCCGCAAAAAGTTCAGCCGCCGAAAACTGCATAACCTGCGACATGGCCAACCCACGGTCGCGCGGCGGAAGCGCGAGGGCGGCTAGCTGAACGACCCGCTCTCCCGCAACCCGCAGCGGTTCGCGGCTGGTGACCAGCAGACTGACCCCGGGCGCTTCACGGTGGATCGCCTCGGCAAGTTCCGCGACCTGCCGGATGGCATGTTCACAGCTGTCAAAGACGATCAGCGCACGCCGTTCTCGCAGCATGCCGATGATCTGTGGTTGAAGGTTCTCATCATGCACCATCAGTCCAAGGGCCGAGGCCAAGGCAGACGCCAGCAGCGCCGGATCGGTGATTGCGCCGATATCAAGGAAGACGACATTGCTTTCGAACGCCCCACTGGTCGCGGCAACGACCGCCTTCGCGACGGTCGTCTTTCCCATTCCGCCCGGACCATGGATGGTGACGAAGCGATAGGTGTGAAGGAAGAACTCGATCCGTCTGACGACGTCCTCTCGCCCGACGATATGCCGCGCCTGGCGTGCGCGATCCTGACCCGAAGTTGCTTGGGGAAATTGAAACTCAGGCGAGGGTGCCGGCTGTTCGACCCGGACGGGTGCTACGAAACAATAGCCACGACCCGGCAGGTTGGCGATGTAGCGCGCGCCGTCCACACCATCCCCCAGAACCTTGCGCAGCCCGGTTATCTGAACCCGAAGGCTGGTCTCATCGACGGTCAGATCGGGCCAACCCCGCGCCATCAGATCGCGCTTCGATACGACGGTTCCGCACCGCTCGAGCAGCAGCGCCAGGATGTCGAACGCGCGGCTTCCGATCTCGACCGGCCGTGCATCACGCTCCAGAAGTCGTGCCGTCTCGACAAGGCGAAAGGGCCCGAACAGGACGCCGACTGGTGTGGGAGGATCCAAACCCTGCTTCTCTCTATTCGACTCCTCGCTTACGGAGAATACGGTGTGCGGTGTCGGGCCAGAAGGCAAGTCCGGCCCGATATCGTGTGTAGTTCGGTTGTGCCGACGGTGGGGCGGCGTCGCGCGACCGGTGTCGAACGACGCCCCTCCGTCCAATAGGAGGAGATTTCCAGTTCTGCCAGTCATTGGCCCTTAACCTACGTCCTTGACTGCCGACTGCCCTTACAGCCGGACCCGTTCACCCCGGATGAACGCAAGTAGATCGGCGTTGATGACCTCCGCATGTGTGGTGGCCATCCCATGCGGCAGCGCCGGATAGACCTTCAAAGTGCCGTGTTTCAGCAATTTGATAGCTTTCATAGCTGAGTCCGCGATGGGAACCACCTGATCGTCGTCGCCATGCATCAGGAACACCGGGATGTCGATCTTCTGAAGATCGGAGGTAAAGTCGGTTTCGGAGAAGACCGCGATGCAGTCATGATGGGCCTTGATGCTGCCCATCATGCCTTGCAGCCACCATTTGTCGATCAGGCCTTGGCTCACATTGGCATCCGGCCGGTTGAACCCGTAGAATGGTCCGGCGGGAATTTCGCGATACATCTGAGCGCGGTCCGCAAGGATTGCTGTACGATACGAGTCGAACACCTTGCGGGGCAATCCTTCGGGATTGCTGTTCTTGCGGATCATCACCGGGGGGATCGCACCGATCAGTGCTGCCTTTGCCGCCCGGTCCGTTCCGTGGCGCGCCAGATAGCGCGTGACTTCGCCGCCTCCGGTCGAATGGCCGACATGGATCGCGTCCTCGAGGTCAAGCGCGAGGACAAGCGTCCGCAAGTCGTCCGCATAGGTATCCATGTCGTGACCATCCCAGGTCTGACTCGACCGTCCATGCCCGCGCCGATCATGAGCGATGACGCGAAACCCCCGCTCGGCGAAGAACATCATCTGGGCATCCCAATCATCCGCCGTCAGCGGCCAGCCGTGGCTGAAAACGATGGGCTGCCCCGATCCCCAGTCCTTGTAGTAGATGTCTGCGCGGTCCGCCGTTGTAACATAGCCGGTCCCACTCCGCGTCGTGCCGTCCACGCCGCTTGCCGCATGATGCAGCGCGTCGCTGGCACCAGCGGTGGTCGCGTGTCCTGCGCGTGCTCCGGATGCGGCGCCTGCAAGCAGCGCAGCCGGTCCACTCATCATCACGCGCCGTCGCGAATAGCCGTAAGCTGATGTTGCTGTCTGCATGATAGAGGTCTCCTTCTTTTGGTGGGGTCTGTTTCAGGTTGGCGACTTCGTTTGCGGGGTGCCGGCCGGGCCGTATCGGCCAAGGCTGGAGCCGACCGGCACCCGCAGAACAGGCTTCCAGGTTTCCGGAATCTAGGCCGGAACGGCTGACGAAACGCCGAACCGATCGGCGGCCTTTGCAAGCGACAGTTTGGGCAGAAGAGTTTCCCTGGCCCGCTCGTAAGCCTCCCAGTCGGCGATATCCGGAAGCGAGGGGATCGTTGCGAACTCGCCCCGTTCCAGAGCGGTCAAAGCGGCGTCGACCATCTCTTCGGCGGGCATCACGATCTCGTTGGGAAGGTGATCGACGGGCAATCCTGCCAGCGACCAAAAATTCGTCTCCGTCGCACCCGGAAGGACGACCTGAACCCGCACGCCCCGGCCAGAAAACTCGTGCAGAAGCGATCTCGAAAAGGCGAAGACAAAGGCCTTGGTTCCCCCATAGACACCATTCAGCACTTCGGGCGCGATGGCGACGATGGACGAAATATTGACGATCGTCCCCCGGCCGCGTGCCACAAAGGACGGAACCGCCGCATAAGAAAGCCGCATCAGAGCGGTCACGTTCAGGGTGACCATGCGCGACATCTCGTCGACATCCGACGCGAGCAGCGACGCCGTCGCCCCGACACCGGCATTGTTTACCAGCATCGTGATGTCGATGTCCGTGCGTAGGATTTCCTCGACCCTTGCAAGGTCAGCCCCCGCAAGCAGATCTGCGGTCACCGTCTGGATTTGTCGGCCCGTTGAAAGACGCAAGACAACGGCGAGCTGCTCCATGTGATCCGACCGCCTTGCGACAAGTATCAGGTCATATCCCTGCCGGGCCAGTCGATCCGCATAGATCGCCCCTATCCCTGACGACGCGCCGGTAATCAGCGCCTTTCCCTGCGGTGAAGTGTTGGGCATGGTCAAACTCCTGCGTTAATCTGGCCGGGCAGCCCTGGCCGCATCGGTTTGCGCCAAGTGCTGCCCGGATGAACACATTATGAGGCGACCCCGAAGAATCGCGAGTTAAGCGGTGTTAAGTGATGGATTGTGACCGCGGCCGGACGCGCAGCATGCGGCCCTCCGATTGCAGTCATGGCAACGGAGTTTCACCGCGATTTACTGGTCCCACCGGGCGGCGTGTCGCAGGATCTGGTCACGTTCACCGATCTGCGTCCTGATTGCACTTCAAGAGCCGGAGTCTTGCACTGCGGCCCGTTTGGGTCGGACCCTTATTCCAAGGAACGCACCTGCCACGCAGTTCGCCCGATCCCAACATGGAGCCATGCGATGACGCTCAGCTATCTTTACGTCTACGTCGATGGTGTCAAAATCTTCTCTCGCCGGGCCGGTAATCCGTCGAAAACCGCCGTCCTGATGCTGCACTGGTTTCCCACTGCCAGCCACATGTTTCGCGACCTGATCCAGCTGCTTGATAGCGACTTTCATCTTGTCGCACCGGACATGCGAGGCTTCGGTCAGTCCAACATGTCGTCGCGGGAAACGTTTCTCGATACGTTCGATCAACTGCCCACCACGATGGGGCGATTTGCCGATGTGATCGGACTTCGGCGTTTTGCGCTTTAAGTCTTCGACTACGGGGCACCGTCGGTCTGCGGATGGCCGCCAGCAGGCCAAAACGGATTGCAGCGATCATCAGTCAAAACGGCAATGCCTATCACGAAGGCCTGTCGGACCGTTTCGCGCCTCTGCGGGCCTATTGGGCGGACCTGGCCGAGGAAAAACGCGCAGCATTGAGGGGTCTTCTTAGTTAGGACACGACACGGTTCCAATATGTCCACGGTGTCACCGACACAGCGCAAATCTCGCCAGACGGTTACACCCTCGACATGGCCTGTCTCGCACGATCCGGCGCGGACGAGGTGCAGCTTGATCTTTTTCTCAACGATGCCTCCAATCTCGCAGCTTATCCTGGTTTCAAGACCTATCTGCGCGACCACCGACCGCCTCTGCTTAAGATCTGGCGCCGAAGTGATCCCTTCTTTTTGCCTGCGGGAGCCGAGGCCTATCGGCGCGATGTGCCTGACGCCGAAGTGCATCTTCTGGAAACCGGACACTTTGCCCTCGAAACCCATGCCGTCGAGATTGCAGAGATGATCCGCAGCTTTCTGAACAGACGGCCCCCTTCCGCCTAGACGACACATCCGCGCACGCCCGGGCGTTTTGCAGTAGATTTCAGGCCCAGAACGAAAGGAAGGGCCAACAGAAACCGTTCCCGTCTCAATCAGGAAAGGGTGAAGCGCATGGCGACTTACATTCTGGTCTCGGGTGCGTGGCACGCGGGCTGGTGCTGGGAACGTGTCGTGCCGCGTCTTGCGGCGCAAGGCCATCAGGTGCTGGCCCCCGATCTTGCCGGCATGGGCCCGGATCGCACCCCGATCTCCACCGTTTCCCTGTCGGTCTGGGCGGATCAGATCGCCCGGCTGGTCCGCGAACAGCACGGGCCGGTGGTTCTGGTGGGCCACAGCCGGGGCGGGATTGTCATCAGCGAGGCCGCCGAACGCGTACCGGACCATATTGCCGCGCTGGTCTATGTGGCGGCATTTCTTGTGCCATCGGGAGAAAGCCTTGCCAGCACAGCGCAGAAAGTGCCGCGCGACCACGAAGCCGGTTTCGTCATCAATCCGCAGAACGGAACCATCACCCTGCAGCCCGATGTCGTGGGGCCGATGTTCTACAACACAACGGAAAAGCCCTGGGTCGAACGGGCGCTGTCCTTGCTCACGCCTGAGCCTGCGGGCGTTTTCACGACCCCCCTCCGCCTCAGTGGTTCGGGCTTCGGGTCGGTCAGGCGCATCTACGTCGAATGCACGCAGGACCGGGCGATACCACTGGACCTGCAGCGCCTTATGCAGGCCGACCTGCCTTGCGAGACGGTTTTCACCATCGAGACCGACCACTCCCCTTTCTACTCGGCATCCGAGCTTTTGGTGCAGTGTCTGGCCAAGATGGCCTAGTTGCCCGATCCGGGCCATCGGTTTGAATTCTACTTCGAGGTTGATCCCGAGCGCCGGAGCGGCTTCGATCTGCCATCCTGCGTCGAAACGGGGCAGGCCGTCGTGACCACGCCCTTGACGGGCTGCTCAACCATCCAGTGCCGGATAATCGGTCAGGCCCGCCTCTCCCGCCGTATAAAAGGTCTCGGCGTCGGGCCTATTGAAAGAAGCGTTCAGTCGGATCCGGTTCGGCAGATCAGGATTAGCAAGGAAAAGCCGCCCGAACGCCACCGCATCCACCGTTCCTTTGGAAATCAAGCCCGCCCCCTCGTCACGACCGATCTCTCCGGCGCCGATCATCGCTCCAGCATAGTGACCGCGCAGCCATTCCAGACCCAGTCCCGGTCCCGAGCCGTGCCGCCGGTCGTCGCTGGTGGTTCGTGTGACATGGACATAGGCAAGCTCGTGCGATGACAGCCGGTCTAGCAAACCGGCGAAAATCGTTTCCGCTTCAGGATCAAGACGACCATTCACGGTCGCACTGGGGGAAAGCCGGATGCCCACCCGATTTGCCGGGATTGAGGATGCCACCGCCTCGGAGATCTCCAACAGCAGGGCGCTACGGTTTTCCAACGAACCGCCATAGCGGTCATCCCGGTGATTGGTGGCGGATCGCAACATGCGGTCCAGCAGGAAACCGTTGCCGCCGTGGATCTCGACCGCGTCAAAGCCCGCCAGTCGCGCCGCCTCCGCCCCGCTTGCGAACCCATCGATCATGGATGCGATGTCATGGCGCGACAGCTCGTGCGGCAGCACGCCGGACGCGGCCGCCCATCCTGGCTGGCGCCCCTGTCCTTCCGCCTCCGTTCGGGGCCGCCCGACGTGCCAAAGCTGCGCCGCAATCCGTCCTCCCGCCGCGTGCACGGAACGCGTGATCTGGTGCCAGGCCGCGATCTGTCTTGGGTCGAACAGGCCGGGCAGGTTCGGATAGCCTGCCCCGTAGGGAGCGACCGCGATGCTTTCCGTCACGATCAGCCCGGCAGCCGCGCGCTGTGCATAATATCGCTGCATGTACGGCGCGGGCACTCCTTCTGCGTCGGACCGAAGGCGGGTCATGGGTGCCATCACGATGCGGTTGCGAAGGGCTAGCCCACCCAGAGCAAGGGGTTTGAACAAGGGTTGGACAACGAAAGGATCCATCAGGGCAACTCCGGATTATGGGTAAACGTTCGGGGCAAGGCGCCGGAACGCCTGCCCAGGCATTCGCGATCGGCTGGCTCAGGCGATCGAGACGACAATCCGGCCGGATGCCTCGCGCTGCGCGAGGCTGCGGTGGGCATCTTCGACAGTCTCCAGACGGTACTCGCGCGGATCGACCCGCGGGCGCAGCTGGCCCGCGTCCACAAGATCAGCAATCTTGCCCAGGATTTGACCGTGACGCGCGCGACCTGTCCCGGAAAGCAAGGGGTGCAGGGTGAAAAGACCAGAGTAGGTGGCCCCCTTGAGCGAAAGCGGCGCAAGGACGTGGCGACCGCGCCCAAGCGCACTGACCACGTGACCGCCCTGTGCCACAGCCTCGAACGCGGCGTCGAGTGCGTCGTCGCCGATCGTGTCCAGGATGAAATCGAAGCCTTTCCCGCCGGTATGACGGGCGACATATTCGGCAACGCTCACCGCCTCGGGGTCGATCGGCGTCGCGCCGAGTGCGGCAATGGCACCGGCCTGTGACGGCCTACCGGTCGCATAGACCCTGGCGCCAAACGCGCGCGCCAGCTGGATGGCGACGTGACCGACGCCTCCCGCGCCGCCATGAACCAAAAGCGTCCCGTCGCCCTGCAGATGCATCAGGTCCACAAGGCCCTCCCACGCGGTAATCGCCACCAACGGCAGGCTTGCGGCTTCCTTCATCGACAGCGCGGTCGGCTTCTTTGCCAAAAGCCCCACATCGACTGCGGCGAATTGAGCCAGGGTGCCCTGTAGCCCGCCAACCCCGCCGACCATTCCGTAAACCGGATCTCCCGGTAGGAAGGTCTCGACGTCGGATGCAACCGCCGCAACGGTTCCTGCAAGATCCATGCCCAGAACCGCTGGAAGTGGCTGGCGAGCATGCGGGGCCGCGCCCGACCGGATCTTGAGGTCAAGGGGATTAACCCCGCTGGCCTCAATCCTCACCATTACCTGTCCGGCTTTTGCTGTCGGCCGATCGAGATCAACAAGACGGAACGGTCCGCCCGGACTTTCGACGTGAACGGCTCTCATTTTCGACGGGGTGACTGACATCGTGGCTCTCCTACGTGAAGACGGTGTCAGACGGTGCTGATGCAGAGCGGACGGGGGACAAGCTTGCATCACGATCCACCGCGCAGGGAGACGTGCGCGTTCTCGTGCACCATCTGACGCGCCGATGATCACGCTCCCGAGCGTTCAAGGCGAGTTAGGCGCTGTTCATTCACGTTAATCGCCGCGCAAGTTTTGGAAGCCCTGAGAGACGCCCCGAAAATTCGACTGTGACAGACGCCACGAGTTGAAGTCTGCCGCACCCCGAACACGCCGCGAAAAGCCATGTGGAAACGCGAAAGCCATGACGCGGCGTTCAGGGCATGTGCGACATATTGCAACCGACAAAATCAGACCCTTGGTCGCACTGCGCTGGGAATCTTCGGAAAACCAGAATCTTGTGCAATAGCGCGGCCGATCTCGGTCGGCCAGGTTGCGTGACGGCTTTAACAGAAACGGCCCAGCCCGAACCACTCCAGCAGCGGTGCCTCACACCAATTAACACTGTTTGACTCGTTTGGAATGCAGGTCACTGGCAGGCTGAACCTGTTGGCGCAAAACCGGCCAGAACGTCGAAGAACAGATAGGTATTCGCGAAGGCCAATCGACAAGCTCGGCCGCCGCCTTCGAAAAAGTGCTTCACTCGGAAATCACTCCGCACTCTGTCGCTAACCATTCCAGGAGAAATGCCATGCCTGAAACCCCAACTCCAAGATCGAGTGTCCTGGCAACTGGCGGGGGTGCTGCCCTGTTGGACCCGGCCGATACGGTGGTCCTGCTGCTGGATCACCAGTCCGGTTTGTTTCAGACGGTGAAGGACATTCCCGTGGCCGACCTGCGCCGGAATGTCGAGATGATCGCGAAGCTCTGCACGCTGTTGAACATCCCGGTGATCACCACCGCATCAGAGCCCAACGGCACCAACGGCCCGTTGATGCCCGAGATCCACCAGCTTGCGCCCCATGCGGTCTATGTGGCCCGCAAGGGTGAGGTGAACGCCTGGGACAACGGCGATTTCGTGGCGACGGTCGAGAAGACCGGGCGCAAGACGCTGGTGATGGCAGGGGTCTGGACCAGTGTCTGCGTGATGTTCCCGGCGCTCGACGCGGTTGTCGCCGGCTATGATGTCTATGCGATCATCGACGCGTCGGGCGATCCCAGCGAGATGGCGTCGCGAACCTCGCTCGCTCGGTTCGTGCAGGGCGGCGTCAAGCCGACTTCAACGAATGCGCTGCTGTCCGAACTGCACCGCACCTGGGCGCGGCCAGAGGCGGCGGAGTTGGCAAAGCTTTATGCGCTGGTCGCCCCCAATTACGCCGCCGTGATGGAAAGCTACGTGCGGGCCCAGGAAGCGGCGCGCAAGGCCGGGTGAACCGGCCGACTGGCTTCGGGGGACCTCCCGCGCCCCGAAGCCGGCACGGATCATCCGTTCAGGAGCAGGACCATGAAACCCTACCTCGTCTCCCTCGCTGTCGGCATCCTCGTGGGCGTCATCTATGCCCTAATGAACGTGCGCTCCCCCGCGCCGCCGGTGATCGCGCTGGCGGGATTGCTGGGCATCCTGATCGGCGAGCAGGCCGTGCCCTTGGCGAAACGGCTGATCGGGGATCACAGCGCCGAGGCCGCCGTTGTCGCCGCCCAGCCCGAACAGGTGCCGACATCGCTGCGTGACCGGAACCGCAAAACGGACCCGGACGCCTGAACTTCAACTGCCGCAGCGTGCGGTCACGCGTCCGGCCGTTAACCCGAGGAGAGCCCGCATGTCCGACCTGATCATCGTCAACGCCAAGGTCACGACGCTCGACCGCCGCAAGCCCCACGCGCAGGCCGTGGCGATCCGCGACGGCGTGTTCATGGCCGTGGGATCTGAGGCCGTGGTGCGCGCCGCCGCATCCCCCGATGCCAAGGTGATCGACGCCAGGCAGCGTCGCCTGATCCCCGGGCTGATCGACAGCCACATCCACGTCATCCGTGGCGGGCTGAACTACAACATGGAACTGCGCTGGGACGGCGTGCCGAGCCTCGCCGACGCGATGGCGATGCTTCAGGCGCAGGTCGCCCGCACGCCCTCGCCGCAGTGGGTGCGGGTGGTCGGCGGCTTTACCGAACACCAGTTCGCCGAGAAACGGCTGCCGACGCTGGCCGAGCTGAACGCGGCGGCGCCAGACACCCCGGTGTTCATACTGCATCTGTACGACCGCGCGCTCCTGAGTGCCGCGGCGCTGCGGGCGGTGGGCTATACCAAGGACACGCCCAATCCCCCCGGTGGCCAGATCGTGCGCGATGCCCGCGGCAATCCGACCGGACTGCTGCTGGCCCAGCCTAATGCGATGATCCTGTATGCCACGCTGGCCAAGGGGCCGCGCCTGTCGCGCGACCACCAGAAGAACTCGACCCGGCACTTCATGCGCGAACTCAACAGCCTTGGCGTCACCTCGGTGATCGACGCGGGCGGCGGGTTTCAGAACTACCCCGACGATTATGCGATCATCGAAGAGCTGCACGGCGAGGACAAGCTGACGTTGCGGATCGCCTACAACCTGTTCACCCAGAAGCCGAAGGAAGAGCTGAACGACTTCGCGACCTGGTCGAGGCAGGTCGCACCGGGGCAAGGCGACGATCTCTACCGCCACAACGGCGCGGGAGAAATGCTGGTCTATTCGGCGGCGGATTTCGAGGATTTCCGGGTCGAACGCCCAGAGATGCCGCCCGACATGGAAACCGATCTGGAGCCTGTCGTGCGGCTGTTGGCCCAAAACCGTTGGCCATGGCGGATGCACGCGACCTATGACCAGACGATTTCCCGCGCGCTGGACGTGTTCGAACGCGTGGCGCGGGATGTGCCTTTCCATGGGCTGAACTGGATGTTCGACCATTGCGAGACGATCAGCGCGCGCAACATCGACCGGGTCGCGGCGCTGGGTGGCGGCCTCGCCGTCCAGCACCGGATGAGCTATCAAGGCGAGGTGTTCACCGAACGCTACGGGGCTGAGGCCGCCGCCGCGACCCCGCCGATCACCCGCATGCTGGCCTCCGGCGTGCCGGTGGGGGCGGGGACGGATGCGACCCGTGTCGCCAGCTACAACCCCTGGGTCGGGCTGTCGTGGCTGGTGACGGGGCGGACGGTGGGCGGGATGGCGCTTTATCCCGAACAGAACCGGCTGGACCGCGAGGCGGCGCTGCGGCTGTGGACCGAAGCAAACACCTGGTTTTCCAGCGAGATCGCCAAGAAGGGCCAGATCAAGGTCGGCCAACTGGCGGATGCGGCCCTGCTAAGCCGCGACTACTTCGCGGTGCCTGACAGTGATATCGTCCATCTGCGGTCCGACCTGACGCTGCTGGGCGGCCGGATTGTGCATGGGTCTGGCGACTATCAGGGGCTTGCCCCGCCGTTGCCTTCGGTCCTGCCCGACTGGTCGCCGGTGGCAAACTTCGGTGGATATGCGCGGCCCGAGCCTGCGGCGGTGGCAACCTCCTGCGGCTGTGCCAAGGCCTGCGGGGTTCACGGCCATGCCCATGCAGCGGCGGTCACCGCAGCTGTGCCGACATCTGACCCCGCCGGGTTTTGGGGAGCATTCGGATGTGCCTGCTGGGCCGTTTGACGAACCGCTGAAGAAGGCCGGCGCTTCGAGTCACGGGCCTCGTGTGCCAAGCTTTCCGCCGGAATTGATCACAGATCGGGAGACAACGAATGCCCTACGGGTTCATGGACATCGCGCTCACGCCGGGCGTGCGCGAGGCGCAGGCGGAAATGCGGGCGGACCATCTGTGGGCGGACTTCAAGGGCCACCGCGAATCCGACCAGTTCACCGAAAACGAAGTGGCCTTTATCGCGCAGCGCGACAGCTTCTATATCGCGTCGGTGTCCGAAACCGGCTGGCCCTACGTCCAGCATCGCGGCGGGCCCCCGGGGTTTCTGAAGGTGATCGACGACCGGACGCTGGCCTTCGCCGACTATCGCGGCAATCGGCAATACATCAGCACCGGAAACTTCCGGACAAACTGGCGGGCGTCCCTGATCCTGATGGACTATGCCCGGCGCGCGCGGCTGAAGATCTACGGCCATGTCGAAAAGCTGAACATCGACGAAGAACCGGCGCTGCGCGAACAAACCTCGGATACCGCGTATGGCGCCAAGACCGAGCGGATCTTCCGCCTGCGCCTGACCGCGTTCGACTGGAACTGCCCGCAGCACATCACGCCGCGGTTCACCGAACGCGAGATCGCGGTAGCCGTGCAGCCGCTGCACGACACCATCGCGCGTTTGCAGCAGGAGAACGCCGACCTGCGCGAAAGACTGGGCGACAAGAATGACTCCTGACGCCAAATCCCCACAGGACTCGCTGTTCGCCCCGATGCGCCACGCGGTGTTCACCGTGTTGTGGGCGGCCACGGTTCTGGGCAATACCGGGACCTTCTTGCGCGATGTAGCCAGTGTCTGGCTGGTGGCCGACCTCTCGACCTCACCCGCCGCAGTCGCCGCCATCCAGGCGGCGGGGACGCTGCCGATCTTCCTGTTCGCCATTCCGGCGAGGGTGCTTACCGATGTGCTGGAACGTCGTCCTGCTATGCTCACTTCAGCGATGTTCACCCGAAGGATCGACATCGCTTGTGGAAGTTGCTGCGTCGAGCACAATCGGCCGCTTTCGGAAGCGCGACAGCACAACTACGGCGAAGCCGACTGTGAGCGCAGGGCCGAAACTACCCTCAATCGCACGCATCGCAAAGCGCTGATCCATCAGAACTAGGAGCGCCGCAGTGCAGGCATCTAGGCTTGTTTTCCCGCTTCCGGGCTTCTTCCTGCCTACGCTGTTCTTCCGCCCACTTCTTTGTTGCGTCGTTTGACATGCCGTTGCTCCTTGTTGCCGGCGTCCCTGCAGATACCTGACCGTACAGAGCGAGACGGGCAGAATTGGGGCGTATTCAGCGTTCAACCCTGGCGGACAAGAGCGTCTGCTCTCGGAATCCCTTACGCGGCGTGTTTAGCTGGCCGATTGGCAGCAAAGGGCCGTGCTTTGCCATTCTGCCTACTCTCGCGCTGCACTAGACATCAGCTTGCGATCTCAGCCAAGGACCGCATCGGTAACGGCGCGAAGACCACGCCGACGGCGGGCGCGGCCGTCCCCGCTGACGTCGCGCAGGATCTTTCCCACCATGCATTTCGGTGGGCGCCCGCAGCTCAAGTGATCTTGACGGACTGAATGCTCCGGCTGGAAGATAGATCATTCGGCTGCAGCCAGGAGCGACCCATGTTCCGTTCCCTTACTTTTCTCATTGCTTTCCAAGCCGTCTTGCCCGCATCGCGCAGCAATCCAGCGACCTCGTCGCACCCGAGGCAGGAACTCCCCCATCGGTGATCGAGGGGCTGTCGCAGGCTGCCAGTGCCGCCCTGCAAGCCAAGCAGGACGGGCGGACTGTGGAGGCGCAGGACTGGATGGTCGTCGCGGCTAATCCGCTGGCCAGCGAGGCGGGTGCGAAGGTCTTGCGCGAGGGTGGCAGCGCCGCCGACGCCATGGTCGCCGTTCAAACGGTGCTGGGACTGGTCGAGCCTCAGTCATCCGGCCTTGGCGGTGGCACTTTCCTGGTCTGGTTCGATGCCGAAAGCGGCGAGGTGACCACCCTCGATGCACGGGAGACAGCTCCGCTGGCGGTGCTCTCCACATTTTCCGGGCAAGTCCACTGGCCGCCAGCCTGACCAAAAAGCAGATGCTGCCTTACCGCGGCACCATCCGCGCCCGCGCCTTCAAGGAGTTCGACGGCTGGGTTCGCCATGACGGCTAAGAGTTCCTCTATGTGCTGACCGGGGTCATTTGCCTGTTCACTGAATTCTACGAACTCGTCGACCTGCGCCGGGGCGGCCGCGCCTATTACGACGCCGCCACGATGGGACACAATGTGATCCTGTCGGACGAGGATGCGAAGATCCTTTGGGTCACGTCGCTGGTTTGATCTGGCTCATGGTCCCAAGCGACCGAAGGTCTATAGTCGGGTGCCAAGGCTCCTTTTGGAGAGACAGAGTGAAGCTTGCGGTCCTCACGGACATCCACGCCAACCGCGAGGCGTTCCAGGCGGTGCTGGGCGACGCAGCGGCCCATGGCGCGGACCGGCTGGCTCTTCTGGGCGATCTTGTCGGTTACGGTCCGGACCCCGAATGGTGCTGCGAGACGGC
>JANPJD010000250.1:0-1876 GCA_031425325.1 Rhodobacterales bacterium | reverse complement strand
GCCGCCTTCGAGGCGCTGCGCCGGTCCAGCCGTGATGCCTACGAGGCCCGCCTCAACTGGCAGGTCTGGGGCAGGCATGTGGTGGACGAGTTTCGTTCACTGGTGCGGCGGGACCTGCCCGTTCAGATTTGACCGCCCGCGGCCAGTCGCAGCATCCAGACCATCCGCAAGAACCGCAGGCGCAGAAGCGTTGCGGCCGCTCTAGCACGCTCGCCGATGCCGGCCAGACGCGGGGACGCAAGCGCTTTCGGCAGATGCACGATAGCGCTCACGGGCATCGCGAGCGCCTTGAGCCGCCAGCGCATCGGATCCGCGATCCCATTGAGTTCCCACGCCTCGCGGGTCATCCGAAGCCATTTGCGGCGCAGCGCGGGCCAGTCCGAACGTGATGGGTGCCCTACGATCAAATCGGGGGCCACGGACAGGCGATAGCCCTTTGCAGTGGCGCGATGGCTCCAGTCCAGATCCTCGGAAAGGCCCGCGATGAAGGGGCCGACCGCCTCGAAGACGGCCCGCGACGTGACGAGATTGCCGCTGCCGGCAAAGCCCTTGCGCGAAATGTAGCTCTTCCAGTCAAAGGCAAACACAGCCTCGAAGGCCTCGGCCCCGCTGCGGGGCGCGGGCGTCTCATCAAAGACCTCGATCGGCCCGCCGAAGAAATCTCGGTCGGTCCGGGACGCGACCCCGCGGGCAGCGGCGATCCATCCTGGGGCCGGCAGGCAATCGCTGTCGATGAAGGCAAGCACCGGGGCAGTCGTCTCGGCAACTCCACGGTTGCGGGCAAGGGCCGCGCCCTTGGCGGGTTCGGTCACGATCCGCACCCCGGGCAGGGCGGCGCGGGCAGGGCCCAGATCGTCGGTCGAGC
The DNA here is from genome assembly GCA_031425325.1 of Rhodobacterales bacterium. GTDB lineage: Bacteria > Pseudomonadota > Alphaproteobacteria > Rhodobacterales > Rhodobacteraceae > Aliitabrizicola. The sequence goes on along the minus strand of JANPJD010000250.1, from coordinate 1,011 downwards.
CGTTGTCGACAACCACCAATTCCACGTCGGGCGCAAGCTGGGGCGCCAGCGCCTCGAGGCAACGCACAAGGCGCACGACATCATTGTAATGCGGGACGATGACCGCGATTTGCGGTCCCCCGGCGGCAGCAGCGGCCATCTCAGACACCGTAATCCTCGTAGCCGTATTCGCCGTCCATGATCCGGCACTTGTTCAACACGACGCCCATCACGTTGGTGAGGTCGGCAACCTGGCGTTCGGCGACGTCGATCTGGCCCATTGGAGTCTCGCCCGCCGCGACCACGATGACGGCGGCATCGACGTTACGCAGAAACCCGATGCTGTCATCGGTTGCGCGCAGCGGCGGCACGTCGAAGAGCATGAGGTCGGGCTGATAGGTGGTCTCGACCGCGGCCAGCATGTCGCGCGTGGCGGTGCTTTGCAGCAGTTCCGACGGGTTGGGCACCGGACCGCCGTTCAGCCCGAAGAGCACGTTCTCGTCATGGCGCAGCGCGTGCTGGCCGAAGGTCACGCGGCCCTCGATCACATCGCCCATCGTGTGGCTCGGCTTCTGGTGCAGCGTGCGCGCGAGCGTGCCGCGCCGCAGGTCGAAATCGATCACGATGGTCCGCATCTCGGCCTGGCGCCCGAAGCTGAACGCGAGGTTCGCGACCGTCAAGGTCTTGCCGCAGCCGCTATGGGGCGAGACGACCGCGATCCGTTTCCAGTTGTTGACGCGGGCCTGCTGCGCGATCCGGGTCCGCAGGATGTCGAAGGGCGCGGTCGTGGGCCCTGTCCGCAGCGTCACGATCTGCTGGTTGGCGGCCCGCAGCACCTTGGCGTCGAGCGGGCGCACCTCGCGCCAGCGCGCGGCAAGCTCCTCGCCCGCTGCGGGCACGGGGACAGGTCCCGCCCGGCCCAGCTGGGCCGCCAGGGGCTGCTCGGCCTGAAGGCTGTCGCGCTGTGCGCGGGCCTTCTCGATTGCGGCCTGAAGTCGTTCCATCAGCGTCTCTCCGTCGCCTTGCGGGCCA
>JANPJD010000249.1:0-17844 GCA_031425325.1 Rhodobacterales bacterium | reverse complement strand
CCACCACATCGCATAGGTGGCGAGCCGGAAGCCGCGCTCCGGCTCGAACTTCTTCACGCCCTGCATCAGGCCGATATTGCCCTCGGAGATCAGCTCCGAGACCGGCAGGCCATAGCCGCGATAGCCCATCGCGATCTTGGCTGCGAGGCGCAGGTGCGAGGTCACCATCTTGTGCGCGGCGGTCGCGTCCTGATGGTCGACCCAGCGCTTGGCCAGCATGTATTCCTCTTCGGGCTCCAGCAGCGGAAACTTGCGGATTTCCTGAAGATAGCGGTTCAGTCCCTGCTCAGGGCTGGGCGCGGGAAGATTTGCGTAGGTGCTCATGACGTGCCCCTCGATCATCCGCACGGAACTTCCGTTGCGGGACGCGTGATTTATGGCTCCGGCCCGCAGGCTTCAAGAGCAAACTGAACCAACCAGTTCATTTATAATGAACGTGTGACCCCGCACACGGAAGCACGAAGTTTCACGGTCACGCAGACGTCACCACGCGCAACATCTCGACGAGAGCTGCCATGTCGGGCGCAAGCGGCGAGGTGAAGTCCAGCCGCTCGCCGGTGACGGGATGCTCGAACCCAAGGCTGGCCGCGTGCAGGGCCTGGCGGGGAAAGGTGTTCGCCGCCTCGGCCACCGCTTCGCCTACAGCCTTTGCGGCCAGGCGCCGACGCCCACCATAGGTCTGGTCGCCAAGCAGGGCATGCCCCGCATGGGCCATGTGAACGCGAATCTGGTGGGTCCGGCCCGTTTCGAGCCAGCATTCCAGCAGGCTCGCCGACGGCGGGGTGCCATAGACCTCAAGCGGTCGGGCCCGCGTCACCGCATGCCGCCCACCATGCGCGACGACCGCCTGCCGCTGGCGGTCGGTGCGGTGGCGCGCAAGCTGCGTCGCGATCCGCACGATGCCGCCAGCCTCGAACGTGATCCCCGCGATGCCCCGCAGGCGCGGATCGGCCGCATCCGGCTTGCCATGGACAAGCGCAAGGTAGCGCCGCGTGACGTCATGCGCCTCGAACTGGGCGGCAAGCCCGTGATGCGCGCGGTCGGATTTCGCGACGACCAGAAGGCCGGACGTATCCTTGTCGATCCGGTGGACGATGCCGGGGCGCTTCTCGCCGCCCACCCCCGACAGCCTGCCACCGAAATGGTGGAGAAGCGCGTTGACCAGGGTGCCCGAGGCCGAGCCGGGGGCGGGATGGACGACCATCCCCACGGGCTTGTCGATCACGATCAGGTCGTCGTCCTCCCACACCACCGTCAGCGGGATCGCTTCGGGCAGGGTCGCCGTCTCGACTGCCTCGCCGACTGCGATGGTGTAGACCTCGCCTTCGGCCACCCGGGCCTTTGCATTCGTGACGGTCGCGCCCGCCAGACTGACCGCCCCCTCTTCGAGCAGACGCGCAAGGCGCGAGCGCGACAGGTCTGCCTCGTCTGGCACATCCCGGGCGAGCGCCTTATCAAGACGGTCGGGCGGGTTCGGGCCGATGGTCACCAGGACGAGTGCCCGGCCCGACGCCGCAAGGAAAGGATCGCGCATGGAGACCGCTCCGGCACCGGATGGGCTGCCGCCCAGCCTTCGGTTTCTGAAGTTCCTCGTGATCGTGCTGACGCTCACGCTGATCGGGGGGGTCATAACGGTGGTCGGCGTGATTGTCACCCGAATGCCGGGCGTGGTGCAGCAGCTTCCCGCGATGCCCGATGCAATCACCTTGCCTGATGGCGCGCGGGCGACGGCCTTCACGCAAGGGCCGGACTGGTATGCGGTTGTCAGCGCAGCCGACGAGATCCTGATCTTCGACCGGCAGACCGGCGCGCTGCTCCAGACGGTCGTGGTGCAGGCCGCACCCTGAGAAAAAGCGGTCCATAAGGCCGCAAGAGAGGACAAGATGATCGACGACAGCCTTGACGCCACCGCAACGGCGCACCTCGTCGCGCGGGGCGAAGTGACACCCGTGGAGTTGCTCGATGCGGCCCTCGCGGCGGTAGAGCGGCTGAACCCCCAACTGAATGCCGTTGTGCTGGTGCAGGAAGAGACCGCGCGCCGCGCCATCGCGCAGGGCCTGCCGCGCGGTCCGTTCCGGGGGGTGCCGTTCCTTCTGAAGGACCTCGGCTGCGAGGCCGTGGACTTTCCCACCCACAGCGGCTCGCGTCTGCATCGCGACACGGTCCACGCGCGCGACTCGACCATCTGGGAGAGGGTGCGCGCGACGGGTGTGGTGGCGTTCGGGCGCACGACCTCGCCAGAAGGCGGCATCGGCCCCGCGACGGAAAGCGCCGTCTATGGCGGGCCGACGCGCAACCCCTGGAACCCTGAGCACACGCCCGGCGGCTCGTCGGGTGGGGCCGGGGCTGCGGTCGCCGCCGGGATCGTGCCCTTCGCGCACGGATCGGACGGGGGCGGCTCGGTGCGGATTCCGGCCTCATGCTGCGGGCTTTTCGGGTTCAAACCGACCCGCGCGCGATTGCCCGACGGGCCGGATGCGGGCGAGGGCTGGGGCGGGATGGCGATCGACGGCTTTCTCACGCGCTCGGTCCGGGATACCGCCGTGATGCTCGACGCCTGCGAGGGGGCGGACCTTGGCGCGCCCTACTGGGCGCCTCCGTTGAACCGGGGCCATGCGGCGGCGATCAGCCGCCCGCCCCGCCGCCTGCGTGTCGCGCTTTGCGAGACGACCTATACCGGCGAGGCGATCCACCCAGACTGCCGGACTGCGGTCCTTGCAGCGGCGGCCCTGCTGGAAAGCCTTGGCCATCATGTCGAACCGGCGCGACCCACGGCGAACGTGTCCGGCATGATGCGCGCCTGGACCGACATCGTGGCGGTCGGCACGGCGCTGTCGATCCGCAAGACGGTCGAAGGCCGGGGGCGTCCCTTGGCCCCCGACGAGGTCGAGGGCGTCTCGCGCGGGGCGATGGCCCACGCGGCGACCCTGCGCCCCGAGCGCTATCTCGATGCGGTGGGAGCCATCCACGCCTTCGGGCGCGAGATGGCGCGGTTCTTCCGCCCCGATACCGGCCCGGCCTTCGACATCCTTCTGTCGGCCACGCTGGCCGAACCGCCCGCCCGTGTCGGACGCTTCGCCCACACGACCGAGGATTACGTAGCCTTCCGCACGGGGCCAGAGGGCGTCTTCGCCTATTCGCCCTTCTGCGCGGTCTTCAACGCCTCGGGCCAGCCCGCCGCCTCGGTGCCCATGCACATCACGTCCGACGGACTGCCGGTGGGCATCCACCTTGCGGCACCGTTTGGCGCGGACGAGGAACTCATCGCGCTCTGCGCGGAAATCGAAGCGGCGCGCCCGTGGATTGGGCAGCGTGCGCCACTCATCGCCTGAATATGATCAAAACCGCTTGCCAAGCTGAAACCCGCCCCCTTAACCTTTCGGAAAGCCGAGGGGGAGCGACAGCGTGACAGCAGACGTGGCGGTCGAAGCCCGCAACGCCGTGAAGGCCTTCGGTCAGGGCGAGTCGAGCGTGCGTGCGCTGGATGACGTGTCGATCACGATCCGGAAAGGTGAGTTCTTCACGCTTCTCGGGCCGTCAGGCTGCGGCAAGACCACGCTTTTGCGCCTTATTGCGGGCTTCGAGACGCCGACGAGCGGGCAAATCCTGCTCGACGGGCGCGACATCACCGACGATCCGCCCAACCGCCGCCCGGTCAACACGGTGTTTCAAAGCTATGCGCTGTTCCCACACCTAACGGTGGCGCAAAACATAGGCTTCGGGCTTGAGATGCAGGGCCGACCCAAGGCCGAGGTGGCTCAGACCGTGTCGCGGATGCTGGGACTCGTGCGGCTCGAGGCGCTCGCCGCGCGCAAGACGAGCCAGCTTTCGGGCGGGCAGCAGCAGCGCGTGGCGCTGGCCCGCGCCCTTGCTCCGCAGCCACAGGTCCTTTTGCTGGACGAGCCCTTGTCAGCACTGGACCTCAAGCTTCGCAAGGAGATGCAGATCGAGTTGAAGCGCCTGCAGCTTGAGACCGGCATCACCTTCATCTTCGTCACGCATGACCAAGAAGAGGCCCTGACCATGAGCGACCGGATCGGCGTGATGAGCGCGGGCAAGCTTCAGCAGATCGGCAGCCCGCGCGACATCTACACCCGGCCCGTGAACCGCTTCGTGGCAAGCTTCATCGGCGAGACCAACTTCCTGACGGGAACTATGGTGCAGGGGGGCGTCCGACTGTCGTCCGGAGATATCGTGACCGCTGGCGGCGAGGGGCATCCCGGCGAGGTGACCGTCGCGATCCGGCCCGAACAGGTGCGCCTTGTTGCGGCAGGCGAGCCGCAGAGCCTGGCCGCCACGATCAAGGACTGGGTCTATTTCGGGACCGACACGCATTGCCACCTGCACCTCGCGGACGGCACCGAGGTTGTCGCCCGGCTCCAAAGCACGGCCACGGGCGATGCAGGGCTTGAACGGGGCCGCCCGGTCGGCCTGCGATTCGAGCAGGGTGCCGCGCAGATCCTGGGAGACTAGCGCAATGTCCGCGAACGAAGAGCGCGCCGCCGCCGCGGAAACCCGGACCGCCTGGCTTCTTTCGGCCCCTGCCCTTGTGGTTCTGTTCTGCGCGGCCTCGGGACCGTTGCTGGTCGTACTCGTCTACTCGTTCCTGACACCGGGCCAGTACGGCAATGTCGAATGGAGCTTCTCGCTTGATGGATGGCGCGGCATCCTGTTCACGCGTGACATCTTCGACGGCAACCTCGTACTCGCAGACGCGCATCTAACGATCTTCTGGCGCTCGGTCAAACTCAGCCTTCTGACCACGCTCATCACCTTTGCCGTCGGCTTTCCGACCGCATGGTTCATCGCGACCCGCCCGCCGAAGGCGCGGGCGTTGTGGCTGTTCCTCATCACCATCCCGTTCTGGACGAACCTGCTGATCCGCACTTTCGCGATCAACGAAATCATCCGCAACGAGGGGCTGCTGAACACCGTGCTGATCTGGCTCGGGGTGATCGAGACGCCGCTGCGGATCATCTACACCGACACCGCGGTGCTGATCGGCATGGCCTATGTCTACCTGCCCCTGATGGTGCTGCCCCTTTACGCCGCCATCGACCGCTTCGACATGCGCCTGCTCGAGGCGGGCTACGATCTTTATGCAAGCCGCCTTCAGGTGCTGCGCCGGGTGATCCTGCCCATCGTGAAGCCGGGCATTGTCGCGGGATCGATCCTGGTCTTCGTGCCCTCGCTCGGGGCCTATGTGACGCCCCGCGTTCTGGGCGGCGGCAAGAACATGATGATCGGCAACTTCATCGAGTTGCAGTTCGGTCAGGGCCGCAACTGGCCGCTGGGTGCGGCGCTTTCGATGACGCTCTTGGTAATCGTCACGGTGGCGCTGCTGTTCTATGTCCGCGCCGCAAACCGGAGCAGCCCGCATGGCTGAGCGCGGCTTTTCGGCCACCCGCCTGCCGGGCTTCGTCACGGTCGCGATGGCCGCGTTTGTCGTGCTCTACCTGCCGATCTTCACGCTCGTGATCTATTCCTTCAACGCAGGCACCTCGGTCTCGAACTGGCAGGGCCTGTCATGGCGGTGGTACGAGGTTGCCTGGGCGAACGACGCGGTCAAGGCCGCGACTGTCCGTTCGCTGGTGATCGCGACGGCGGCGGCGGCGATTGCGACGACGGTCGCCACGCTCGCAGCACTCGGCACCACACGGCGGGCACGGTTCCGGGGGCAGACCGCCATCTACGTCGCGATCAACCAGCCCCTGATGGTGCCAGAGATCGTGACCGCGGTTGCCTTGCTGATCGTCTTCGCCTGGGTCAAGGTGGTGACGGGGTATCAGGGTCTTGGCTATCTGATCCTCGCGCATTCCGCCTTCTGCATTCCCTTCGCCTATCTGCCGATCCGCGCGCGGCTGGAAGGAATGGACCTGACGCTCGAGACGGCGGCGGCCGATCTTTACGCGACGCCCTTTCAGGCGTTCCGCCGTGTGACGCTGCCGCTGATGGCGCCGGGGATCATCGCAGGCGCGATGCTCGCCTTCGTCATCTCGCTCGACGATGTGGTGATTACCGAGTTCGTGAAGTCCGGCGGCCAGGATACGTTGCCGACTTACATGCTCGGCCAGTTGCGCCGGGGTGTGACGCCCGAGGTCAATGCGATCTCGACCGGCCTCTTGGTGTTGACGGTGGCCCTGTTGACCGCATTCTTCCTTCTGACCCGCAAGCGGGACTGAGCCCGCGAAAAGACCGACAAGGAGAGACCGATGAAACGACTGATGACGGCGACGGCGCTTCTGTTCGCCACAACCTCGCTTGCCTCTGCGGAAGGGGTCCTGAACCTCTACAACTGGGGCAACTATACTTCGCCCGAGCTTCTCGAAAAGTTCGAGGCCGAGACCGGCATCAAGGTGACGGTCACCGATTACGACAGCAACGACACCGCGCTGGCCAAGATCGAGGCCGGTGGACACGGCTTCGACCTCGTTGTGCCGTCCGCGAACTATGTCCGCATCTTCGCCGAGAAGGGCCTGATCCAGGAGCTTGACCTGTCGCGCCTGCCGAACCACGCCAACATCGCGCCCGAGTGGAAGGATGTGACCTGGGACCCGGGCCGCAAGATGTCGGTGCCGTGGCAGTGGGGCACGACCGGCATCGGCGTGAACACCTCGGTCTATTCGGGTGACATCAACACCTCGGCCATCTGGCTTGATCCGCCGCCCGAGCTTGAGGGCAAGATCAACGTGACGCCAGAGATGAACGATGTGTTGGCGCTCGCGACCCTCTATGTCGGCGGCGAGCTTTGCACCGAGGACACCGAAGTGCTTCGCAAGGTCCGCGACACGCTGACGGCCGCCAAGCCGAAATGGATGAGCATGGACTACGGCATGGAGGACAAGATGGCGACGGGCGACGTCCCCGCCTCGGTCTACTGGAACGGTGCCATCATGCGCGCCCGGCTGAAGAACCCTGACGTGAAGTACGGCTATCCGCGCGAGGGCTACATCCTGTTCATGGACTCGGTGGCGCTTCTGTCGGACGCGCAGAACGTGGACGAGGCGTACCAGTTCATCGACTTCATCATGGAGCCCGAGAATGCAGCGATGCTGTCGGCCTTCGCGCGCTATGCGAATGGCATCTCGGGGTCCGAGGCCTTCATGCCCGAAGACATGAAGGACGCGCCCGAGGTCGTGATCCCTGCCGAGTTCGTGGACGCGGGCCACTTCCTGCCCGCCTGCTCGCCCAAGGCGCAGGAATACATCACCGCGATCTGGACCGAACTTCAGAAGTGAAGCGGCTCGGCCGGGGTTCGCGCCCCGGCTGAGCAAAGCGGGGGGCCAGCCCCCCGCGCCCCCCGGGGTATTTCAGCCGAAAAGAAGCCACGGGACACGAGCCATGGACCTGACCAGCCTGTCGGCATCGGACCTGTCGCGGCGGATGGCGACGGGAGCCATATCGGCGACCGAAGTCATGGCCGCTTATCTTGACCGGATCGAAGCGCGGAAACCCGCAATCAACGCCATCGTCGCCCTGCGCGACCGCGACACGCTGATGGCCGAGGCGCGGGCCGCCGACCGCAGTCCGAGGCGCGGCTGGCTGCACGGGCTGCCCGTGGCGGTAAAAGATCTTCAGGCGGTGGCGGGCGTCCGTTCGACTGCGGGCTTCGCGGGCTGGTCGGACGTCGTGCCCGACCGCGACGACCTTCTGCCGGGCCGCCTGCGGGCGGCGGGGGCGATCCTGATCGGCAAGACCAACACGCCCGAGTTCGGCCTTGGATCGCATTCGTTCAATCCGGTGCATGGCGTGACGGGCAACCCCTATGCGACAGGCCTAAGCGCAGGCGGCTCCTCAGGTGGGGCGGCCGCGGCGCTTGCCGCGCGGCTGGTGCCGGTGGCAGACGGGTCCGACATGATGGGCAGCCTTCGTAACCCCGCCGCGTTCAACAATGTCTACGGCTTTCGCCCGACTTGGGGCCTTGTGCCGAGTGATCCTGAAGGTGATGCGTTCCTGCACCAGTTGTCGACCGACGGGCCGATGGCGCGCTGTCCCGAAGATCTGGCACGGCTGCTCGAGGTGCTGGCTGTTCCCGCAGGGCACGCGCCGCACGCCCGCCCTTGGGAGCCGTTCGCCGCGCAGATCGACGGCGACATCGCGGGCACCCGGATCGGCTGGCTGGGCGACTGGGGCGGGGCCTATGCGACCGACGCGGGGGTACTCGAGACCTGCGGCGAGGCACTGAACGCCCTGACGGCGCTTGGCTGCGAGGTTGAGGTCGTGGCCCCGCCCTTTCCCGCCGAACGGCTGTGGGACGCCTGGACGACACTGCGAAGCTGGGCCGTCGCGGCCTCGCTCGGGGTGCTTCACGCCGATCCGGCGCAGCGGGCGCTGCTGAAGCCCGAGGCGATCTGGGAGATCGAGCGCGGCCTTGCGCTTGACGCGATGGACGTGCATCGCGCCAGCGTCGCGCGGTCCGACTGGTTCCGGACCCTGGCGGGATTGTTCGAACGCTTCGATGCGCTGGTACTTCCGTCGGCGCAGGTCTGGCCGTTCCCGAAGGCATGGCGTCACCCGGTCGAGGTGGCGGGCCGGACGATGGACACCTATCACCGCTGGATGGAGGTGGTGATCCCGGTCAGCCTGGTCGGCGTCCCCGCCGTCGCCCTGCCCGCAGGCTTCGGCGCGCAGGGCCTGCCGACAGGGGTGCAGGTGTTCGGGCCGAAAGGCAGCGACCGGCGGCTCTTGCGGCTTGCACAGGCCTATCACCGGGCGACCGACTGGCCGGACCGCAGGCCGCCACCCTAAAGCGGATAGCGCGCCAGCACCTCGTAGCGCGCGCCGTCACGGTGGCGGATCGACTCGAACAGCGTGACCTCGCGGACCGGCATCGGACCGGCACGAAAGCCGCCCTGTGCGGCCACGGCGCGCTCGAGGCGCAAGGCCTCTTCAGGCGGGGGAGGAGGAAAGCGGCCCAGCGTGACATGCGGCACGAAGCGGCGGGCGTCGGGTGCGATGCCGCTGCGGCCGGCGAGGCTGGCGATCTTCTTTTGCAGGGCGAGCAGGGCCGGATTGGGCGCGACCGCCGCATGGACGACGCGCGGGCGGGTGCCACCGAACAGACCGAGCCCCGCGAAGGACAGCGCGAAGGGCGCCGCGCGCACCGCTTGCAGCGCAAGGTGAAGGTCTTCGAGCAAAGGTTCGCGCACCTCGCCCAGGAAAACCAGAGTCAGGTGCAGGTTCTCGACCGGTTCCTGCCGGGGCAGCGGAAGCAGGAACTGCTGCACCGCGAGGGCCGAGCGGGTCATGTCGTCCAGCTCGAGGGCCAGGAAGGCGCGGATCATCGACGGGCCAGGACCGCGATGCGGTCGAATATCTCGGGGCGGACCGGCCCCTCGCGCGGGGCATCGCGCAAGGTGGTGAGCATGTGAAGCGCGGGCGGTTTCCGTCCCGGCGGGAGGGCGGCGAGGATGTCGGTCGCTGCGGCAGGCAGGCGATCGGGGATCTCCTCGCCCGCAAGCGTCGCCCAGACGCCGGTCCAGCAGCGCCCGACCGCCCAGGGATCGTAGCCGCCGCCACCCAAGACGAGGTAGCGCGGCGACAGGGGACGCAGGGCCTCGACGACCGCCCAATGCGCGTTGTTCGACAGCGACAGCCGCGAGAGCGGATCTTCCTCGAGCGCGTCGGAACCGCATTGCAGAACGACCGCATCCGGGCCGAACGCCTGAAGCCGGGGCAGAATGAACCCCTCGAGGATCGCGCGCATCTCGGTGTCGTTGAAACCGCGCGGGACGGGCAGGTTGAAGCAGTTACCCCCGCCCCTGTCCGTCAGCGCACCCGTGAACGGCCAGCGCCCCTCCTCGTGGACCGAGATCAGCAGCGCGTCGGGATCGCCCGCGAAACCGGCTTCGACGCCGTCGCAATGGTGCGCGTCGATGTCAACATAGGCGATCCTTTGCGCGCCCGCCCGGCGCAGCACCAGCATCGCGAGCACCGGATCGTTGGTGTAGCAAAAGCCGTTCGCCCGGGCGGGCAGACCGTGATGGGTGCCGCCCGCAGGCACATAGATCACCCCACCAGCCCGCAGCAACTCGGCCGCCAGCATCGCGCCGCCCGCCGATGTGGCGGGGCGACGGAACACCTCGGGAAAGACCGGGTTGGCGAGCGTGCCAAGGTGAAAGCGTCGGATGTCGTCGTCGGTGGCGTGACCCCGCACCTCGGCCGCCTGAAGGGCCGCGACATAGGCCGGATCGTGCCACAGGCACAGGGCGGCCGGTTTGGCGCGCGGGCTGCGGCGGAACCGATGGTCGGGAAGCCAGCCCATCGCGCGCCCGAGGTCCATGACGGTCGAGACGCGGGGGATACGAAGCGGATGCTGCCCGCCATAGCTTGATCGGCGGTAGATCTCGGCCCCGATCAACAGGGGGCCGACAGGGGTCAGTTCAGCTGGGTTTCGATCTCGCCGCGGATCTCGGTCGAGGTCGGTCGCGTCATCGAGCCCCATGTGTCCACCACCTCGCCGTCGCGTCCGATCAGAACCTTGTTGAAGTTCCAGACCGGCGTAAACCCGTGCTCATCACGCAGCCATTTGTAGAAGGGGTGCGCGTCGGCCCCCGTCACCGGGGTTATGGATGTCATCGCAAGCGTGAGGTCGAAGTTGACGGTACAGAACTCTTTCACCTCGGCATCCGAACCGAGTTCCTGGCGGAAATCATCGGACGGCACGGCGATCACCACCAACCCTTGCGGCCCGTAGCGGTCCTGTAGCGCCTGAAGATCGTCATACTGGTCCGAGAAGCCGCAGAGCGAGGCCGTGTTCACGACGAGGATGGGCTGCCCCTGAAAGGCCGCCGTGTCGATCTGGCCGCCATCGATTGAGGCAAAGCTGAAGCCAGCCTGCGCGGTAACGGGCGCGAGACATATCCAGCCCGCGACAATCCAACCGATCTGGTTCATCTGGTGCCCCCGCGAAAAACAACGGCCATTATTGTGATTGAAGTTAGGGCAGGTGCTGTTCAGGTCAAATTGCTGCGTTCCGTTCGATTGAACCGAAACGGCTATGGACCCATCTTCACGTTCGAGGGTTTGTCTCGGCATCGTCCAAGGAGCCTGCGTGACCGAGAAGACCAGCGGCCAGTTTCTAGCCAGCCCCGACGTGACGCGGGTGCAGTACGGTGCCGTATGCTGGCGCATCGCGGCCGGTTGCGTGCAGGTTCTGCTGATCACGAGCCGCGACACGGGACGCTGGATCATCCCGAAGGGATGGCCCGTCGCCGGACTGACGGGCGAAGCCACCGCCGCGCGCGAGGCGTGGGAGGAGGCGGGCGTCGTTGGCGCGCCTCACCCCGAAAGCATCGGCCTATACACCTATGACAAGCTGGTGGACGCCGAGCGGGCGATCCCCTGCATGGTCGCGGTCTATCCGCTGAAGGTCCGCCGCCTGCACAGCCGCTATCCCGAGTCGCATCAGCGGCGGCGCAAGTGGTTCAGTCCCGACAAAGCCGCACGGAAAGTCGATGAGCCCGAGTTGAAGCATCTGCTGGATGCCTTCGTGCCGCCAGAGGTGCCCACTGATTGAATCCGGCTGCGGATCGCATATGTCGTGTCTGCAAACCGCTGGTGACGCCGTGATCCGATACGATCTTCGCTGCTCTTCCGACCATCCGTTCGACAGCTGGTTCCAGTCGTCCGAAGGGTATGAGCGTCTGCGGCTGGCAGGTCAGATCTCCTGCCCGACCTGCGGCGCGACTGACGTCACGAAAGGGCTCATGGCGCCTGCCGTCAGGCCCGCAAAAACTCTGACCGACGCTGCGCGCCAGCCATCGCGGGCCGAGGTAGAGGCGGCACTGGTGGCACTTCGCCGCAAGATCGAGGCTTCGTCCGACTATGTCGGACCTGCCTTCGCCGCCGAAGCGCGCGCCATCCATGCGGGCGATGCGCCCGAGCGTCCGATCTACGGCGAGGCGCGGGCCGACGAGGCGCGCAGCCTGATCGACGATGGCATCCCCGTCGCGCCCTTGCCGTTCATCCCCGTCCGCAAGACGAACTGATCGACCTCAGATCTGCTTTTCGGGCATTTGGACGACAAGCCCGTCCAGCGCCGCCGAGACCTTGAGCTGGCATGTCAGGCGCGAGCGGACCGAGTCGGGCTTCCAGGCGAAGTCGAGCATGTCCTCTTCCATCGCGTCCTTCTTGGGCAGCTTTTCGACCCAGTCTGGCGCGACATAGACGTGGCACGTCGAACAGGCGCAGGCGCCGCCGCAATCGGCCTCGATCCCCGGTATGCCGTTGTCGCGCGCCCCTTCCATGACGGTCAGGCCGTTCGCGACCTCAACGACATGCTCTTTTCCGCCAAATTCGACATAGGTAATCTTCGCCATTCCGGTCCCCGAGAAGCTTTATCGCGACATAGGCCATCGCGCCGGGATTTGCCAGTGTGCGAAGCAGACGCAAAAGGGGCGCCCCGCAGGACGCCCCTTTTGTCAGACCAGGCCCTCTGGATCAGGGCTCGACCGAAAGCGCCACGAAGCGCGGGTCACCCGCACGACGCACCAGAAGCAGAAGCGACTTGCGCCCTGCATCGCGCGCCTCGGTGATCCGGGCTTCGAAGTCGTCGAGGCTTTCGACGACCTGCTGGCCCGCCTCGGTCACGATGTCGCCCTCGCGCAGACCCTTGGCATAGGCCTCGGATGCGGGATCGACCGCCATCACCGCAAGACCCTCGGTCCCAGCCGGCAGACCCAGCCGTTCGACCACTTCCGCATCAAGCGGGCTCAGCGTGATGCCAAGCAGATCGCGCGACTGCGGTTCGTCCGGCGGACCGGCGGCCGCAGGAACAGCGCTGGCCTCGGCATCCTCGCGACGGCCGAGCGTGATGGTCAGCGTCTCGGTCTGCCCGTCACGCAGCACGACCACCTGGGTCGCCTTGCCGACATCCGTGTCAGCGACCTTGCGGACAAGCTCGCGCGTGTCGGCAACCTCGACGCCGTCGAAGCTGACAATCACGTCGCCCGCCTGCATCCCCGCCACGCGCGCCGGACCTTCGGGCACGTCAGTCACAAGCGCGCCGTTCGCCTCTTCAAGGCCCATCGCCTCGGCAACGTCAGGCGTCACGTCCTGGATGCGGACGCCCAGCCAGCCGCGCCGGGTTTCACCGAACTCACGAAGCTGGTCGACCACGTTCGTCACGACGTTCGACGCCATCGAGAAGCCGATGCCGATCGAACCACCGTTCGGCGAGAGGATCGCCGTGTTTACGCCCACGACCTGACCATCCATGTTGAACAGCGGACCGCCCGAGTTGCCCCGGTTGATCGCGGCATCAGTCTGGATGAAGTCGTCATAGGTTCCACTGAGCGCCCGGTTGCGCGCCGAAACGATGCCCGCCGAGACCGAGAAGCCCTGGCCGAGCGGGTTGCCCATCGCCATGACCCAGTCACCGACGCGGATCACGTCGCTGTCGCCGAACTGCACGAAGGGCAGCGGCTCGTCGCTTTCGACCTTGAGAAGGGCGATGTCCGTGTTGGGATCGGTGCCGACGATCGTGGCTTCAAGGCGGTCGCCCGAATAGAACTCGATCTCGATCTCGTCGGCACCTTCGATCACGTGGTTGTTGGTGACGATGTAGCCGTCCTCGGAAATCACGAAGCCCGAGCCCAGGGCTTCGCTGCGGCGGGGCGGTGCGTCGGGGCTTTGACCCTGCCGCTCCTGGAACTCGCGGAAGAACTCTTCGAAAGGCGAGCCTTCGGGCACGATCGGCCCTTCCTCGGTCGAAGCGGACACGACGGACGACGTGGTGATGTTCACCACCGACGGGCTGATCTGGGTTGCAAGATCAGCAAAACTTTCCGGCGCGCCGAAAGCCTGCGCCTCGACCGCCGGGCTGGCTGCGAGGGCTACGCCCAGCAGGGCGGCAACCGCCAGATGGCGCGCGCCGCGAGGCCGGACCACGAGAGGGGCATTTGACTGCACTCCGAACTCCTTTTCAACTTGATGCGTTCCGGGGACCCCGGAACTTGCCTGCCTTACACAGGTAGAAATGCCACAGGGCAATGCAATCCCGGTCTCGAAGCGTCACTTCGATGTGAGAAGACTGAAACGATTGCTCAGGTTCCAGCCGACTTGAAAACTGCGATGAGGGCCGTCCCGACCGCGACAGCGGAAAGGCCGATCAACCGACGACGTTCGACCGGGATCGAGACGAAGGCGGCCAGAAGTTGTTCCAGACGCGAAGGGGCCAGCGCAAGCGCCAGCCCCTCGACCACAAGCACCAGCCCGATGGCCAGCAGGATCATGCTCATTCGGTGACGATGTCCGTCCCCGCCACAGTGCCGGTCACCGCCGCTGGCGCGCCGGCAGCCTCGGGGGCCGCGGCCGCAGGATCAAGGGCCGCCCCTGCCTCGGGCGCCTGGCCGGTCGGGGCGACGCCCGCTTCACTTACACCAAAGTCACGCAGATACTGGAAGAAAGCCGAGTCGGGCTGCATCACGATCGACGAGTTGGTGCCCTTGAGCGAGCGTTCGTAGGCGGTCAGCGACCGGGTGAAGGCGAAGAATTCCTCGTCCTGCCCGAAGGCCTCGGCATAGATCGCGTTGCGCTCGGCATCTGCCTCGCCTCGGATCACCTCGGCCTGGCGACGAGCGTCCGAGGTCAGTTCGACCACTGTCCGGTCGGCGCTGGCCCGAACCCGCGCCGCAGCCTCGTTACCGCGTGCGATCTCGTCCGCGCTTTCGCGCTGCCGTTCGGCCCGCATCCGCGCGAAGGTCGCCTCAAGGTTCTGGTCTGGCAGGTCGGTGCGGGTCAGACGAACGTCGATCACGTCGATGCCAAGCGAGACCGCCTGACGCCGGGCGATGTCGCGGATCTGGGTCATAAGGCCCTGGCGATCCTCGGACAGAACCGCGCTGGCCGGGGCCCGGCCAAGCACTTCCTGAATGGCGGGGTTGATGATCGATTCAAGCCGACGCTGGGCCTGCACTTCGCCGCCCGTGCCGACCGATTGGCGGAACTGCACGAGATCGGTAATGCGCCAACGGGTGAACGAGTCCACGACGAGGCGGCGGTCGTCCGCCATCGTGACCTCGATCGGGTTGGTCAGAAGGCCGAGAATTCGGTCATCATAGGTCACCACGTTCTGGATCAGCGGGATCTTGAACCCCAGGCCGGGGTCTTCCTTGACCTGACGCACCTGACCGAACTGAAGGACGAGCGCCCTTTCACGTTCGTCGACGATGAAGATCGACGACAGCCCGGCGGCAACGAGGATCGCGACCAGCGGAAGAAGCAAAGCGGCACGGTTCATCAGTTGGTTCCTCCAGCGGCAGCGGCCGGGTTCGCCGGCACCGGGGCCTGTGCGCCACCCTGCATCCGGCCGAGTTCGTTCAGCGGCAGGAAGGGCACGACACCCTGACCCGCCTCGCCCCCCGACACGCCGTCGAGAATGACCTTGTTCATGTCGCCGAACACCCGCTCCATCGTCTCGAGATAGAGGCGGCGGCGTGTGACTTCGGGGGCTTTCACGTATTCCTCGTAGACCGCGAGGAAGCGACTTGCCTCACCCTGGGCCACGTTGACGGCCTGGGCCCGATACGCCTCGGCCTCTTCCAGAAGCCGGGCCGCCTCGCCCCGTGCGCCGGCTGTCGCCTGGTTGGCATAGGCATCCGCCTGGTTCTGCAAGCGCTCGCGTTCCTGCTGCGCGGCCTGAACCTCGCGGAAAGCGTCGATCACCTCGTTAGGGGCCACGGCGCGTTGCAGGTTGACCCGGACCACGTTGATGCCCGAACCATAGCTGTCCAGCGTCTGCTGAACGGCGGTCTGCAAGTCCTGGGCAATGATGCCCCGGTCGCGGTTCAGGATCGGCGCAAGCTCGGTCCGCGCGATGATGTCGCGCATCGCACTTTCCGACACGGCGCGGATCGTGTCCTCGGGATCAGCCAGGTTGAACAGGAAGGCTGCAGGGTCCGAGACGTTCCAGACGACCTGGAAGCCCACATCGACGATGTTCTGGTCGCGGGTCAGCATCAGCGAGTCGCCCGCCGCTGCCGTGGTGTCGATGCCGATGTCGGTGGTGCGCTGGCCCGTCACCTGGACGATCTCGGCGGTCACGACCGGCCACGGTGCGAAGTTTAGACCGGAATTGCCGATCGTGGAGAACTCGCCCAGAAACAGCTCGACGGACTGCTCTTCCGGGCGGACCTGATAGAACGACATGAAGGCCCAGAGGGCTGCAGCCCCCAGAAGGCCGAAAGTCACATTTTGGCGCGTGAAGATCGGCCCGGTGCCAAGACCGCCACCCGGACCGCCGCCGCCGCCCCCGCCGCCGTTGGACCGGCCGCGCCCGCCCATCAGCACACGAAGCTGCTCTTGCCCCTTCTTCATGATCTCGTCGATCTCGGGAATCTGGGGGCCGTCGCCCGGCCTGCGTCCGCCGCGGTTGTCACCGCCCCGGTTGTCGCCGCCGCGCCTGTCGTCGCCGCGGTTGTCCCCGCCGCCCGAGCCGCCGCCGCCCCATGGTCCCCCGCTGCCAGCCATGCCGTGTCATCCTTTTCTGTCTTCAACGCTAACTGGTGATCGGACCGCGAAAATCAAGCGGTCCGCACCGGAACGCGCAGTGTGACGAGTTCTTCCGCCATCGTGGGGTGAACCGCAACAGTGCGGTCGAAATCCTCTTTTGTGGCCCCCATCCGCAGGGCAACGGCAGCAAGCTGGATCAACTCGCCCGCCTGGGGTGCGACGATGTGGCAGCCCAGCACCTTGCGCGTCGCCTGGCTGACGATCAGCTTCATCAGCACTCGGTCAGGACGTCCTGCGAAGGCGGTCTGCATCGGGCGGAAGGCCGTCGCATAGACCTCAACAGGTTCGGCCTCGCGGGCCTGCTCTTCGGTCAGGCCGACCGCGCCCATCTCGGGGCGGGTAAATACGGCCGAGGGAATGAGGCTGTGATCAGCCTGCCGCGCCTTGCCGCCAAACACGGTATCGGCGAAGGCGTGGCCCTCGCGGATCGCGACCGGCGTCAGGTTGATCCGGTCGGTGACATCGCCCACCGCATAGATCGACGGAACGACCGTCTGGCTCCACCCGTCTACGGGGATCTGGCCGCGACGTCCCAACTCGATCCCCAGCGCCTCGAGGCCGAGCCCGCCGGTGTTGGGCACCCGGCCCGTCGCGTACATCACCACGTCGAAGGTCCGCAGCCCCCCGTCGGTCGACTTCACCTCGATCCCGTCCGCCGTCCGCTCCATCTGCATGACCGATACGCCGCAGCGCACCTCGATGCCCCGGTCGACCATCGCCATCGCGACATGGCCGCGCGCCTCGTCGTCAAATCCGCGCAGAATCTGCGCGCCCCGGTAGTATTGCGCCACCTCCACGCCCAGCCCATGCATGATGCAGGCGAACTCACTGGCGATGTAGCCGCCGCCCACCACCAGAAGCCGACGCGGCAATTCGGGCAGGTGAAACATCTCGTCCGAGGTAACGGCAAGCTCGTGGCCCGGAAACTCGGGGACGAAGGGCCGCCCGCCTGTGGCGACGAGGATGTGGCGCGCGCGAAATCGCTCGCCCGACGACAGGCGGACGGTGTGGGCATCCTCGAGTACCGCGCGGGCATCGTGGATGGTGACGCCGGCCTTCTGAAGGGTGGCACGATAGGCGGCCTCGAGCCGGTCGAGCTCGCGGTGGAGCTTGTCGCGGAACTGCGGCCAGTCGAACGCTCCTGCCGTGACGGTCCAGCCGTATTCGGACGCGTCCTCGATCAGATCAGGGTAGCCCGAAGCGAACACCATGATCTTCTTCGGCACGCAGCCCCGGATGACACAGGTGCCGCCCATCCGGTCCTCTTCGGCAAGGCCCACGCGCGCGCCGCCCTCGGCTGCAGCGATCCGCGCGGCCCGGACGCCGCCCGAT
>JANPJD010000248.1:0-2376 GCA_031425325.1 Rhodobacterales bacterium | reverse complement strand
GACGGTGTCCACCTGACCGACGGCGCGCGCAGCCTGCGCTATGCCCGCAAGGAATTGGGCGGCGACGCCATCATCGGCGCCTTCTGCCGCACCTCGCGCCACGAGGGCATGAACGCGGGCGAGGCGGGCGCCGATTACGTCGCCTTCGGCCCGATGGGCGCCACCCCCCTCGGCGACGGCTCGGCGGTGGAGTTCGAGCTGTTCGAGTTCTGGTCCGAAGCAGTCGAGGTGCCCGTGGTGGCCGAGGGTGCGCTCACTGCCGAGTTGGTCGCCCGCTACGGCCCGGTCACGGACTTCTTCGCCGTGGGGGAGGAGATTTGGCGTGAGGAGGATGCGCTAGGGGCGTTGAAGGAGTTGCTGGCGGGGTTGGGATAGTGGCTCGCGAAGAATTCCGGCGATCAGGGAAGGGATGCGCTACTAACGCGTGCCGGGGTGTGGCACGCAGAGGGCCTGGGGGCAGGATGATCGTGCTGGCGCTGCAGGGTCAGTTAGGCTGGCCATGTCGACGCATGGGCATCCTAACGAGCACAAGCAGAGAGCACTAAAGGAAGGTCTCACGCATAATATGAAGGAGATTTTCGTACTGAAAAGAAGCTTCATAAGTCACCGTTGTGACATAAGCATGATCCGTTGCACCAAGATATATTGCATTCTGATGTGTGTGTTCATTCGGTATAGACGATAAATGAACGTGGAATATTAGTCCATCCATGTATATTCGCAAAATCTTCAAAGGCTTGCGATTGGAGTTTCTAAAGCCGAAGAATTTCTTCTCGTCTAGAAACGGTGAATGATTGTGAGTTGCTCCTCGCGTCGACAGTTGTATCAGAGAAACTGGGAAATCGGATGGACCTTCGATCGATTTGCCCAGTACATACTCTTTTAGTCGATCCTCAATTTCAGGCTCGAGTGTAGCAGTATCCATGTCTGGCAGTGACGAAGCCGACGCTCGCCACGCAACGCTTAGTGCGAAGCGGATCAAGTCCTCGCCTATGTTTGCTTTGATCTTTCTATATCCATGGCTTGGCATAAAAGGCGCAAAGGATTCTATGTGCGGCCGGAACACATCCCAGCTGCTCCAGACTAGTTGGTGTTTCCTAAGTTGTTTAATCGCTTTATTATCAATTGCAGAGAGTATGTCCTCTCCCTCACGCGTGACCAGATGCATGTCATACCAACTGGACCAACGACGACGCTCGCCTTGTCCTTTCGTAGACTGATACAAAGGCTCGCCGTTCACAGCGGGTTTAGTGAAGCATTGTGGTAAGATATGGCATTTGACGTATTTGCCGGTCTTGCCGGTCAAAGCACATCCGCCCTCTTTCACCATCCCAACCATTTAACTGATCTCAGTTCATGCCTGATTTCTTCAAGTTATCAAATAGACAGGTGCGACGAACGGATATGCTCTGACTTGGGGGTTTGTCGTCCCCTCACCCGAACACCCGCCCCAACGCTCCATCAATCGCCTCCGTGATCGCGTCGATATCCGCCTCCGTCGCGATCAGCGCCGGGCTCAGACACAGCGTGTTGTTCAGCCCCGGCAGGCTGCGGTTGGTCATCCCGATGATGACCCCCTGCGCCATGCAGTCAGCCACAACCGCCGCCACCTGTTTCTCGTCCGCCGCCTCGCGCGTGCCCCGGTCGGCCACCAGTTCCGCCCCGCAGAACAGGCCCTTGCCGCGCACCTGACCGATCACCGCGTGGCGTTCCGACAGCGCCTGAAGGTTCGCGATCAGCCGTGCGCCCATGCGCGTCGTGTTATTCAGCAGGCCCTCGTCCTCGATGATCCGCATGTTCTCCAGCGCGGCCGCAGGCCCCGAGGCGCAACCGCCGAAGGTCGAGATGTCGCGGAAATAGCTCATCGGATCGGACGCATCGTCCTTGAACATCTCGAACACGGCCTCGGTCGTCACCGTGCAGGCGATGGCCGCATAGCCCGAGGCGACGCCCTTGGCCATCGTCACGAAATCAGGCTTCACCCCGAAATGCTGGTAGCCGAACCACTCGCCCGTCCGGCCCACCCCGCAGACGACTTCGTCGATGTGGATCAGCACGTTGTACTTGGCGCAGATCTCCTGCACGCGCTCCCAGTAGCCCGCGGGCGGCACGATCACGCCGCCGCCCGCCGTCACCGGCTCCAGGCAGATCGCGCCGACCGTGTCCGGCCCCTCGCGCAGGATGACCTCCTCGATCGCATCCGCGGCGCGGCGGCCATAGTCCTCGACATCCCACTGCTTGCGGTATTCCAGGCAATGCGGCACCTCGACGAAGCCGGGAGTGAACGGCCCATACATCGCGTTTCGCTGCGGCTGGCCGCCTGCCGACAGGGCGGTGATCGTGGTGCCGTGATAGTCGCGCTCGCGGTAGAGGATC
>JANPJD010000247.1:0-2515 GCA_031425325.1 Rhodobacterales bacterium | reverse complement strand
TCGCTGGTGCTGGGGCGCGCGGGCTGATGTGGCGGTCGCTCGCCTCGAACGCGCTGACGCTGTTCGTCGTCGTCCTTGTGGTCGCGGCGGGGCTGCTGGCCTGGGGGCGAGAGCAGTTCACCGGGCCGGGGCCGCTGACGGAAGCCATCTGCGTCCGGGTCGAGCGGGGCGCGTCGCTTGCAGGCGTGAGCCGTACGCTCGAGGCGCAGGGAGCGGTCAGCGATGCGCGCATCTTTCGGATCGGGGCGGATTATGCGGACCGTGCTGCCGAGCTGAAATTCGGCAGTTACCTTGTGCCGCCCGGCGCCTCGATGGGCGAGGTGCTGGCGATCCTGACCGAAGGCGGGCAGTCGACCTGCGGGCGCGAGATCAACTTCCGGATCGGCGTGACACTGGCTGACGTAGTGCTGCGCGAGCTTGATCCCGCGACCAGCGAGTATGTCGAGGTGGCGAAGTTCGAGGCAGGCACCCCGCCGCCCGAGGTCTATGCCGAGGCTGTCGCGGACCCGGACATCCGCTGGCAGGTGACGCTGGCCGAGGGCGTGACGAGCTGGCAGGTGGTGGAAAGCCTGCGGCGGGCCGAGTTTCTTGCCGGCGAGATCGCGGAGGTGCCGCCCGAGGGCTCGCTGGCCCCCGGAGGCTACGAGGTGACGCCGGGAACCGAGCGGTCTGCCGTGCTGGCCGAGATGGCCGCGGCGCAGGAGCGGATCATCGCTGATCTCTGGGCGAGCCGGGTGGATGGTCTGCCGTTCGAGACGCCGGAAGAGGCGCTTATCATGGCCTCGATCGTCGAGAAGGAGACAGGTATCCCGGACGAGCGGCGGCGGGTGTCGGGCGTCTTCCTGAACCGCCTGCGCGAGGGGATGCGGTTGCAGACCGACCCTACGGTGATCTACGGCATCACGCGCGGCGAGGGCGTGCTGGGACGGGGCCTGCGGCAGAGCGAACTGCGCCGCGAGACGCCGTGGAATACATATGTGATTGACGGGCTGCCGCCGACGCCGATCGCGAACCCCGGGCGGCTCAGCATCGAGGCGGCGCTGAATCCTGAAGAGAACGACTACATCTTCTTCGTGGCTGACGGAACCGGCGGTCATGCTTTTGCTGAGACGCTGGCCGAGCACAACGAGAACGTCGCGAAGTGGCGTGCCATCGAGGCGCAGCGCGAGGCCGAAGCCGAGGCGGCGGGAGAGGCGGCGACGGCGCCCTGAGGGGGTGAGATCGGCGCTTTGCCTTGCCGGATTTGTCCGTCGGAAAATCCGGCCGCGCCTGCTGCACCTGGCAGGCGTCAGGCTTGCGGCACGCCCCTTGCCTGCGGGCTTGAGCCCTTCGGCAATCGGATCGCGAAAACGTCTGACTGGAGCGTTTCCCGTCGATCCTCTGTCGTCCGACCCGTTGCGTCCAACCCCAGGCGAGCGCCCTATGCGTTAAGACCTTGATAAAGATACAGTTCTTGACTTTGCGTCCGGTCTGGTCTAGACCTTGGGGCATGCTGGAAGAGGTGGGCAAGCGGCGCGGGGGAGACCCCGGGGCCGTTTTTTCATTTCGCTCGGGTGCGGAGGGGGCATGAGGGCGGGTTGAGCAATCCATGACATTGAACGTCCCGACGGGGGTGCCATCGCAGGTCGATCTGCTGGTGGCTACGGAAGACATGTATCGGCAGGCAGCCGAGGATCTTTACAGCGCGCGGCAGGCCCTGCGCGCGGGGCGGGTCGAGGAGGTCAAGGCGGCCACGCAGGCCGTGCGCGACCTCAAGACTGCCTTCGAGATGGTGATGCAGGAAAGGGCGCGGATTGAAAAACTCCGAAAGGACACAGCCGGGGTCGCTGGCGACAGAACCATCGACTTCGCCGCGGCGCGCGCTGAGATCGGGCGCCGCCTGGCTCGCCTCCGCGACGCCGGAGACGGTTGACGCCTTTCTGCGCGACCTGGCCGAGAACGAGCTTCTGGCGCTGCCCTGGGTTTTCGAGTTCTGGGCGTTGCCGCATCAGGTGCCCCCCGACGGCGACTGGAAGACCTGGGCGATCCTTGGCGGGCGTGGCGCGGGCAAGACGCGGGCCGGGGCCGAATGGGTGCGAGCCGAGGTCGAGGGCGCACGGCCCGGCGACCCGGGGCGGTCGGCCCGCGTGGCGCTGGTCGGCGAGACGCTGGACCAGGCGCGCGAGGTCATGGTCTTCGGCGAGAGCGGCCTGCTGGCCTGCTCGCCCCCCGACCGCAGGCCCGAGTGGAACGCGACGCGCCGCCAGCTGACCTGGCCCAACGGGGCCGTGGCGCAGGTCTTTTCAGCCCATGAGCCCGAAAGCCTGCGGGGGCCGCAATTCGATGCGGCCTGGGTGGACGAGCTTGCAAAGTGGAAGCGCGGCGGCGAGGCATGGGACATGCTGCAGTTCGCGCTGCGGCTGGGGGAGCATCCGCGTCAGGTCGTCACCACCACCCCGCGCAATGTCGAGGTGCTGAAGGCGATCCTGAAGAACCCGTCGTCGGTGGTGACCCATGCGCCGACCGAAGCCAACCG
>JANPJD010000246.1:0-11510 GCA_031425325.1 Rhodobacterales bacterium | reverse complement strand
CGCTACAAACGCCGCAACAGGATCGAGATCATGTTCGGCAGGCTCAAGGATTGGCGGCGTGTTGCCACCCGCTACGACCGGTGCCCGAAGGTCTTCCTCTCCGCCGTCGCGCTCGCCGCAACCGTCATGTTCTGGCTATGACGTGAGAGCGAGTCCTGAGCCCAGGGATTTCACGCAACGGTTACGCACGGTTCACAGTCACGTGACCGCGGGCCGTTAACGAGACAAAGATCCCGATGCTTGAACGGAAGTTCACCATGCCGATCTGTCGAAACATTTCACTGATCTTGCTTGGCGGCATTGGACTCTTGGTGCTGACACAGGTGCCGAACACCTCTTTCGCGGATCCCTTGCCGAAAATCGAGAAGAAATTCGAAAATGGCAGCGTTCTTCGCTTTTACGGTCAGATCAACAAGGGTTTCCTCAACTACGACGACGGCCAGGAAACCGAGACCTACAACATCATTGACAACCAGGTCTCAAACACCCGTTTCGGACTTACCTACAAGTCCAGCTTCGCTGAAACCTGGGACTATCTGGGCACTATCGAGATCCAGTACGCACCTTATTCCACCAGCAACATCAACATCCTGAATGATAGTCCGCCGTCGGGCGCTTACGATTTCGGGAATTCGAACATTCGCAAGATCGACAACCAGTTCACCAGCGAGGGCGTCGGGGCGTTCTATCTCGGCCAAGGCAACATGGCCTCGCAGGACACGTCCGAGGTCGACCTGTCGGGCACCACGGTGATCACCAAATCAGCGGTCCAGGAAGTTGCGGGTGCACAGTTGTTCCGGCAGGCCGATGGAACGCTCAGCAAGATTACCGTGAAGAACGCCTTCAACAACTACAATGGGCTAGGGCGCAAGGTGCGTCTTCGCTATGACACGCCCAGTTTCAACGGCTTCAGCCTGCGCACTTCGTTTGGTCGAGATCTGCTTTACGATACTTCGGATGCTTTCGTTCAGGATGCTGTGCAGGACCAGAACCTCTATGACCTTGCGCTTGCCTACGAAGGCGAGTCGAGCGATTTCAAGTACGAGGCACAACTCGCCTACAGCTACAAGGAATCCTACACCGCCAACGGCAAGACAACCAATGGCGTGCATATCCTCAACGGGTCGGGCTCTGTCTTGCATCAGCCCACCGGGCTAAGCCTGACCGCAGCCGCAGGTCAGCACGACAACGGAACGGTCACCGGCAGCTATGGCTTCGTCAAGGCCGGCTGGCAGGCCGAGCTTATCACCTTGGGCAAGACAGCCTTTGCCATCGACTACTACAAGGGCACGGACATCAATGGCGCCGGGTCCGACAGCGACTCGACCGCAATCTCGATAGTGCAGAACATAACCGACTGGAACACCGAACTCTGGGCCACCTACCGCGTCTACAGCTACAATGACGCCAAGGCCGACTATGACGACGGCCACGCACTTTTCGTGGGCGCCCGGTTCAAATTCTAATCTCTCTCGATGGCGGGTTCCTTGTCCTGCAGCATCCTGAATTGCCCGTGTACTCTCTCGCACGGGCCTGCTGCCCGCTTTCAGGACCGCGCGTTGCCGAAGCCTTTGCAGCTTAGGAATGTCGCAAGTCCGTCAACCCTGACGTCCAGTCTGGACCCGCGATCGGGCGGGACACGCCGTCGGCTACATTTAACTCAAGTTTTAACTGGCTGTCACTCGGATGCAATGTGGCTTCGCCATTGTTAACTCACGATGTTGTATTCGAGTGGGGGCGTTTGCGTGATGTTCTCACTTGAAGGTCAGAAGGCGCTGGTAGTCGGCATCGCGAACGAACAGTCCATTGCTTGGGGCTGCGCGCAGGCTCTGAAGGCACAAGGGGCCGATCTGGCCGTGACTTGGCTGAACGACAAGGCCGAGCGGTTCGTGCGCCCGTTGGCCGAGGAACTTGGATCCGACATCATGGCCCCGCTTGACGTGGGCCAACCCGGCCAGCTTGAGGCGGTCTTCGATCAGATTGCTGATCGCTGGGGGCGACTGGATACGCTTCTCCATTCAATCGCCTTCGCGCCCCGCAACGATCTACACGGTCGGGTCATCGACTGCTCGCCCGAGGGGTTCGGACTGGCGATGGACGTCTCGGTCCATTCCTTCCTGCGGATGATCCGGTTGGCCGAACCCTTGATGCCGGAAGGCGGATGCTGCCTTTCGGTCAGCTTCTTTGGCGCCTCGCGCGTGGTGCGACATTATAACATGATGGGGCCCGTCAAGGCGGCACTTGAGAGCAGTGTCCGGTATGCCGCAGCAGAACTTGGCGAAAAGGGCATCCGCGTGCACGCGCTGTCTCCCGGACCACTCAAGACCCGCGCGGCCAGCGGCATCGATCAGTTCGACGAACTGCTGGCATCAGCCGAAGATCGCGCACCCACGCAGAAACTGGCCACGATCGAGGATGTGGGGGCGATGGCCGCCTTCTTGGCCTCGCCCGCTGCTCGCAACCTGACCGGCGGTGTCCATGACATCGACGGCGGCTTTTCGATTACCGCCTGAAGGGGTACACCATGGCCAGTATCTTCGATTTCTTCGACCCGTCCAGCCAAGGCCCAATTCCCCGCGCAGAACACGACATGCTTGCCGCGATACGTAGGGGCATGGCGCTGTCCGAAGCCGAGATCGAGGCCGGGTCCGCGAGCGCGAACATCCTCACGACGGCCGCGCAGCGCCAGTCCGCCCGAATCACCGAGACCCACTCGCGCCGAGCCGAAGAGGCGGTGGAAAAGGCCAAGGCCTTGATGGAGGACCTGCGCAACGCGCAGTCGGAAGGCCGGATCGGGTCGGACTGTGCTGAATACCTACGCGACGCCTGGGAACGCATGATCCTGACGATGGACACGCTGCGCAAGCGCGGCGACATATTTCTGGAGCATGAGGCGGCAGGCTGCCCGCCGGTGCTGATCTATGACTATGAAGTGGTCATGGATGGCAAGGATATGCCCTATCCGTCGAATTACATGCTTCTGAAGATCACCCCGCCCGATGGCGTCACAATTAACGAGAACCGCCGCCCCTACATCATTATCGATCCGCGCGCAGGCCACGGCCCGGGCATCGGCGGGTTCAAATCTGACAGTCAGGTGGGCGTGGCACTGGCCGCCGGTCACCCGGTCTATTTCGTCGCCTTCCGCCGCGAGCCCGAGCCGGGGCAGTTCCTGTCCTATGTCACCCGCACCGAAGCTGCCTTCGTGCGCGAGGTGATGCGGCGTCATCCGAATGCCTCGAAGCCGGTTGTCACCGGCAACTGCCAGGGCGGCTGGGCCACGCTGTTGCTCGCCGCGACCAACCCCGATCTGACCGGCCCGATCGTGATCAACGGTGCGCCAGTGGCGCCGTGGGCGGGCAAGGTCGGTGAGAACCCAATGCGCTACTCTGCAGGCGTGACGGGTGGCACCTGGATTCCGATGTTCCTGTCGGATCTCGGCGGCGGCATCTTCGACGGCGCGCATTTGGTGCAAAACTTCGAGCAGCTGAACCCAAGCCGGACGCTGTTTCGCAAGTACACCGACCTGTTCCGCGACATCGACAAGGGCGACGCCGCGTTTCTCGAATTCGAAAGGTGGTGGGGCGGCTTCTTTCTGATGACCGAGCCGGAAATCCGCTGGATCGTCGAGCAATTGTTCGTCGGTAACCGCCTGGTCAAGAACGAGGCCCGCATCGAGCCGGGTCGCCCAATAGACCTAAAGGCAATCCGCGCGCCGATCATCGTCTTTGCCAGCCATGGCGACAACATCACCCCGCCGCAGCAGGCGCTTAACTGGATCGTCGAGACCTATTCCGACGTGAACGAGATCCGGATCCGCGGCCAGCGCATCGTCTACATGGCGCATGAACAGGTCGGGCATCTCGGAATCTTCGTGTCTTCGCAGATTGCCCGCAAGGAACATTCCGAGGTCGCCTCGACGCTCAAGACCATCGAGGCACTGGCCCCGGGCCTGTACGAGATGACGATCGAGGACGTCACCGAGCAGGACGGTGCCAAGCACTTTACGGTCAGCTTTACAGAACGTAGTTTCGAGGACATACGCGCGCTGGACGATACCGTAGGCGATGAGCGCCCCTTCGCCGCCGTCGCGCGCGCCGCTGACATCCAGGCGCAGTTGTACGACACGCTGCTGCGCCCGGTGGTGAAGGCGCTGGTGACCGAAAGTACGGCCGAGATCAGCCGCGCGCTGCACCCCAACCGGCTGACGCGGGCGCTGGTGGCCACGCGCAACCCGATGATGCATGGCGTCATCACGACGGCGGAAAGGGTGAAGACCGACCGCCGCAAGGCCGCAGCCACCAACCCCTTTCTCGCGATGGAAGCCCTCTGGGTGCAGGCGACCGAGAGTATGATCGACTTCATGCGCGATACTCGCGACATGAACAACGAACTGATGTTTCATGCGATGTGGGGCACCCCCTGGGCGCGGGCTTTCGGCCGTACCCACGAGGCGCGCCGTACCTTGAAGACCGAAGGCGAGTTGCGCGGCCTTCCGGAAGTGGCCAGCGCCCTGATGGCCATGGAACAGGGCGGCTTCACCGAGGCGGTCATCCGGATGCTGGTCCTGCTGGCCGAAAATCGCGGCCAGGTCCGGCGTGACAGGCTGGAGCGCTCGGCCCAGGTGCTGACCCAGGACCAGCCCTTCCGCAGCCTTGGCGCGGATCGACGCGCGATGATAATCCACCAGCAGACTTTGATCGCTACCTTCGAGCCCGAACGCGCCATTCAGACGCTGCCGCTGCTCTTGCCAGATCCGGCCGAGCGGGCGCTGGCCGTGCAGGTGGTTCAGTACATTCCAGGCGCGATCGAGGAAATGTCGCCGCATACGTTGTCGTTGTTGCAGCGGTTCCACGAGGTGCTCGATTTGCCGCCGGTGACTGGCGACGTATTGGATGATCCGCTTGCCCCGGCTCTGGGCACGGTCCCCGCGATGGAGTCGGTCACGGGAATGGAGACGTCGCATCCTACCGAGGCGATCGATCCAATAGAGCCACGTCTGCCAGTGCATGAAATGGCCACCGGGCACGCTGCCCTGCTCGAGGCGGCCGAGGTCAGGGATGCCGTTCCCGCCGAAACGCCCCTGAAGGTGAACGGGACTGCCCGAGGCCGTCGCAAGCCTTCGGCGGCGCTGGCAGCCGAAGTCGAGGACTGACATGCATCTGGTAAACCGCACCTATGACGAGATGCAGGTTGGCGATGTCGCAGAACTGCGGCGGCTGATCACGGCGGATGATCTGTATGTCTTTGCAGTCGCGTCGGGAAATACCAACCCGATGCACCTGCAGGACAGCGATCTGGATGGCAACGGCATCACCGAGCGGGTGGCTCCGGGGATGTTCGTTGCCTCGCTGATTTCGGCGGTGCTGGGGACGAAATTGCCCGGTCCCGGAACGCTCTACCGCCGTCAGGCGCTGGATTTCCAAGCCCGTGCTCATGCCGGCGAAGAAGTCGTGGTGCGTGCCGAGGTGTTGGCCAAGGCCGACGGTCTCGTCAGGCTGAAGACAGAAGTGCAGCGCCTCTGCGATGGGGCCCTGATACTTACCGGCGAGGCTGAAGTCGAAGCTCCGACCGAGAAGTTCGACCGCAAGGGGATCGAGGTTCCGGGCCTTGTGGTGCAGCGCCACCGCCATTTCGAGACGCTGCTGGAGCGAGCTCGTCCGCTGGATGCACTTCCCACCGCTGTGGTCTGCCCCGACGACGCGAACTCGCTTGGCGGTGCGCTGCTGGCGGCAAAGGAGAGCATCATCATGCCGATCCTGGTCGGGTCCGAGTCGGCAATCCGCAAGGCGGCAGCCGAGATAGGGGCCGATCTGACCAGTATCGAGGTGATTGACGTTACGGGCGATGCGGCGGCGGCGGAACGAGCCTGTGCCCTGGTGCACGAGGGTCGCGCGGCGGCGGTGATGAAGGGTCATCTGCACACCGACGATCTGTTGCGCGCGATGCTGGACAAGGTAAATGGTCTGCGTGTCGGCCGCCGTTTCACCCATGTTTTCGTCATGGACGTGCCGGGCCAGCCCGAGCCCCTGTTGGTCACCGATGCGGCGATCAACATCGCACCCGACCTGCCGACTAAAGTGGATATCTGTCAGAACGCCATCGACCTTGCGCGGTCGCTTGGGATGGACCCGCGCGTGGGTGTGCTGTCGGCGGTTGAAACGGTCAACCCGGCTATCCAGTCATCGATCGACGCGGCGCTTTTGTCCAAGATGGCTGACCGCGGGCAGATCTCCGGCGGGCAGGTCGAAGGGCCGCTGGCGATGGACAATGCGGTGGATATGGGGGCCGCGCGCACCAAGGGGCTGACCGGCGCCGTTGCCGGGCGTGCCAATATCCTCCTGGTGCCGGGGCTGGATGCGGGGAACATGCTGGCCAAACAGTTATCGTTCATGAGCCATGCCGAAGGCGCGGGGCTGGTGCTGGGCGCGAAGGTGCCGGTGATCCTGAACTCGCGCTCCGACAGCCCGATGTCGCGGCTGGCCTCCACTGCGGTGGCGGCGATCCACCATTTTGCCGGGACCCGGCAATGACCCGTGCGGTGCTGACGCTGAACGCCGGGTCATCATCGCTGAAGGTGGCGCTGTTTCCCGAAACCGGCGACCGACCGCTGGCCTCGGGCCTGGCTGACCGGATCGGACCCGATGGTGTGCTGAAGTTGAAGGATGCCGACGGCGCTTCGCTGGCCGCATCGGGCGATCTGACCGGCCATGCCGGGGCCATCGCGGCGGTGATCGATAGCTTTCGGGCGCATTGGCCCGACCTCGACCTGCGGGCCATAGGCCACCGGGTCGTGCATGGCGGGGCGGACAACACGCGGCCTGTCACTGTGGACGAAGCTGTGCTGGCCGGTCTTGACCGGCTGACGCCCTTTGCCCCGCTGCACCAGCCGCACAACCTGGCGGGAATCCGGGTGGCGATGGCGGCCTTTCCCGGTGTGCCGCAAATCGCCTGTTTCGACACCGCCTTTCACCGCACCAACCCGCGCGTCAGCGATAGCTTTGCCTTGCCCCGCGCCCTCTATGACGAAGGCGTGCGCCGTTATGGCTTCCATGGCCTGAGCTATGAATACATCGCCTGTGAACTGGCCTGTCGCGCCCCCCATCTGGCCGAAGGGCGGGTGGTAGTGGCCCACCTTGGCAACGGGGCCAGTATGTGCGGCCTGCAAAACGGCCGCTCGCTGGCTTCGACGATGGGGTTTACCGCTCTGGACGGCCTGCCCATGGGCACCCGCTGCGGCCAGGTCGATCCGGGCGTCCTGCTTTACCTGATGGATCAGAAGGCCATGGTGGCTTCAGAGATCACGGACTTGCTCTATAAACAGTCGGGCCTTTTGGGCCTGTCGGGCCTGTCGAACGACATGCGGAGCCTCGAGGCGGCGGGTACGCCCGAGGCGGCAGAGGCGATCGAGTATTTCGTATACCGCTGTCAGCGGGAACTGGGCAGCCTGGCTGCTTCGCTCGGCGGGATCGACGCGCTGATCTTCTGCGGCGGCATAGGCGAGAACTCGCGCCTGATACGGGCCCGCATCTGCGAGCGGCTTGGCTGGATGGGGATCGAGATCGACCACGGCCGGAACGCGGCGAATGACGCAGTGATCTCGTCCGACCTCGCCCGCACCACAGTGATGGTCATCCCGACCAACGAGGAACTGGTGATCGCCCGGGCCGCACGCGCGGCGGTGGGCATGGAAAGGGAAGTGGCGGCATGAAAGGCGCGTTGAAGCCCGAAGCGGCGGCAGAGATGATCCCCGAAGGTGCAAGCCTGATGATCGGTGGATTCATGGCTGTGGGCACGCCGGAACGAATGATCGACGCCATCGTGACGCGCGGCACCGGGGGGCTGACAGTCATTGCCAACGACACCGCAATGCCGGGCCGCGGCATCGGCAAGCTGATCTCGGCCGGTCTGGTCCGGCATGTGATCGCAAGCCATATCGGGCTTAACCCGGAAACGCAGGCCAAGATGATCTCGGGTGAGATCACGTGCGAACTGGTGCCGCAAGGAACGCTGATCGAGCGCATCCGCGCGGGTGGCATGGGCCTTGGCGGCGTGCTGACCTCCACCGGCCTCGGCACCGAGGTCGAAGAAGGCAAGCAGATCGTTACGGTCGAGGGCATCCGCTATCTGGTTGAAACCCCGATCACGGCGGCTTTCGCCCTGATCGGAGCTTGGCAGGCTGATTATGTCGGTAATCTCAATTACATGCTGACCGCCCACAACTTCAACCCGATCATTGCGCTGGCCGGCCGTACCGTGATTGCCGAGGCCGACAGCATCGTTCCGGTCGGCGTGATCCCACCCGATGCAGTCAAGACGCCCGGGGTTCTGGTGGATCATCTTCTGATCCGCGCGGCCTGAGGGAGGGCATGATGGACGCTAAGGAACTTATTGCCCGCCGCGTGGCGCGCGAGATCCGCCCCGGAACGCTTGTCAATCTGGGAATCGGATTGCCGTCGATGGTGGCGAATTTCGTCCCCTCGGATCTGGGCGTGTTCTTTCAGGCGGAGAACGGCGTGATCGGTCTCGGCGCCCGCCCGCTCGAAGGCATGGAGGTCCGCCACCTGACGGATGCAGGCGGCGGCTTTGTCACAGCCGTGCCGGGGGCGGCGAGCATCGACAGCGCGATGAGCTTCGGACTGATCCGGGGCGGACATCTGGATATGACGGTGCTTGGTGGCCTTCAGGTCGACGAGTCGGGGCATCTGGCGAACTGGAAGGTGCCGGGCAAGATGGTGCCGGGCATGGGCGGGGCCATGGATCTGGTCACTGGCGCCGCCCGGGTGATCGTCGCCATGCAGCACAGCGCCAAGGGGCAGTCGAAGATCGTGCAGTGCTGCACCCTGCCGCTGACCGCGCTGCGGTGCGTCGACCTTGTGGTGACCGACCTTGCCGTGATCGAGCCGACAGGCATGGGTCTGATCCTGCGCGAGCGCGCGCCCGGCGTCAGTGTCGAGGCGATCCGCGCCGCGACCGAGGCCGCCCTTTTCGTCCCAGACGATGTTCCCGAAATGATCCTTGCTTGAGGTCGCCATGACCGATTTCCGCACCGCCATCGTGACCGGATCCACCTCGGGGATCGGCCTTGCCGTAGCACGTTCCCTCGCCGAGGCAGGCCATGCCGTGATGATGAACGGCTTCGGCGACGCAGATCAGATCGAGGCCGACCGTGCCGCCATCGAGGCCGCGACGGGCTCGCCTGTCGCCTTCCACGGAGCAGACATGTCCGACCCCGCTCAGATCGACGATCTGGTTGCTGTAACCGAGGCGCGGTTCGGCCGGATCGATATCGTCGTGAACAACGCAGGGATTCAGACAGTTGCCCCGATCGAAGAATTCCCGGTGGACCGCTACAATCTGATCATGGCAATCAACATGTCGGCTGCCTGGCATATGTGCCGTGCAACCTTCGGCGGCATGAAGGCGCGCGGCTGGGGCCGGGTGATCAACGTGGCCTCTGCCCATGGTCTTGTCGCCTCGCCCTACAAGTCAGCCTACGTCATGTCCAAGCACGCGGTCGTCGGTTTGACCAAAACCCTGGCGCTGGAAGGCGCGGAACAGGGCATCACCGCGAATGCGATTTGCCCCGGCTATGTTCTAACCCCACTGGTCGAGGCGCAGATCCCAGAAACCGCCACGGCGCGCGGCATCACCGAGGAAGAGGTGATCCGTGATGTTCTTCTGGCCGCCCAACCGACCAAGCGCTTCGTCCAGCCAGGCCAGATCGGCGCGCTGGCGGCGTTCCTGTGCACCTCTGCCGCCAGCCAGATCACAGGAACCACGCTGTCCGTGGATGGCGGCTGGACAGCACATTGAGGAGAAACCCATGTCCGACATTGGCAAGATTGGCGTGATCGGCGCCGGAACCATGGGCAACGGCATCGCGCAGGTCTGTGCGCTGGCCGGCCTGCCTGTCGTGCTGCGCGACCTTGGCCAACCGGCACTGGACCGCGCGCGCGCCACGATGCAGGCGAGTCTTGCTCGGCAGGTGAAGAAGGGTGCGATTTCGGACGCCGATGCCGGGGCCGCGCTGGCCCGCGTGACGTTCACGACCGACATCTTTGCAATGGCCGACAGGGACATCGTGATCGAGGCGATCGTCGAGAAGCTGGACATCAAGGCTGAAGTGATCCGGGAATTGGATGAGATCTGCGGGGAAACGGCGATTCTGGCGTCGAACACCTCGTCGATCTCGCTGACGGAATTGGCTGCCGCTTCCGCCCATCCGGGCCGCGTGATTGGGATGCACTTCTTTAACCCCGTGCCAGTGATGCAACTGGTTGAGATCATCCGCGCGTTGCAAACCGTCGACCTGGTGGCCGACGCGGTGTCGGACCTGACCCGTGCGATCGGCAAGACGCCGCACGTCAGCAAGGACAGTTACGGATTTATCGTCAACCGCCTCCTGGCCCCGCAGATCAACGAGGCGATCAACTGCGTCTATGAAGGGCTTGCCACGCCCGAGGATATCGACAGCATGATGAAGCTGGGGGCCAATCACCCGATGGGGCCGCTGGCCCTAGGCGATCTGATCGGCCTGGATGTCGTGCTTAACATCATGGAAACCCTGTACAATGGTTTTGACGATCCCAAGTACCGCCCCAGCCCGCTGCTAAAGCAGATGGTGGCGGCGGGGTATCTTGGTCGAAAGACCGGCAAAGGCTTTTCCGAGTATCCGTCGCGCTGACCTCCGGGGGGGAGGGAAGGATGAAGACCTTCAGGGCAGGCGATGGCGCAAGGCTTGCCTACCGGGACGACGGCATCGGGCTGCCATTGCTGGCTCTTGCAGGGCTGACCCGTGGCAGTCGGGATTTCGACTATCTTGCGCGATACCTGCCCCAAGGAGTCCGCCTGATCCGGCTTGACAGCCGGGGCAGGGGGAAATCCGCTTGGACTGGCCCTGCGACCTATTCCGTGGGGCAGGAGGCGACCGATGCGCTTGCGCTGCTCGACCATCTCGGGGTCGCACGCGCCGCCATCGTGGGATCATCGCGCGGCGGATTGCTGGGCATGGTCATCGCAAACACAGCCAAACATCGCGTGCTAGGCCTGTGCCTGAACGATGTTGGCCCGATCCTGGAACGTGACGGTCTGCTGCGGATCGGCGCCTATGTGGGGATCGCACCCACCGTGCCGACGCTGCAGGAGGTGGCCGACCGTATGCAGGCTGCAATGCCGGGCTTCGATCATGTGCCCCCGATGCGCTGGCAGGAAGAAACCGTCCGCCACTACATCCAGCGCGACGATGGCGTCGGACTGACCTATGACCCCGCGCTGCGCATCGCCTTCGATGCCGCAATGGCGGGGCCGCTACCCGAACTCTGGCCGCTGTTTGATGGCTGCGCTGGGCTGCCTATGGCGCTGATCCGTGGGGCCGCATCGGACGTGCTGAGCCGCACGACCGCCGAGGAGATGTGTCGTCGCCGCCCCGACATGCTGTTCGCCGAAATCCCCATGCGCGGGCACATTCCGTTTCTGGACGAGCCCGAGGCGTTGGCGGTGGTGAACAC
>JANPJD010000245.1:0-13592 GCA_031425325.1 Rhodobacterales bacterium | reverse complement strand
GCGGGCGACAACATGGGCTCCACCCTTGGTGCGGGGGCCGCCACGCCCGGCGACACGGTGCTGACGATCGGCACCTCGGGCGTGTCCTGCATCGTGGACAGTGCCTTTCATCCGGGGCCAGAGCGGGCGATACTGACCTCGGCCCATGCTGCCCCCGGCACTTACCTGTCGATGGGCGTTGTGATGAGCGCAACCGCCGCCCTTGACTGGACGGCGCGGCTGGGCGGCACCACTCCCGCCGCATTGGCGACAGAGGCCGAAGCCTTTGCCGCCACGGGCCGGATCGCCGACGCGCCTGTCTTCGTGCCCTGCCTGACGGGTATCCGCACACCGCTCAACCGCCCCGAGGCGACGGGGCGGCTTGAAGGGCTGCATCCCGGAACGACATTGGCCATGCTGGGCTATGCGACGATGGAGGGGGTCGCCTTCCAGTTCGCCGACTGCCTTGCGGCGCAAGAAGCGACGGGCGTCGGCTCGGCCCGCGTGCTGGCAGTTGGTGGCGGCACACGTTCGGACCTCTGGCTGCGGATGCTGGCAAGCCTTCTCGGGCGCGAGATAGAGATGCCCGAGGGGGCCGACATGGCGGGCCCGGCGGGTGCCGCGCGCCTTGCCTGCGCCGCGGCGGGCGCGGGTCACGCGGTCCTGACACGACGCCGCACGGTCGAGCGGACCGTTGCACCCGATCCGGGCCTGGCCGAGGCAATCGCTGCGCGGCGCGACCGCTTCGCCGCCCTGCTGCCCTAGACGCCGAACATCACCAGCGACACGAGGGCAAGCACGAGAAGGGCGCCGATCAGCATCAGAGGCCCGAACGTGCGCTGACCTTGCGATGGCGCAGCCAGGGGGCGCTCTGGTGGGACCGGCTGGGTCAGTTCGTACTCGGCTGCCATGCGGCGCTGCTCGGCGGTGGGCGGATGCCCCCCCGCCTCGTCATCTGTCCCGAGGGGCGCTGCCGCAGGGTCGGGGAAAGGCACCTTGTCGGCGGCCTGGCCCCGGTCGATGCCGACCCGGATCGCGTCCGTGGTCGGTGCCCGCTCATCGTTAAGGCGAGGTGCGTCGTTGGTCTCGCGTGTCGCGTGATCCATCTGCATGTTCCTTGTGGGATGAAGATGAACCACCCGACGGGGGTCTATGTTCCCCTGCCAGCGTCACTCGGCCGCGTGCAGGGCCTTGCGGACCTGCCTGACCTCGGCCTGACGGGCCAAGGCCGCCTCGAGCAGCCCGTCATGCGTGCCGCAGTCAAAGCGCCGACCCGAAAAGCGGAAGGCCGTCAGCGCAAGCCTGCCCGCGTCGGCGGCGAGGGCATCAGTCAACTGGATCTCGCCTCCGGCACCGCGTGGGGTCGAGGCGAGGCGCTTGAAGACCGACGCATCGAGGATGTATCGCCCGACCGCCGCAAGCCGCGAGGGCGCGCTTCCCAGCGCCGGCTTCTCGACCATGCCCGCCGCAGGCGTCGAGCGTCCGCGTGTCGGACCGGCCAGCCGGAAGATGCCATAGCTCGACGTCTCGTCGGGCTGCACTTCCATCGCGGCGATCATGTGCCCGCCTGCATATTCGTCCGACATCTCGGGCAGGCAAGGCCGTCCCAGGATCACGTCGTCGGGCAGGATCACCCCTACCGGACCGGGCAGCACATGGCCTTCGCAGCAGGCGACGGCATGGCCAAGCCCAAGCGGCTGGTCCTGCACGGCAAATGTCAGTTCGACCCCCGGTGGCAGCGCCAGGTCCTGCAGCGCGGCAGCAAGGCCTGTCTTCCCCTTGGCACGCAGGGCGTCGATCATGTCAGAGGCCGGGGCAGTATAATTCCGGATCACATCCTTCGAGGGATGGATCACGATGACGATCCGTTCCGCCCCCGCCGCCACGGCCTCGTCCAGCGCGAATTGCAGCACAGGGCGGTCGTAGACGGGCATCAGCTCTTTGGGAACCGACTTCGTCACCGGAAGCAGCCGCGTCCCCTGACCCGCTGCTGGAACGACGACCGTTCTGATCCGAAGCGACATGGCAATCCCCTTGAGAATGAGTGTGCCGTGTCAACCGGCGACCGCCCGTTTGGTTCCTGCGGCTTCGGCCTCGGTCCCCCAGGGCTCGGCCATCATCCGCTGCGCCCGCGCCAGCGCCTCGGCCAGCGGGCCGTGAACGCTGCGCCCGTAGGGACCGGGTGCAAGGCCCAGAAGGCCGTTCGGGCAGTAGCGATCATCGTCCCAGCCAAGGTGATCGAGCACGGGATAAAGGCACAGGCCCTGCACGGGTACGCCACGCTCGGCCGCGCGCATGGCCTCGGATGCCACATAAAGAAGCCAACCCGCCCGATGTTCGTCCTCGATGCCGGTTTCCGAAACCACGACGGGGCGACCATAGCGGGCATAGGCCTCGGTCAGGATGTCCGACAGCGGACGGTAGTGCGGATGGTCCTGGAACAGGTGACCGCCGCTGACGTGCCACTGGTTCAGCGCGTAGTAATTGATGCCCACGATATCGAGGAAGTCGGGTTGCCCGCCGATCTGCGGCCAGAGACGGCCCGACAGAAGGTCGAAGGCCTGGAACTGTGCCTCGTTCATCTCTTCGGCCTGCTGGCGGTTCGCACCACCCGGATCGGGGTGGATCGCGATGGCGGGTTCGCAGTGCACGAAGCGCGCGCGGCGATCGACCGCGCGCAATTCGGTCATCGCGGCGATCGAGGCACGGGCAAGCTGCACCTTGAGCTCGAACCCCCGCCGCCGTCCGAACGGATTGAGGTATGCCACGTCACCCCCCGCCCAGGAGTGGAACGAGACCTCGTTGACCGGACACCAGAACGGCACGCTGTCGGTGGTGTCGCGCATGTGACGCGCGACGGCCCCGGCATAGCGCGCGAAGCGGTCGGCGAAGCCCGGAGAATAGATGTCGACGTCGTCGGGATAGCCGTAATGCAGAAGGTCCCAGATGACCTGCGTCCCGGTGCGGGCCGCAGCCTCGATCATCGGCGTCAGCGAGGTGAAGTCGTAGCGGCCGGGCGACGGCTCTACCAGGTGCCAGCGTGCGCCGTCGCGGACGGTCTGCATGCCGTGGGCGGCAAGCTGGCGGTAGTCCGCTTCGGCAAGCACGTCATGGCGGCTGGCAGCGATCACATCGAGCCGCCGTCCATGCCACAGGCGGTGGGTCGAGCACTCGAACCCTCCTTGCCAAAAACTGCGGAACTCGGTCGGTTCCATGCGGGGGCGGGGCAGGGCGCAGACGGTGTCGAGCAGCCTTTCCCACTTCGCGGCGCCGGCAGGATCGCGGGCCGTGGACCGGCTGAAGAGGGGGCCGATCCGCTCGATCCGCCCGGTGCGGAAGTCCGGGCGCGCGGCAATGGCGAGGTGCACCGTCTCGGTCGGCGCGACATAGGCATGGGTGTGATGCTTCGGCCCCGACAGGGCATCGGCGCGCGAGCGGCCCCATTCGATCAGGCGGGGGCGATGGTGAAGGCGGTCGAGTGCGGGGTAGAGGTCGGCCACGTCCTGCGCCGCCACGATCACGTCGAACCGCGACAGGCAGCGGGTCAGATGCGTGACCGTTTCTTCCATGTCGAGATGATGCGGAACGAGGTCGACATCCGCCCCCACCGCTGCCAGCAACGTGGCATGCCGTTGCGCCGCCGCGTCGCCGGAGCAGGAGATGACCGAGACGGCGAACCGTTCTGCCAAGGCGCGGACAAGGCGGAAGATCTGGCGCGCCTCGTCGCCGTCCTGCAACCGTGACAGGACGAAAAGGACTCGGCGGGGCGGGGCAGTGGTGATGTCCTGATGCAGCATGAGAGTGACTCGGTGGCAAGGGTGCGGGCATGAAAACGGCGATCCTGCGCCGCAGGATCGCCGATGGATGACAGGGCCGCGTCGGGCTTATGCCGCTTCGAGCGCCGCACTGTTGACCGAGGATTCCGCGAGCTGCGTCAGCATCTCGTCGGTCTTGGTCTCTTCAGCCAGCGTCTGTTCGATCAGCCCAACCGCTTCGGTCATGCCGAGCGACTGCGCCCAGCTGCGAAGCGTGCCGTAGCGGGCCATCTCGTAATGTTCGACGGCCTGTGCCGAGGCGACGAGACCCGCGTCGAGGGCAGGGGCGCCCTTGAAGCTGTCCATGATCTCTTCGCCTTCCTCGAGGATGCCGTCGATCGCCGGGCAGGTCTTGCCCTGCGCCCGCTTGCCCATCAGCTCGAACACCTGCTGAAGCCGCTCGATCTGGCCTTCAGTCTCTTCCTTGTGGCGGGTGAAGGCCTCTTTCAACTCGGGCGACTGCGCGGCTCGCGCCATTTTTGGCAGCGATTTCAGAATCTTGCGCTCGGCGTAGTAGATGTCCTTCAGCGTCTCGAGAAAGAGACCGTCAAGGGTGGGGGATTTCATGGGTTCGCTCCGTCTTGTGTCTGCAAGGTGCAGGATGCACTGGCTTGGCAACGTGAAGACGGTGGAAAGGTTCCGGCAAACCTGGGCCCGGGGGCGCGACCGTCAGTCGGCCTGCGAGCGCCCGTTTCGCTTGTCGAGCGCGGCCTGAAGCTCGGCCGCGAGATCGCGGATGCGGGGGGGAACCTCTTCGGACTGGATCGCCTGAAGAAGCGACAGCAGCGGTGCGCGAAGGTCATCGTCCTGGCCCGCCCGTACGCTTTTTGCCACCGTCTTCCCCCAACTGGCTCCGCGAGGGATATAGCGGTGCGAAGCCAGTTGTCGCAAGTGGCGTCAGTAGTTGCCGGGCGGGTCGCTGGCCGGAAAGGACTGGTCCGACTGCTCGTCGACGATGCTCCACTGGCGCGGCGGCTCGATCATGGATTGCGGACCGGCGGGTCGGATCGCGCGTTGGGGCGCGGGGGCCGAGGCAAGCCGTCGCGCGCCGTAGACGGCAATCGCCCCCAGAACGAGGGCCGACGCAGCAAGCAGAAGTGTCGTCCGGTTCTCGGTCAGGGTGTGGTTCAGAGTGTGGGACATGGGTGCGGCCTCCTCGGGGGACTGGTCGTGGATATGCAGACAACCGGGCCCGCGCGCTGCCGGTTCCGCCGCAGAGCGAAATGGGGGAAGGCGCGCCCCTTTCGGGACGCGCCTCTGCCTTAGCCGCCGCGATCAGAGCGACTGCACAAGGGTGCAAAGCTGCATGATGTTGGCGCTGCTCATGGTCATTGCAGCGCCGGTCCCGGTGGTCCCGGTTCCGGTGTCCATGCCGGCGCTGCCCGTGGTCGTGTCGGTCGAGCTTGCCGTCTCGGTCGAGCCAGCGGTCGTGTCGGTCGAGGCCGTCGAGTCGTCGATGTTGCCATCGGTCCCCTGATCGACCGTACCTGCGCTGCCGGTCGTGGCTGTCGTGTCCGACCCGGCATCCGTCACGCCACCGGTGGCAGCGCCGCCCGTTGCAGCGCCACCCATCGCGCCTGCATCGGCCTGCTGGGCCGCGCAATCCTGACGGACGGCTTCGCGATCCTCTTCCGACAGGGTTTCCCACTGTGCGCGGATCTCTTCCTCGCTTCGCATGGTGCTCATGGTCGTGTCGGTGAAGAAGGCGGCGCCGATCGAGGGCGACCAGGACTGCCCGAAGCCGCCCATTCCGGCGACCGAGCCGTTTTCGCTGGCCATCGTGCTTTCCGTCCCGGTGGTGCCGGTACCCGCGCCGGTGTCTGTGCCGGTCGCGACCGTGCCCGTACCCGTGTCTACACCCGTCCCGGTCGTGTCCGGCGTGGTCGAGGTCCCGGTGCCGGTCGTACTTTCAGTACCGGTGGTTGTATCGGTGCCGGTCCCCGTGCCGCTTTCGGTCTGGGCAAGGGCGGTTGTGCCCATCAGGGCGACGATCAGGGGGAGTGCCAGGAATTTCGTGGTCATGTGCGTCTTCCTTGTCTGGTTGATTTGATGCGAAGGAAGGGCGGGTCCGCCCGTCCAGAGGGGCCTCGCCCTAGCGGGCGGGGTCGGTTAGCCGCGCTGCTTCGGCATCGGCCGACGGATGTTCGGCCGACAGGGGCGACCCTGTGTCGCCCGTGGCCGCGACACCCCGCGGCTGTTCCATTCCGGCCCCCGGGGCGGTCGGATATTCGTCCGACTTCCCGCCCTGGCTTCCCTGCCCGCCGGCGGACCCATAGGCACCGCCTGCGGCGCCGAAGGCCGGTCCGCCCGTACCCTCTTCGCGGACCTGCGTGGCATCGGTTTCGGCCTGCGAGTCCGGCCCGCGGACAGGTATCTTTTGTGCAGTCATCGGACGGAGCCTCCTGCTGCCGGGTGTGTTTCTGCAACAATAGGGCGGACCGAATGTTCCTGCCGACGACCCCTGCCGAG
Source organism: Rhodobacterales bacterium (assembly GCA_031425325.1). Lineage (GTDB taxonomy): Bacteria > Pseudomonadota > Alphaproteobacteria > Rhodobacterales > Rhodobacteraceae > Aliitabrizicola. The sequence goes on along the minus strand of JANPJD010000245.1, from coordinate 7,329 downwards.
CCAGGGGCAGGGGAACTTTCGTCGCCGGGCGGGCTTGAAAAAGGACCAGGACGAAGGAAACACAACGATGATCTTCACGACCATTCGCCGGCACATGGGCGGCGCACCCGACCAGCCCGATCTGCCGCCCGTGATGCCGCCCCAGCCGGGTCCCGACACCACACCGCCGCCGCTGCGGGACCCCGATCCGATCCCCGAGCGCGACCCCGAGCCGCCACGACCCGGAGAGATCGTTCCGCCGATCATCATGTAACGGCGCGGACCTGCCGAAAACCCAAGGCACTCTAATGAAAAAGGCCGGTCCCAGCGGGACCGGCCTTTCCTTTCGTGGGTCGTCTGGCGCGGTTCAGGCGCGACGCGACCGGGCCTTCGTCTCGCCGTGCAGCATCGGCTCGACCTGGGCCTTGGCCTCTTCGACCGCTGCCGTCGCGACCTGCTCGACCTTGTCGACAAGGCTCGAACCTTCGCCCGGCACCAGACCTTCGTCCTTTGCCGCACGCACGGCCGCCCCGTAGGTCGAGCGTGCCGCATCGGCAGCCCGATCCTTGAGGGCAAGTCCCGCCTCGCGGGCCTCGTCCATTAGGTTGTCGCGCTGGTGGCCCATCAGGCGGTTCTCGGTGCGTGTGCGGGGCAGGGCCGCGCCGATCACCGTCCCTGCAATAAGGGCCACCGCGCCAAGCATAAGCGGATTGGTCTCCATGCGGCGCGACAGCGGGTCCATCATCGACGAGGCACCGTGCCGCATCGACGAGGCCGAGTGGCTTGCCGACCCGACGGTGGACTTGACCTTGCCGACGGCATCGGCGGCCATGTGCCTTACCTTGGCCGCTGCGTCCGAGACCTTGGCAGTCAGGCCGTGGGCCGTATCGCCGATCCGGTCGCCCATGTCCTCCATCCGGTCGCCCACGCGCCCGGCCATGTCCGAAGCCGCGTGCGACGCCTTATCCATCATCCCACGCTCACCGCCATAGGCACCGCTGCCCTGCGCGGACGCAGGCCAGGCGCCGCTGTAGGGCGTGTACGAGGTCGAGCGATCGCTCTGGCCGTAATCACCGTACGCCTCGGCATTGGTCGCGTGCGAAGACGACGACCGACCCATCATCAGCCAGACGAGTCCGACACCGATCAGGCCAAGCGCGATCGGGTTCTCGCGAACCTGTGCGCCTGCGTTCCGCAGGGTGCCGCGTACGTCGTCCATGCCGATGAACTGGCCGACATCGTCGACCATCTGGTCCATCGACATGCGGCCCTTCAGGCGGTCGAGGGTGCTCTCGACGCCGGCGCGATGCGCTTCGACCTCGCGTTCGATATTTGCTGCGGTGTCACTCATCAGATCTGCTCCTTTGCAAGCTGGATATCGCGGCTGGTCTGCTCGAGCGTCCGCTCGGGCATCAACTTTGCCGCGCTCATGTTGTGGCGCGCCTTGGCGATCAGCAGGGCGCCGATCAGCCCCAGGACCGCGCCGACGATGACGGCAGCCCATCCCGCCCCGACGAGGTCGGAGAGGAAGATGACAAGGGCCTGCGCCAGAACGATCAACGCCACCAGAAGGGCGACGGCCCCCGCCGCCATCATCTCGACGCCGACCGCCACGCTTTTGCCGGCCTCGACGAGTTCGGCCCGCATGAGCCGTCCCTCGCTGCGGACAAGCCCCGTCAGGTCGCGAAAGAGATCGCCGAGAAGCTCGGTAAAGCTCGCCGTCCCTGACGTGCTGGACTGACGAAGACCCTGGTCAGACATCTGACTTGCCCTCGCGCAGGCTGTCCGAGCCATAGCCGGGGCGCGACAGGTCGGGGGTGGTCTCGTCCCCGAGCGAGTCGGGCGTGTCGTGCCCCTCCCAGTCAGCGGTCGTGGCGACGCCAGCCTCGTCGCTCAGGTCTTCGGACCGGTCGTAGAAGCCGCTGCGGAATTCGGACCCGGTGGTCTCGGTCGAGGCCTCTCCATAGCCGAAGTCGCCTTCGGTCCGACCGGCGGCATACTCGCCCGCGGCCCCGGCATAAGTCCCGGCGCGGCCCATGTCGTCATCGCCGTAGCCGGTCATGCCGCCGCGCGATGAGGACCACTGATCGCCCTGATCTTCGGACGACGCCACGAGGAAGCGTCCCGCCATCACACCGGTCGCAAGGCAGGCGGCCATGAAGGTCATCGGGTTTTCGCGACCGAACCGCGAAAGCTTGTCGGTGATCTCGCGGGCAGACGAGCCCTCGAGGCGGTACGAGACGTCCTCGATCATGTCGACGGCCTGGCTCATCAGCCGGGGTGCAACGCTGCCGTCCGCTTCGGGTTCGGCGGCTTCACGCATCCGCTCAGCCAGCGTCCGCATGCCTTGGCCAAGCCCTGCGGCGCGGCGGTCAAGCTCGTCCATCACGATCCCCTGGATCGTGCTGCCCGCGTTGCGGGCCTCGTGCCGGACCCGATCAGCCGCGTCCGACAGGCGGGCCTTGGCTACTTCCATCTCGCGGCGTGCCGCCTCTGCGACGTCCGGGGTGTCTGTCTCGTCGATCTGCATGGGTCGCCTCGCAAGTTCTGAAGGGTAACGGGGCCGGTTGACCCCTTGTGCCGCCTCAACGTCGCCTCGCCGGTTTTTGTTCAACAGAACCCGAGATTTTTTGCTGTGTCCCGGCCTTCGGTCGCCGGGCGGGCAACCGGACGACCGGCAGGGCAGCGGGTGCGGGAACATTGCCGCCCGCCCCCCGTTGCCCGGACCCAGCGACCGCATCGCGCAAAACCCATGACAGGAGACAGCTCATGGAAGACGGATTTCCCGCCCAGCAGCAGGACCACCAACCCGGCATCGAGGCCGAGATGACGCCTCGGCCCGACTACGAGCCGCTGTTCGACGGCTCGGGTCGGCTTGCCGGCAAGACCGCCCTCATCACCGGCGGCGACAGCGGGATCGGCCGCGCGGCGGCGGTCCTCTTTGCCCGCGAGGGGGCAAAGGTCGCGATCCTTTACAAGGACGAACACGAGGACGCCGAGGAGACCCTCGACCTGATCGAGCAGGAGGGCGCCGAGGGCATGGTCGTGTCCTGCGATATCGGGCGCAAGGATCAGGTCGAGACGGCAGTGGCCGATGTGCTCGAGCGGTTCGGGCGGATCAACGTGCTGGTGAACAACGCGGCCGAACAGCACGTCCAGCAGATGCTCGAGGACATTTCGGAAGAACAGTTGCTGCGGACATTCGAGACGAACATCTTCGGCCAGTTCTATGCGGTCCAGGCGGTCCTTGGGCAGATGGAGCGGGGCGATGCCATCGTAAACATCACCTCGGTCACGGCCTATCGCGGCCAGAAGCTGCTGATCGACTATTCTGCGACCAAGGGCGCGATCCTGGCCTTCACCCGCGCGATGGCCGCCAAGATGGCCGAGACGGGCATCCGCGTGAACGCAGTCGCCCCCGGCCCGATCTGGACGCCACTGATCCCGGCCTCGTTCCCCGCGGACAAGGTCGCGTCGTTCGGACAGGACACCCCGCTTGGCCGGGCAGGACAACCGAACGAGGTCGCGCCCTCGATCCTGTTCCTTGCCTGTGACGACAGCTCTTACATGACGGGCCAGACCTTGCATCCGAACGGCGGCGAGCCGGTCGGCAGCTGAGCCCTTGCACCGACCGGATGCGCGGCGGAACAATCCGCGCATCCCTCGCGTTTCCAGTCGCAACCGACGCAGGGTCACCCGACATGAGCGATACGAGCGACTTCGAGGGAAACCTCAGGCAGATGCTGGGCCGCCTTGAAGCGGTGCGGGACGGCTACCGCGAGGGGGCCGACCTGGCAGAGACGCCGATGATGGTCACCCTGATGAGTTCGCTCTGCTCGACCCACATGACGCATCTGCACGAGTTGCGCGCCGCGATGCGAGGGCGCGGTTGGAAACCCGGCGATACCTCGTCCGCGATGGGCCTTGTGCACAAGGCGGTGCTCAACATCCGGGCTGTGCTGACCGGCCTAGACGAGCGGGCCGTGCCCGGCGTGATCGACGGCGAGGTCCGCATCCTGCGGGCCTATGACGACCTGCTCGGGTGCGGCCCCGATGCCGATCTGCGCGCCCTGCTGCAACGGCAGCGGGCCACGATCTCGGCCCGCATCGCCGAACTCGACAGTCTTGAAGATGCCCCGTTGCGCGGCTGACGCGCGGCCCAAACCTGAAAGGTCACTCCCATGTCCAACATCATCTATCTCGTCGGTCTCGTCGTGGTCGTGCTGGCTATCCTGTCGTTCATCGGCCTCGCCTGACGAACCTTCCCCGCAAGAGCAGGAGCAGTTCCATGTCCGGAGCAACCGCCGCGCGGTGACCTGCCGCAAGCGCCGCGCTGACGCCTATTGCGTCAGGGCGACCGTCGCCAGGGCTCGGGCGATGCGGTCTTCGGGCCAGCTCGTCACGGGTCCGGGAACGCTTGCTGGATCGGTGATCGTCGTACCTTCGCCCGGGCCGAGAGTAACGGTCTGGCCCGCATTGGTGACCGTCACCTCGCCCTCGTCGACATAGACTGCAAAGGCGCCGTCCAGCGGTCCGCCCCAGACGGTCGTGCCCCGGATGCCCATGGTGGCGAAGGGCGTGGTGACCGAGACGCTGGCTCCCGGCACATCCTCGACCCGGCCGCCGACGAAAAGGAACGTGCCCGCAAGTACGTCCAGCGCAAGCCGCCCCTCACCCGCCTCGGGATCGAAGGCAAAGGCGTCGACCCGAAGCACGGCGTTTTCCCCCAGCGTGATGCGCGTGTCATCGGCAAGTGTCGCCTGAAGCCGTGCTGCCGCGCCAGAGGTCAGCACGTCGGCGCGGTCCAACGCATCGCTCACGGCAAGGGCCCGGCGCACCCCGGCAGACTCGGCGGTCACGCTGTTCTCGACGTGATCGACCCGTCCGACATTCTCGGCCAAGGCGGGCAGCGCCGTCGCGGCAAGCACTGTACCGGCAAGGACGGCCAGGGCTGGCGAGGCGAAGAACCGGGCGGCTGTCATGCTAAGGTTTTCCCGTGGGGCGGCCACGATCAGCCGCGTCTTATGATCCGGCCCCGCACCCCGCAATGCAAGCCTTTCGCCGTTCCCCCTCGTCTTTCGCGTGGGGCATGATACCCCTCGGACCGACACAAATGCGAGAGGATCACCATGGACAGGGACCGGATCGGGTTCATCGGCGTCGGCCTGATGGGGCAGGGGATGGCCGCGAACATCCTGAAGCGGGGCTTTCCCCTTGCCGTGGTGGGCCATCGCAACCGTGCGCCGGTCGAGGCGCTGGTGGCGGATGGTGCTGTCGAGACGGTGCCCGAGCGGATCGGAGAGGTCGCAGATGTGATCCTTCTCTGCCTTCCGGGCGCGCCGCAGGTGCGCGCAACGGTGGCCGCGATGCTGCCCGCCCTGCAAAGCGGCGCGGTCGTGATCGACTGCTCGACAAGCGATCCGGCGGTGTCCGAAGAGATCGCGGCCAGCCTTGCAGAGCGGGGCGTCCATTTTGCCGACGCCCCGCTGGGGCGCACCCCTGCCGAGGCATGGGCCGGGACGCTTGACGTAATGGTCGGCGCGGACGAGGCGGTGCTCGCGCGCATCCGCCCGGTGCTCGATTGCTTTGCAGGGCGCATCCTGCACATGGGCGGGGTCGGAAACGGGCACCGCATGAAGCTTCTGAACAACTTCCTGTCGCTCGGTTATGCGGCGCTCTACTCCGAGGCGCTGACGCTGGCGGGCAAGGTGGGCATCCCGGTTGCCGCCTTCGACGGCGTGATTTCGGGCGGGCGGATGGATTGCGGGTTCTGGCAGACCTTCCGCCGCTATGCGGTCGAGGGCGACCGCGACGCGCACAAGTTCACGCTGACCAACGCGCTGAAGGACATCCGCTATGTCGAGGGGATGGCCAACGCGGCAGGTGTGGCCACCGTGATGGCGGGCGGGGTCAAGACCTCGCTCTCGGTCGCGGTCGCCAACGGCGGCGATGGGCCGCAGGATTACCTGCCGCACCTGCCCGACTGGATCGCGCGCATGAACGGGGTGCGCTAGGGGGTCTGCGCCCCGGTCGCCGCCACATAGACCGCATAGACCGAGGTCGTCGCGGTGATGAACAGCCGGTTGCGGCGCGGGCCGCCGAAGGTCAGGTTCGCGACGGTCTGCGGGATCAGGATCTTGCCCAGCCGCGTGCCGTCCGGTGCAAAGCAATGCACCCCGTCGCCCGCCGAGGACCAGAGGTTGCCGTCGGTGTCGGTGCGGATGCCGTCGGGAATGCCTGTGTCGATCACCGCGAATTCGCGCGACCGGGTCAGCCGCGCGCCGTCCACGTCGAACGCCCGGATATGGCGGGGCGCGTCAGGGTCGTGACTTGCCGCGCTGTCGGCAATATAGAGCACGCTTTCGTCGGGCGAGAAGACGAGGCCGTTCGGCTGGCCGAAATCGTCCGCGACAAGCGCGACCTCGCCCGACGGGTCGATCCGGTAGACGCCGCGCACCGGCTGCTCGGGCTCGGCGCGGAAGCCCTCGTAATCGGACAGGATGCCGTAGGTCGGATCGGTGAACCAAACGCTGCCGTCCGAGTGGACGACGACGTCATTGGGCGAGTTGAGGCGGCGGCCCCGGTAGCTGTCGACCAGCACCGTGACGCTGCCGTCGATCTCGGTGCGCGTCACGCGGCGGAGCCCGTGCTCGCAGGTGACGAGCCGCCCCTGCCGGTCGCGCGTATGGCCGTTCGCAAAGTTCGACTCGGCGCGGAACACCGACACGCCCGTGCCTTCCGCATCCGGCGTCCAGCGCAGGATGCAGCGGTTCGGAATGTCGCTCCACAAGAGGCAGTTGAGATCAGCGAACCAGACCGGCCCCTCGGCCCAGCGGCAGCCCGTCGCGATCTCGTCCAGTCGGGCCGAGCCGACGGTCAGGTGGCGAAAGCGGGGGTCGTCGATCTGGTAGGTCATGCGGACTCCGTGCCGTTGGTCCCGTGGCAAGCGCAGGGGGTTTCGCACCCCCCCCCGCTCCGGCCCGGCCACAGGCCGGGCGCTCTTCGTTAAAACGCTCCACCGGAGCGTTTTCAAACACGCATCACGCCCCGTGGGATACTTGTGGACAGAAGATGAAGGAAAAGTCATCCCATCCCTTTGTGCGGGCCCGGCGGTCCGGAGTAGCAGGATCGAACAGGGGCGGTTGCGCGTTGTCGCCACGACACCGATGAAAAGGACGAACCATGACAGCAACGATCGCGATGAATGACGGGCGTGCCATTCCGGCCTTGGGCATCGGCCTGTGGCAGGTCGGAGATGCGGCGACGGTTGTGGCCGATGCGCTGGGTCTTGGCTACCGTCTGGTGGACGGGGCTGCAATCTACGGCAACGAGGCGGGCTTCGGCGAGGGA
>JANPJD010000244.1:0-2600 GCA_031425325.1 Rhodobacterales bacterium | reverse complement strand
GGCGAGACGTCGATCAGGTCGATCGCGTCCGGCGGGTTCAACATGAACTCGCCGCCCTTGCGCGACGAGATCAGGTCATCGGTGAAACGCCCCTCCTCGTCCTGCGCCGCGTTGGCCTGCGCCACCGTGTGCCGCATCTCTTCGGTCGCCGACATGTAGATCACGTCGTCCGTGACCTTGTTGTCGATGACCTTGCGATACGGCGTCTCGATGAAGCCGTACTTGTTCACGCGGGCATAGGTCGCAAGGCTGTTGATGAGGCCGATGTTCTGCCCTTCGGGCGTCTCGATCGGGCACATCCGGCCATAGTGCGTCGGGTGCACGTCGCGCACCTCGAAGCCCGCACGCTCACGCGTCAGACCGCCCGGCCCGAGGGCCGAGAGGCGGCGCTTGTGGGTGACTTCCGACAGCGGGTTGGTCTGGTCCATGAACTGCGAAAGCTGCGACGAGCCGAAGAACTCGCGCACCGCTGCCGCCGCCGGTTTGGCGTTAATCAGGTCCTGCGGCATGATCGTGTCGATCTCGACGCTGGACATGCGCTCCTTGATCGCGCGTTCCATCCGCAGCAGGCCGACGCGGTACTGGTTCTCCATCAGTTCGCCGACCGAGCGCACCCGGCGGTTCCCGAGGTGGTCAATGTCGTCGATCTCGCCCTTGCCGTCGCGCAGCTCGGTCAGAGCCTTGATGCAGGCGATGATGTCGTCGCGGTCCAGCGTGCGCTGGGTGTCCGGCTTGCCGAGGTCGAGACGCATGTTCATCTTGACGCGCCCGACGGCCGAGAGGTCATAGCGCTCGCTGTCGAAGAAAAGCGTGTCGAAGAGCTGGCTCGCAGCCTCGACGGTCGGCGGCTCGCCGGGGCGCATGACGCGATAGATGTCCATGAGCGCGGTGTCGCGGCCCATGTTCTTGTCCACCGCCATCGTGTTGCGGATGTAGGGGCCGACGTTGACGTTGTCGATGTCGAGCACCGGGATCTCGGTAATCCCCTGGTCGAGCAGCACCTTCAGCGTGCCGCCCTTCGGCTCGCCCGAGCGGTCGTATTCCAGCGTCAGCTCGTCACCGGCCTCGACCCAGATCTCGCCGGTTTCCTCGTTGATGATGTCCTTGGCGACGTAGCGGCCGAGGATCTGGTCGAACGGCACCAGAAGCTCGGTGACCTTGCCCTCGTCGCGCAACTGCTTGACCATGCGCGGGGTGATCTTGTCGCCCGCCTTGCAGATGACCTCGCCGGTGGCAGCATCCACGATGTCATAGGTCGGTCGCGTGCCGCTGACGCGGGACGGGAAGAACTTGGTGACCCAGCCTTTGTTCTTGAGGTGCTTGTAGGCGACCGTTTCGTAATAGGCATCCATGATGCCTTCCTGGTCCATGCCGAGGGCATAGAGCAGCGTCGTCACCGGCAGCTTGCGGCGACGGTCGATGCGGGCGAACACAACGTCCTTTGCGTCGAACTCGAAGTCGAGCCACGAGCCGCGATAGGGAATGATCCGGCAGGCGAAAAGAAGCTTGCCCGACGAGTGCGTCTTGCCCTTGTCATGGTCAAAGAACACGCCGGGGCTGCGGTGCATCTGGCTGACGATCACCCGCTCGGTTCCGTTCACGATGAACGTGCCGTTCGACGTCATCAGGGGCATGTCGCCCATGTAGACATCCTGCTCCTTGATGTCCTTGACCGACCGCGCGCCGGTGTCGACGTCGGTATCGAACACGATCAGGCGCAACGTTACCTTCAGCGGGGCGGCATAGGTCATGTCGCGCTGCTGGCACTCGTCGACATCGTATTTCGGCTTCTCAAGCTCGTACTTCACGAACTCGAGCACGGCGTTCTCGTTGAAATCCTTGATCGGGAAGACCGACTGGAACACGCCCTGAATCCCCTCGCCGTCGAGCGGCTTCGGGCCCTCGCCGGATTTCAGGAACAGGTCGTAGGAAGATTTCTGAACCTCGATGAGGTTTGGCATCTCAAGGACTTCACGGATTTTGCCGAAGTAGCGGCGGATGCGCTTCTGGCCGACATACGATTGAGCCATGCTCGTCGTCACCTTTCGTCTCTCGCGGTGGCCTGACGTCGGGGTCATCGGCAGGCGCCGCTTGCGAAACAGGGAAGGGTAAGGTTCCATTCGTGCGGCCCGTCCCACCGGACCGCTCCCGAACCTTGGACCGCGTCCTGGAAGAGGCTCCGCCACCGGAGCACCTGCCAAAGCGTGGCTTTCAGACAGAGAAGGCCGGGCCCGAAATGCATCGGGCCCAGCCGGTCTTGCGGATCAGGATGCCCGAGGCATCCCGTCAGATCACTTCAGTTCGACCTTGGCGCCGGCATCTTCCAGCTTCTTCTTGATCGACTCGGCGTCACCCTTGGTGGCGGCTTCCTTGACCTTGCCACCGGCTTCGACCAGATCCTTGGCTTCTTTCAGACCCAGACCCGTGATCGCGCGCACTTCCTTGATCACGTTGATCTTGTTCGGGCCGGCTTCGGTCAGCACGACGTCGAACTCGGTCTTCTCTTCCTCGGCAGGGGCCGCGGCGGCAGCCGGGCCTGCGGCCATCATGACGGCGCCACCGGCGGCCGGCTCGATGCCGTACTTGTCCTTGAGGATGGT
>JANPJD010000243.1:0-30645 GCA_031425325.1 Rhodobacterales bacterium | reverse complement strand
AGCGCCGCAAGCTCGACCTGAAGCACGCCCTCGCGCGTGCGGGCGCGATCAGCGAAGATCTCGAGGATCAGGCCGGTGCGGTCCAGAAGCTTGACGCCCCACTCCTTCTCGAGGTTGCGCTGCTGCACCGGACTGACCGGGCCATCGACCAGCACGAGACCGACCTCGAGCGCGGCAAAGCGGGCCTTCAGCTCTTCGACCTTGCCCGAGCCGAACAGCGTGCCGGGCGCTATGCGCCCCACCCGCACGACCTCGGAGCCGACCACGTCCATGTCAGGCAGGGCTGCGGCAAGCGCCACAGCCTCGGCCAGGCCATGCTCGGGCGTGCGCCGGGCGCGGTCGGCTTTCAAGTCGGGATGCAGCACATAGGCGCGCATCGGCACGGCCCGCCTGTCGCGGGGGTCGCGACCGGGAACGGGCAGAAAGTCTTCGTCGTCATCATGCAGATCGGAAATCAGTCTTCGCCTTCATAGAGATTGATCGGCGCGCCCGGCATGATGGTGGAAATCGCATGCTTGTAGACAAGCTGGGACTGACCATCGCGCCGCAACAGCACACAGAAGTTGTCAAACCAGGTAATCACGCCTTGCAGCTTCACTCCGTTGATCAGGAAGATCGTGACAGGAACCTTCGCCTTGCGGACATGGTTCAGGAAGGCGTCTTGCAAATTTTGTTTATCGGCAGCCATTGGTTCTTTGACCCTTGTTCTTTTGGTTTTGTTCTTGGTGTCGTTCCGTCCCTGCGGGGCTGCGGCCGGAAAACAGACCCTCGCCGATCAAGTATGAAGCGGCTTGAGCAGAGTTTCCAGCCGGAAACAGTCGTTTGCCCCGGGTGTGGCCCGTCAGCGCCGCCAGTTGTCCGGCGCCAGAAGCGCAAGGATCGCCAGCGTCTCGAGGCGCCCCAGTACCATCGCCGCCGCCACGATCACCTTCGCCGCATCGCCAAGGACGGCGAAGGACAGGCTTCCGTCCGAGCCGACCTCGGCCAGCGGCCCGGTCGTCGACAGCGCCGCGATGGTAAAGACCATCGCCGGCTCGAACTCGAGCCCCGTCAGGGTCAACGCGGCCATCACGACGGCAATCGAGATCGCGAAGAGCATGAAGAAGATCCAGGCCACATAGGCCCCCTCGCCCCGCATCCGCCGCGCGGCGACACCGTCGCCGCCGACCGAACTGGGGTGGATCAGCAGCTCAAGCTCTCGCTGCCCGTGGCGGTAAAGCGCATAGACCCGCAGCAGCTTGACCCCGCCAGCGGTCGTGGCAACCCCGCCTCCGATCAGCGCAAGGCCCAGCAGCAGAAGCCCGGAAGAGCCCGGCCCCGCCCAGGCTCGCGCTTCGGCCCAGTCATGCGAGACGAAACCGGTCGTGGTCAGGAAGGACAGCGTGGTGAAGATCGACCCCCAAAGTGCGCGCAGCGCCACGGCTGCGTTGCGGGCCAGATCCTCCTCGTAGCCGCCCGTCCAGTGCTGCGCGAACTGCACCAGCGGCAGGATGGCGAGGCAGGTCAACGCAATCCGAACCTCCGGGTCGCGCAAGAGCGGCACCTGCACGGTGGTGACGGAGGGGCCCGGAAAGATCCTGCGGGTGATCGCAAAGGTGAAGAACAGAAGGATCAGCACTTCGCCGGCCCGGCCCGATCCGCTGTCCCCAAGCCCCCCGATGGGCGAGATGCCGCTGGTCGACAACGTCGACATCGCGTGGCACAGCGCGACGAGCCCCGGATCGCCCGCTAGCAGCAGCATCACCCAGAGCGCCAGCGTCAGGCCGCCATAGATCGGAAAGATCGCCAGCGCATAGCGCACCACTCGCTCGGCCGGGTCCGCCACCCGCGTGATCTGCGAGGCCCCCGTCGCTCCGCGTCCGACTGCGCCGCCCGAGATCACCTCGAACCCGCCGAGGTTAAGGGGTGCAAGGATCGCCGCCGCTGCCAGCAGCATCTGGTAGCCGCCAAGCCAGCCCACCAGCGCCCGCCACAGATGCAGCGACGGCGAAAGCGATGTCGGATCGTCATGCAGCGTGGCCCCCGTGGTCGTGAAGGCCGAAACCATCTCGAACCAGGCATCGAGGAAGGTCACGTCGCCCGCGCCTTGATGGAACGGCACCGCCGCGATGATCGGCAGCACGAGATAGGACGCAACAAGCGCGGTCAGGTGGCTGCGCTGCGGATTGCGGGGTCTGTGCGCCCCGGTCGCGAGGCCCACCATCGCGACGAGGATCAGCGTCAGCACCGCACCGTAAAGAAAGCTGCGCGCCACGATCAAGTCGCGCAGAACAAAGGCATGCGCCGCCGGAAGCAGCATCGCGAGTGCTGCGACGCCGCTCACGATCACGAGGAAGGGCAGATCGGAGATCCGTCGCATCGCGCGTCAGAAGAAGTCGATGGACACCTGCAACAGGCGCTCCACCTCGGGAACGTCCTTGGCCATGGCGAAGAGTGCCACCACGTCGCCCTCCTCGATCCGAAGGTCGCCCGTGGGCTTGATGACCTGCTCGCGCCGCATGATCGCGCCGACCAGAACACCCTCGGGGAATTCGATCTCGCGGATCTGGCGACCGGCGAGCGGCGAGGTCGACAGCACCTGCGCCTCGATCACCTCGGCCTCGGCATCGCCGATCGAGTAGATCGCCCGGACCCGCCCGTGGCGCACATGCCGCAGGATGGACGAGACCGTCGTGGCGCGCGGGTTGATGTAGGCGTCGATGTCGAGCGGCCCCATCAGCGGCACCAGCGTGGGGTCGTTCACCAGCGCGATGGCCATCGGGCAGCCCGCAGACTTGGCGCGCACCGCGACCAGCATGTTGGTCTTGTCGTCGTCGGTCACGACCAGGACCGCATCGGCGCGGTCTATGTTAGCTTCCATCAGGATGTCGATGTCCATCCCGTCGCCGTGCAGCACGATGGTCCGGCTCAGGCTGTCGGCCGCGCGCTCGGCGCAGGGCCGGTTCTTCTCGATCATCTTGACGCGCACCCGCTCGGCCCGCGTCTCCAGCGCATGGGCCACGGCGAGACCCACGTTGCCACCCCCGATGATGACGATGCGTTCCTGCTTTTTCGTCGTCTTGCCAAAGATTTCCAGCGTCCGGTTCACGTCGCCCGTATGGCTGAACACATAGATTTGGTCGTCGGCGAAAAGTTGGTCGTCGGCGACAGGCGCGAACAGACGCTCGTCGCGCCGCACACCGACGACCGTAGCGCGCAGCGTCGAGAAGAGGTCCGACAGCTGCCGCAGCGGGGTGTTGAGCACCGGGCAGTCCTCGTCGAGGGCGATCCCCAGCAGCTGCGCGCCGCCCCCCATGAAGCTTTCCGTGTCGAAGGCCGCCGGGGCCGCAAGCCGTTGCAGCGCCGCCTCGGCTACCTCGCGCTCGGGGCTGATGACAACGTCGATGGGCAGGTTCTTGGTCTGGAAAAGGTCGCCGTAGATCGCATCGAGATAGCTCGACGCCCGCAGCCGTGCGATCTTGCGGGGGATGTTGAACACCGCATGCGCGATCTCGCAGGTCACCATGTTGACCTCGTCCGAGTGGGTTGCGGCGATGATCATGTCGGCGTCGCGGGCGCCCGCGCGCTCCAGCACGTCGGGGTATGAGGCGAAGCCCGCAACGCCTTGAACGTCAAGGGTTTCCGTCGCGCGCCGGACAAGTTCGGCATTGTTGTCGACGACGGTGACGTCGTTCTTCTCTCCCGACAGGTGGCGCGCGATCTGCCAACCGACCTGCCCTGCGCCGCAGATGATGACCTTCATGGTCCTGCCGTTCCCTTCGCGGTCGTGCCGCCCGACATCGCAGAAGCGGGCCGCCGGGTCAATGCCGCGGCCCGGCGCTGCCCTTCGTCACGCCCCCGTCACGCCTCGTCGAACAATTCGGACTCGTCCTCGAGATGCGCCACCCGCGCGCCCGCCTTCGAGGTCGTGACGACACCCAGCGACTTCAACTTGCGGTGCAGCGCCGAGCGTTCCATGCCGACGAAGTTCGCGGTGCGGCTGATGTTTCCGCCAAAGCGGTTGATCTGGGTCAGCAGATACTCGCGCTCGAACAACTCGCGCGCTTCGCGCAGCGGCAGCGTGGCAAGGGCGCCACCCAACACGATGCGGTCTTCGCCTTCAGTCGTCTCGTCGCGGCCGGGCAGTTCGCGCGCCTCGATCGGACCGGAGGAATCTCCAAGGATCAGAACGCGCTCCATGACGTTCCTCAGCTGACGGACATTGCCCGGCCAGTGCATCGTCTGCAACATGGCCTCCGCCTCGGAGGTCAACTCGCGGTTCGGCAAGCCTTGCGAGCGGTGGAACATCGCGATGAAATGCCGGGCGAGGTCGGGGATGTCCTCGCGCCGCTCCTCGAGCGACGGCACAGCGATTGGGACCACATTCAGGCGGTCGTAAAGCTCTTGCCGGAAATGGCCGCGGGCGATCTCGGACTTGAGGTCGCGGGTGGTCGAGGACACGACGCGCAGGTCGACGCGCACCTTGTCCGTACCGCCCGCCCGCGCGAACTGCTGCTCGGTCAGAACCCGCAGGATCTTCGACTGCGTGCCGAGCGGCATCTCGGCCACCTCGTCGAAATAGACCACCCCGCCATGCGCCTGCTCAAGAAGGCCCTGCTCGATCCCCCGTTCTGGTGTCTCTCGACCGAACAGGACCTCTTCCATCCGGTCGGGCTCGATCGTGGCGGAGGAGACCGTGACGAAGGGCGCGCTCGCGCGATTGGACTGCGCGTGGATGAAGCGGGCCGCCATCTCCTTGCCGCAGCCCGAGGGGCCGGTCAGCATGACCCGGCCGTTCGATTTCGTCACCTTGTCAAGTTGCCCGCGCAAGGCCTTGAACGCGGCGGAGTTTCCCAGCATCTCGGCCGAGGTTACCTCGCGCCGCCGCAAGTCGCTGTTCTCGCGGCGCAGGCGGCTCGTCTCCATCGCGCGGGTCACGACAACCATCAGTTGGTCGATGTTGAACGGCTTCTCGATGAAGTCGTAGGCCCCCTGCTTGATCGCGGCGACCGCAATCTCGATGTTGCCGTGGCCCGAGATGATGACCACCGGAACATCGGGGTTCGACCGGCGCACCGTCTTCAAGATGTCGATCCCGTCCATCCGGCTGTCCTTCAGCCAGATGTCCAGGATCATCAACGCCGGGGGCTCGGCATTGATCTCGGCCATGCAGGTGTCCGAGTTACCAGCAAGACGCACCGCAAAGCCCTCGTCGCGCAGAATATCCCCGATCAGCTCGCGGATGTCGCGCTCGTCGTCAACGATCAGGATACTCGTCATGCCTCCACCTTCCCGGCCTGATGGCCCGCATTGCGCCCAAACCGCCCGCGCGCCACGCGCGGGCTGCGGGGCAGCCTGATTTCCGCCAGCGCGCCGATCTGCGTCTGGCCCTCGAACCGGGGCGCATCGGCAAGCGTCAGGGTGCCGCCGTGTTCCTCGATGATCTTCTTGACGATGGGCAGGCCAAGGCCGGTGCCCTTCTCGCGGGTTGTAACATAGGGCTCGAACAGCCGTGTGCGGTCCTCGGGCAGCCCGGTGCCGTTGTCGGCGATGCGGATCACTGCCGCGTCAGGCTCGACCGACAGCGAGACGCGGATCTGCGGCTCGTGGCCCTCGGGCGCACCGCGATCCTGAAGCGTTTCTATCGCTTCCCCGGCGTTCTTGATCAGGTTCGTCAGCGCCTGCGAGATCATCGTCGCATCGACCTCGATCAACAGGGGCGTGGGCGGCAGGTCGGCGGCGATCCGCACCCCGGGCTGGCCGCTGTCCTGCAAGAGGACCGCGTCGCGCAGGATCGCCACGAGATCCTCTTCGCGGCGGTCCGGCTCGGGCATCCGCGCGAACTTCGAAAACTCGTCGACGATCCGGCGCAGATCGCCGGTCTGGCGCACGATGACGTCGGTATACTGGTCGAGGTCGGCGGCCTCCGCCTCGCCGACAAGCGGGCGAAACTTGCGCTTGATGCGCTCGGCGGACAGCTGGATCGGGGTCAGAGGGTTCTTGATCTCATGCGCGATGCGCCGGGCGACATCGCCCCAGGCGGCCATCCGCTGCGCGCTGACAAGGTCGGTCACGTCGTCGAAGGCCACGACATATCCCTCGGGCCGGTCTTGCGAATTGCGCCGCTCGGTCATCCTGACGAGCAGGCTTTCCAGCTTGCCGCGACGCGAAAGGCGCACCTCCTCTTGCACCGCACCGCCTCCCGTGTCGCGGAGGCGATCAAACAGGGCCGCGAACTCGGGCACGGCGCGGTCGAGCGTCGGCGGCGTGGTGCTGTCGGGCAGGTCCAGAAGCCGCGTCGCGGCGCGGTTGATGAACTCGACCCGCCCCTCGGCATCAAGGCCGATTACCCCCGCCGTCACATTGCTCAGGACCGAGTCAAACAGCCGCCTGCGCTCTTCCGTCTGGGCGTGACCGCTGACCAATGCCTCGCGCTGACCTTTAAGCTGGCGTGTCATCTGGTTGAAAAGACGGCCCAACATGGCGATCTCATCGTCGCCCTCCTCTTCGGGAACCTGCACCTCGAGGTCACCGCCCCCCACGCGCTGCGCGGCACCTGCTAGACGTCCCACGGGGCGCGAGAGCCTTTCCGCGAACCAAAGCCCCGCCCAGACAGCAGCGAGGATGAGGATGATCGCGAAGCCTATGTAAAGCAGGCCGAACTCGAACAGCAGGCGCCCACGCTCGGATTCGAGCTGATGGTAAAGCCGCACCGTCTCTTTCGTCTCGTCAAGCAGGCCCAGAAGCGAGCCGTCGACCGTCCGCGTCACCTGCAGCAGGCGGTCCGCATAGGCGTCGAGCGGCAGCAGCGCACGGAACTCGTTGTTTGCCCAATCCTCGATCACTACCGTCGCGCCAGCCTGGGCCTCGGCAATCTGGGCGGGGGTCGGGGGTTCGTAGTCAAAGAGATACGAGTTCTCGCCCCGCGCCCGAATCTCGCCCGCGCTGTCGATCACGAACGCCTCGCGCAGCCCGCGCTGGATCTGCGCCTGCGCCTGACCCAGCAGCGAGCGTAGGTCAGCATCACCCAGGAAGGCGTTGGCCTGTCGAGACAAATTGAGATAGCCTGCCAGCGCCTCGGCGTCTTCGGTCAGGTCGGCCTGATGTTCGGCCCGGTAGGCCTCGGCGGCCGTCAGAGACGTGCCGACGACGCTTCGCACCCGGTCCGAAAACCATCCCTCGAGGCCCACATTCACCGTCAGGACCGCGAAGATCGCGACGAGAACCGTCGGTACCAGCGCAATCAGCGCGAAGGCCCCCGTCAGCCGCAGGTGCAGACGCGAGCCCGCCGAGCGCGCACGGCGCGCAGTGACCATCTGCGCCACCCGCGCCAGCACCAGCGTCGCCACGGTCAGGATGTAGATGAGGTCGGCCAGAAGCACGATCCGCAGCGCCGGAGATCCGGCACCCTGGTTGAACGGACCAAGCGCAAGGAAGGTCGCGATCGCAAGGAGCGGACCGAGGACCACCAGCCCGAACGTCGCCCATGTCTGGAAACGGCGCTGTTTCCGCAG
Organism: Rhodobacterales bacterium; assembly: GCA_031425325.1. Classification (GTDB taxonomy): domain Bacteria; phylum Pseudomonadota; class Alphaproteobacteria; order Rhodobacterales; family Rhodobacteraceae; genus Aliitabrizicola. Next base: position 23,152 of record JANPJD010000243.1, on the reverse strand, counting down.
CCGATTCAAGCGCAGCCAAGTGTCGCTTCGTGCCGAAGGATGCACGCCCATGCCCTTGTTTCGGGTCGCAAAGCGCGCCCGACCGCCGACGTGACCTTCTTGCGGCTGACGCCGCCGTGCCACGCTTTCTGTGGCGGTTTTACATCAGCTTGCGGCGGCGTGTCACGCGGATATCGAGGTCAGTGATCTTCTTACGCAAGGTATTGCGGTTGATGCCCAGCAGATCGGCACATTTCGCCTGGTTCCCGGCGGTTGCATCCAGAGCGATCTCGATCAACGGCAACTCCACTTCTTTCAGAATGCGCTGATAGACACCTGCTGGGGGCAGCGCACCGCCGTGCAGGTCAAAGTAGCGCTTGAGATGGCGCGCGACGCTGGCCGACAGCTTGTCGCTGTCGCCGCCGCGCGCGGGCTCCATCGTCGGCTGGTTGCCCAGCACCGCCTCGACCTCGGCGCGGGTGATCTCGGCCTCGCTCGACGTGGCGATCAGGCGGCGCAGCGTGTTCTCCAGCTGTCGCACGTTGCCAGGCCAGGAATAGGCCCGCACGAGGTCGCGCGCCTCGGGGGCGAGGCGGCGCAAGGTGCCCATCTCGCGCTCGCCGCGTGCCAGGAAATGCTCGGCCAAGAGCGGAATATCGTCGACCCGCTCGCGTAGCGAGGGGACGTGCAGCGTGACGCCGCCGAGGCGGTAGAACAGGTCCTGGCGGAAGGCACCCGCCTCCATCCGCTGGCCGAAATCGGCCTGTGAGATCGCCATGATGCGCGGCGCCTGGTCACCCAGCATGTCGAGCATCCGCACGATCCGCCCCTGCGCCTCGTCGTCGTAATCTGCTACCTCGTCGAAAACGAGGCTGCCGCCCCGCGCCTTGGACAGCAGCGTGGCGGGGCCGTCCATCCCGGCAAGATCGCCCGCCTGCGCCACCACGAAGGGCAGCGCGCGGCGGTCGGAAAAGTCGTGGATCGCCCTCGCGATCAGCGACTTTCCGGTGCCACTCTCGCCCGTCACCAGAACGGCGAGTTCGGTGTTCATCACCCGCGCCACCAGCCGGTAAAGCGCCTGCATCGAGGCGGTGCGCCCGACCAGCGGCAGATCGTCGGCGGCCTCGCGCGGCTCGACCCTGCGGGCGGCGCTGCGCCGTTTCTGGTCCAGCGCGCGGGCCGAGCGCTTCATCAGATCGGGCAGATCGAAGGGCTTCGGCAGATAGTCATAGGCCTCGGCCTCGGCTGCCTGGATCGCGGTCATGATGGTGTTCTGCGCCGAGATGACGATCACCGGCAGGCCGGGGCGCATTTTGCCGATGCGCGGCAAGGCTTCCAGCCCGTTGCCGTCAGGCATGATCACGTCCGAGATCACGAGGTCGCCCTTGCCCTCTTCGACCCAGCGCATCAGCGTCATCATCGACGAAGTGGCATGCACCTTGCAGCCCGCCCGCGTCAGCGCCTGCGTCAGGACCGTGCGGATCGTGCGGTCATCGTCTGCGACCAGTACCGTGCCATCCATGGTGAGGTTCTCCTGTCAGGTCTTCTTGTTCGTCGCGGGGTCTTTCGGGGCCAGCGGCAGCGAGACGCGGAACACAGTGCGCCCGGGCACCGAGTCGACCGCGATCCAGCCGCCGTGATCGGCGATGATCTTGCTGACGAGCGCCAGGCCAAGGCCGGTGCCGTTCTCGCGCCCGCTGACGAAGGGCTCGAAGATATCGGCGGCAATGGCGGGCGGAATGCCGGGGCCATCGTCCACGATCTCGATCTGCAAGGGCAGCGCGCGGCCCGGCCCGTCGCCCGTCCGCACCCGCAGCGACAGGTCGTAAAAGGTCCGCAACCGGATCGTGCCGCCGCCCTGCGGACCTGCCGCCTCGGATGCGTTCTTCAGAAGGTTCAGGAACACCTGCATCAGCTGGTCGCTGTCGGCGAGGGTCTGCGGCAGCGAGGGGTCGTAGTTTTCGAGGATCGTCATGCGCGCGGCAAATCCGACAAGCGCCGATTTGCGCGCCCGGTCGAGCGCGTCGTGAATGTTTACGGGACGCAGGTCGGGCCGGCGCAGGTTGCCGAACTGCTCGACCTGCTCCAAGAGCTTCACGATCCGCCGCGTCTCTTCGACGATCAGGTCGGTCAACTCTCGGTCCTCGGCGCCGAGGCCCATCGACAGAAGCTGCGCCGCGCCGGTGATCCCGGCGAGGGGGTTCTTGATCTCATGCGCCAGCATCTCGGCCATGCCGATCGCCGATTTCGCCCCCGAGGTGACATGCAGCGCCCGCCCAAGCCGGTCGGCGATCTCGCGCGGGGCGATCAGCAAGAGCACCATGTCGGGGTTGTCGTGCATCGGCGCGACCTGGATGTTGCACTGCACCGGCGGACGCTCGCCGGTCGTCACGTCGACATCGTTGATGAACAGGGGCGACTGGTTCGCGCGTGCGCGCGTCAAAGCCTCGTCCATCGGGGCGTCGATGTGCAGCCGGTCGAAGGCGGGCAGGCCGGAAAGCGACCGGGTCGAGGCGTTCAGGAAGGTCTCTGCGGCCGGGTTCGCCTCGGCGATGCGGCCTTGTCGGTCAAGCAAGAAGGCCGGGATGGGCAGCGATGCCCAGATCACCCCCGGCACCGGGTAGGGCGAGCGATACGGGCTCATGCCGCCTCGCGGTCGGGCGACTGGAACGCCCCGCGCAGCAGGCGGATCACCGTGGCGGGGGTCGTCGCGGTCAGCACCTGTCCGCGATGCGCCTCGCAGCCCGCATGGGCCAGATACCAGCCAAGGTGCTTACGCGCCATCTTCAGGCCGAGCCCGGTGCCGTAGAAGGCCAGCATCGCCTCGTAATGCGCGACCACCATGTCGGCGAGGGCCGCGCCCGAGGGCACGCGCGGAGCGGGCGTGCCGAACAGCGCATGGGCGATCTCGGCCAGCCGCCAGGGCGCGCCTTGCGCCCCGCGCCCGACCATCACGCCATCCGCGCCTGAAAGCCGCAGCGCGGTGGCCGCAGTGCCTGCATCCACAATGTCGCCATTCGCGATCACCGGGATCGTGACCGCCTGCCTTACCGCACGGATTGCGGCCCAATCGGCGGCCCCCGTGTAGAACTGGCAGCGCGTGCGCCCGTGGATCGTGACCATCGAGACCCCGGCCCCTTCCGCGCGCCGTGCAAGGTCGGGTGCGTTCAGGCAGGCGTCGTCCCAGCCGAGCCGGGTCTTCAGCGTCACCGGCACCTTCACCGCGCCAACCACCGCCTCGATCAGGCGCAGCGCGTGGTCGGGGTCCTTCATCAGCGCCGAGCCTGAATAGCCGGTCGTCACCTTCTTTGCCGGGCAGCCCATGTTGATGTCGATCACCCGCGCGCCCTGCGCTTCGACATAACGCGCGGCCTCGGCCATCCAGTAAGGCTCGCGCCCCGCAAGCTGCACCGAGGTCGCCTGCTCGCCGAACCCCAGATCGGCCCGCGCCCGCGCCAGCGGACGGGCCTGCACGACCTCCTGGCTCGCGACCATCTCGCTGACCACAAGCCCTGCGCCGAACGAGGCGACAAGCCGCCGGAACGGCAGATCGGTGATCCCCGCCAGCGGGGCCAACAGAACCGGAGGATCGATGCGGACGTCGCTCGAAGCATTTGTCAGTAGAAAGGACACGCGCCGGGTTCCTTGTATAACCCCTTCGGCCTAATCGGCTTGCCGGGCCGAGACAATCGCACGGGCCCCGAAAACGTATCACAAATCGGCAGATGCCCAAAAAATGGGCGCCTGCCTGGCAAGTCTCGCCGGATTGTCACCCTCGCTGCGTTGTCCTAAGCAGGGGCGGACGAAAAAGGGGGCGCATGACACGCGCGGCGATCATCGTGGCGGCGGGGCGCGGCACGCGCGCGGGCGGCGCGCTGCCCAAGCAGTGGCAGCCGCTGGCGGGCCGCCCGCTTGTCGCGCATGCCGTGGGCACGCTGTCGCGTCTGGTCGAGCGTGTTGTGCTTGTCATCCATCCCGGCGACCGGGCCCATGCAGAAGCGCTGTTTCCCGGCCTCATGCTGGTCGAGGGCGGGGCCACGCGCGACGCCTCGGTGCGCGCCGCGCTCGAGGCGCTGTCGGGCGCGGATGTGGCGCAGGTGCTGATCCATGACGGCGCGCGGCCCTGCCTGCCCGACGCGCTGGTGGCGCGGCTTCTGTCCGCGCTCGACCACGCCGCCGCCGCCGCCCCGGCGATCGGGATCACCGATGCGCTCTGGCGCGGGGTGCAGGGCCGCGTCACGGGGACCGAGGACCGGGCGGGCCTGTTCCGTGCCCAGACCCCGCAGGCCTTCCGCTTCGACGCCATCCTCACCGCCCACCGCGCCCATCGGGGCGGGGCGATGGACGATGTCGAGGTCGCCCGCGCGGCGGGCCTTGACGTGACCATCGTCGAGGGCGACGAGGACAACATCAAGATCACCCTCCCCGGCGACTTCTTTCGCGCCGAACGTATCATGAAGGCGCGCGGCATGGATGTGAGGATGGGCAACGGGTTCGACGTGCATGCCTTCGGGCCGGGCGACCATGTGTGGCTGTGCGGTGTCGCCGTGCCGCATGGCGCGGGCCTTGTGGGTCATTCCGACGCCGATGTGGGGATGCACGCGCTGACCGACGCGATCTATGGCGCGCTGGCCGAAGGCGACATCGGCCGTCATTTCCCACCCTCGGACCCGCAGTGGAAAGGTGCCGCGAGCCGCATCTTCCTGTCGCATGCCGCAGCCCTCGTCGCCGAGCGCGGCTTCCGGCTGACCCATGCCGACGTGACGCTGGTCTGCGAGCGTCCCAAGGTCGGCCCCCACGCCCCCGCGATGCGCGAGGCGCTGGCCGCCATCCTGGGCGTCGAGGCGTCGCGCGTCAGCGTCAAGGCCACCACGTCCGAGCGCCTCGGTTTCACTGGCCGCGAAGAGGGCATCGCGGCGCTTGCAACCGCGACGCTGGTCTCGGCATGAGCCGCGCGGTCGCCACCGTCTTCGGGCTGGGTCACCTGCGCCCTGCCCCGGGCACCTGGGCCAGTGCCGCGGCAATTGCGACGGGGCTCGGGCTGCACTGGCTGGGCGGGGTCTGGCTGTTGGCACTGGCGACGCTGGGCGTGGTGCTCGCGGGCTTCTGGGCTTGCGCGCGCTATCTTCCGGGTCTCGCCGATCAGGACCCCGACGAGGTGGTGATCGACGAGATTGCAGGCCAGTGGTTGGCGCTTCTGATCCCCGCCGCGGCCTTCCTCGGTGGCCCGAACGGGTCGCCCGACTGGCTGCCCTGGCCCGCCTGGGTCGGGGCGTTCCTGTTGTTTCGCGCCTTCGACATCCGCAAGCCGTGGCTTGTCGGGCGCGCAGACCGCGAGGGCGGCATCCGGGGCGTGATGGTCGACGACCTTTGGGCAGGCCTTTTTGCGGGCCTGTGCGTGATCGCGCTCGGCGCGCTCTGGCACCTCTGGCTCTTCGCATGAGCCTTGCGGCCGGTGTGCTGGCCCGCGCCCGCGCGGCGGGGGTGCGGATCGCCACCGCAGAAAGCTGCACCGGAGGGCTTGTGTCGGCCGCGCTGACCGAGGTGCCGGGGTCTTCCGACGTCTTCGAGCGGGGCTTCGTCACCTATTCCAACGCGGCCAAGGTGCAGATGCTTGGCGTGCGCGAGGCAACGCTCGACGCCCACGGCGCGGTCAGCCAAGAGGTCGCCGCCGAGATGGCCGAGGGCGCGCTCGCCCGGTCGGAGGCGGTGCTGGCCGTCGCCATCACCGGTATCGCCGGCCCCGGCGGCTCCGAGTTCAAACCCGAGGGCCGCGTCTGCTTCGCGCTCGCCCGGCGGGGATCGCCGACCCGGAGGGAGACGGAGGAGTTCGGGGCGCTCGGGCGGTCGGCGGTGCGGGCGGCGAGCGTGGCGCGGGCGTTAGAGATGTTGAACCAAGCCATCTGAGCGAGCCGGTCTTGCCGGATTTCTTTGTCGACAAATCCGGCTGCGCCTGCCTTCCCCCCGACAGGCTCGTTTCTGTCCGGTCCTCTGCGCCCTACCCCATCTTCGGCCCGTAAAGCGCGGCCGCCCGCCGCTCGAAGGCGCGGACCACGCGCTGCATGGCATCGTTGAAGACGACCCCGATGATCCCCTGCAGCACGCGGTTGCGGAACTCGAAGTCCACGAAGAACTCCACCTCGCAGCCGCCCGCCTCGCGCTCGCGGAACTGCCAGTAGGATTTCATGTGCCGGAACGGCCCCTCGAGGTATTCCGTGTCGATGCGCTTGCGCGCAGGCCACAGCGTCACGCGGCTTGCGAAGCGCTCGCGGAACACCTTGAACGAGATCACAAGGTCCGCCTCCATCACCTCGCCCGCCTCGCCGCCCTCGCCCGTCACGGACCGGCGCGAGGTGATGCGCGCCGCCGAGTTCCAGGGCAGGAACTCGGGATAGCGCGCGACATCCGCCACGAGGTCGTACATCTGGTCCGCGCTGTAGGGCAGCAACTTGGTCTCGGAATGCGTCGGCATGGGCGATCCCCGGGGTGACTTGGCGCTGGCTTCTGGTTAAACGGGCGGGGGAAATCAAGGGGCCCGCATGCCGCATCGACCTTACGTGATCGACGAACTCATCTCGGCCAAGGCAATCGCAGCACGGGTCGAGACCCTGGCGCGAGAGATCACGGCCCATTACGCGGGCTCCGAGCGGCTGATCGTCGTGGGCCTTCTGCGCGGCTCGTTCGTCTTCATCGCCGACCTCGTGCGCGAGATCGACCTGCCCGTCGAGGTCGACTTCCTCGAGGCATCGTCCTACGGCGACGGAACAGAGTCGTCGCGCGAGGTACGCATCCTCAAGGACCTGCGCGGCGAGATCGCGGGCCGCGACGTGCTGGTGGTCGAGGACATCGTCGACACGGGCTTCACGCTGCACCATGTCCTCGGCCTGCTGCGCTCGCGGGCCCCCGCCCGGCTCGAGGTCTGCGCGCTCTTGGACAAGCCCTCGCGGCGCGAGGTGCCCGTGCGCGCCACCTGGACCGGCTTCGAGATCCCCGACGAATTCGTCGTGGGCTACGGCATCGACTTCGCGCAGCGGAACCGCAACCTGCCCTATATCGGCAAGGTCCGCTTCACCGACTGAACCCCGGTTTCTCACAGACTGACGCCCCGGCTTCGTTTCGGCGCAAGTACCCCCTCGGTGATGAGCGATCGGCCCATGGCCCGGGGGGAAAGCCCCCCGGACCCCTCAGCGCGAGAGGCAGGGGTGATGGCGGCGCGCGCCGGACGCGCTAGGATGACGTGTGGTTGAGGGGGGCGCGATGCGGATCATCCTGTGGCTTCTGGTACTGACCGCACTCGGCCTCGGGGTCTTCTGGGCCGCGACCCGCCCGTCGCCCCTGCCCGCCGATGCGATGGCGGGGATTTCGGGCGATCCCTTGCGCGGCGAGCAGGTGTTCCACGCCACGGGCTGCGCCTCGTGCCACATGGCTCCCGGTGCGACGGGCGAGGCGCAACTGGTCCTTGCGGGCGGGCAGCGCTTTGCCTCGCCCTTCGGCAGCTTCATCGCCCCCAACATCTCGCAGGACGCGACGCATGGCATCGGCGGGTGGAGCATGCTCGACCTGGCGAACGCCATGCAGCGCGGCATCGACCCCGAGGGGCGGCACCTCTACCCTGTCTTTCCCTACCCCGCCTATACGCGGATGGAGCGGCAGGACATCGCGGACCTGCACGCCTACCTCGTGACCCTGCCTGCCGATGCGAGCCCGAACGGGCCGCATGACCTCGCCTTTCCCTTCTCGATCCGGCGCCTCGTCGGGGGCTGGAACCTGCTCTTTCTCGACGACGCGCCCGTGCTGAACGCCGACCTCACCCCCGAGGAGACACGCGGCCGCTATCTGGTCGAGGCGATGGCGCATTGTGCCGAATGTCACACGCCGCGCGGGGCACTCGGCAACCTCGACAAAGCGCGCTGGCTGGGCGGCGCGCCCGACTTTGCCGATGCCAACGGCCGCGCGCAGGTGCCCAACATCACCCCCGGCGCGCTCGACTGGTCGCAGGACGAGCTGGTCGAATACTTCACCAGCGGCTTCACCCCCGACTACGACAGCGCCGGCGGGCACATGGCGCTGGTCGTGGAAAACCTCGCCCGCCTGCCCGAGACGGACCGCCGCGCCATCGCCGCCTATCTGGCGAAAGTGCCGCCCGTGCCCCCTGCGGCGAATTGACAATGCGCCGCACGACGGGCCTTGATGCCCGCCAAAGCCGGAGCATCGCGCATGACCACGACAGAGCCTGACCTGCGCGCCGAAGCGACACTCGTGCCGATCATCCTGGCGGTGGCCTTCGGGCATCTTCTGAACGACCTCATGCAGTCGCTGATCCCGGCGATCTACCCGATCCTGAAGGACGGCCTCGCCCTAAGCTTCGCGCAGATCGGCCTCATCACCTTCGTGTTCCAGGGCACGGCCTCGCTGCTGCAACCGCTCGTCGGGCTTTACACCGACCGCCGGCCGCAACCCTATTCGCTGGTGTTCGGCATGGGCCTCTCGTTCGCGGGCCTCGTACTGTTTGCCCATGCGTCGAGCTTCGGCGTTGTGCTGGCGGCGGTCGCCCTGATCGGCATGGGCAGTTCGGTCTTCCACCCTGAATCGAGCCGGATCGCACGGCTTGCCGCGGGCGCCCGGCCCGGCTTCGCGCAGTCGGTCTTCCAGGTCGGCGGCAATGCGGGCTCGGCGCTGGGGCCGCTGCTTGCAGCCTTCATCGTGGTGCCCTTCGGGCAGATCAGCATCGAGTGGTTTGGCGGGGTCGCGCTGATCGGGATGGTCCTGCTGTTCGTCGTCGGGCGCTGGTACCGGGCCGAGGGGTTCAGCCGGATGCGCGCCGCGCGCGGGCGGGCCCTGACTGCCGCGCTCCCGCCCCGCATCGTCCGGCGGGCCATCATCGTGCTGATCCTGCTGACCTTCTCGAAGTTCGTCTACATGGCGGCCTATTCGAGCTACTTCACCTTTTACCTGATCGAGCGGTTCGACGTCGGCGTGGCACAGTCGCAGGTCTATCTGTTCCTGTTCCTTGCCGCCGTCGCGGTCGGCACGATCATCGGCGGCCCCATCGGCGACCGGATCGGACGCAAGCGGGTGATCTGGGTGTCGATCCTCGGGGTCTTTCCGCTGGCGGTGGCGATCCCCTATCTGGGACTTGGCGCGACGGTGGCTGTGGCCTCTCTGGCGGGCCTCATTATGGCCTCGGCCTTCCCCGCGATCATCGTCTACGCGCAGGACCTGATGCCCGCCAAGGTGGGGCTCGTCGCGGGCCTGTTCTTCGGCCTGGCCTTCGGGCTTGGCGGCCTCGGTGCGGCGGCAATCGGGCTGATCGCGGACAAGACCTCGATCGAGTATGTGTTCCGGCTCTGCTCGTTCCTGCCGCTGATCGGGTTGCTCGCGGTGTTCCTGCCGGATGTTAAGCGCGTGTGACACGCGGCCTGCGGGACCCGTGCTGGGACCAAGGACGTCCCGACGCGGGCTTGATCCCCGCTTCGCTTTCCGGGCATTGTTCGCGCGAAGGCCGGACTGATCCGTGACGCAAGTCGTCTGGTTGTCGGGCGGGGGGGAGTGCACGGGATGGCGAGTGACCTTGGGCAATTGGCCCGGCGTGTACGTTCGCTGGCACGGTCGGCAGTCAGACGACCACTCGGCTTGATCTACAGGACGCTTCCGATTCCGCCCAAGGTCCGCGCCGAGGTCTGGCGGACCAGAACGTCCTTCGGGCCCATCGAACGGCGAAATACCAGGCTCGACAGCGCGACCCTGAAGCTGTGCTGCGAGTATGCGGCCGACCGGTTCGGCAACCGCGACAGTTACGCGCGCGAAATCGCAGTCTATGCAAGTGTGCACGGAAGCTGGAAAGAGGGCTGGGTTCCGCAGAGTTGCTTTCATGACCTTGTCGTTCGAGAGACAACGGGCGTGCCCACCCTGTCGCGCGAAAAGACCCTGTCGAACTTCCTGCTTCGTTCCAACGCGCTGCCCGACATTGGCTACCTCTGCGGCGGGCGCTTCTTTACCCGTGACTGGAACAGAATCGCCGAGACCGATCTCGCGGCCATCCTTTTCGAGGGCCGCGACCGGATCGTGTTCAAGACGAACGGCTCGCTGCGCGGGCGGGGCGTCAGTGTTCTGACGCGTGCTACCCTCGACACAGCGGCGATACTGGCGCTCGGCGACGGCTGCTTCCAGAGCTTCATCCAACCCTCGCAGCTTGTGCCGTTTCACGACATGCAGGCGGTGCCGACCCTGCGGCTGATCACCACCATGACGCCCGGCGGGGGGCCGGTTCCGAGGTTTGCCGGTCTCAGGGTGGCGCGTGCGACACAGACCCATGTCGAGTCGGACGATGCGGTCAGGATTCCGGTCGACCTCGTCACCGGCGCGCTGCGGCAAACGGGCTATCTGGCGGACTGGACGCGCATCGACAGACATCCGGACACGAACGTCACCTTCGCAGGTCTTTCATTTCCGCAGTTGCAGGACGGCGTCTCGCTCTGCGTCGATCTCCACGCAAGGGTCCCCTGCTTCATCAGCATAGGATGGGACATCTGCCTCGATAGCTCGGGCCGATACCAGATCATGGAGTGGAACCAGCTTCACAACATCTCGTTCACGGAAGCCGTGAACGGGCCAAGCTTTGTAGATCTCGACGTCGGGCTGCGATCAGCGCCAAGGGTCGCCTGACAAACTCCGCGGGGTGTCTCAGGTCCCTGGCACTGCGGCCTAGTAGTCCGCCTTGCCATCCTCGCGGGCGGCCTTGGTCGTTGAATAACCGAGGACATCGCAGGCGGACAGTCGGTGGGCCGATCTGTCAGGCCCGCCCGAGACGTGCCCGTCGCGCCTCGCGCAGCCGCGCGAAATCGTCGCCCGCGTGATAGCTCGACCGCGTCAGGGGCGTCGCCGAGACCATCAGAAAGCCCTTGCCATAGGCCGCCGTCTCATAGGCCTTGAACTCGTCGGGCGTCACGAAGCGGTCGACCCGGTGGTGTTTCGGCGTCGGCTGAAGGTACTGCCCGATGGTCAGGAAATCGACATCCGCCGCGCGCATGTCGTCCATCACCTGAAGCACCGACTGGCGGTCCTCGCCCAGACCAACCATGATCCCGGACTTGGTGAACATCGACGGATCAAGCTCTTTCACGCGCTGCAACAGGCGCAGGCTGTGGAAATAACGCGCGCCGGGCCGCACCTCGGGGTAAAGGCCGGGCACGGTTTCGAGGTTGTGGTTGAACACGTCGGGCCGCGCTTCGACCACGATCTCGAGGACTGAGGGCGCGCAGCGCAGGAAGTCGGGCACCAGCACCTCGATCGTGGTGGCGGGCGCGCGGTGGCGGATCGCGCGGATCGTCTGGGCAAAGTGGTCGGCCCCGCCATCCGCCAGATCGTCACGGTCGACCGATGTCACGACGACATGGTTCAAACCCAACTGCGACACCGCATGTGCGACGCGCCCCGGCTCGAACGCATCGAGGGTCTGCGGCTTGCCGGTCGCGACGTTGCAAAACGTGCAGCCGCGCGTGCAGATCTCTCCCATGATCATCATCGTGGCGTGGCCCTGCGACCAGCACTCGCCGACATTCGGGCAGCCAGCCTCTTCGCAAACGGTCACGAGTTTCTGCGCCCGGATGATGTCGCGCGTCGCCTTGTAGCCCTCGGAGTTGGGGGCGCGCACCCGGATCCAGTCAGGCTTCTTCGGCTGCGGGTTGTCGCCGCGATGCGCCTTCTCCGGGTGACGCTGGTCGGGCAGTTTCAGATCGCGCACCGGATGGACCTCGCAAAGCCTGTCGGCGCTGCACGCGCCTGTTGCCAAGTTAGGCCCTGTCGGGCCACAAGGCAACCGAAGCGGGCTGAAAAGAGCCCGTATGGCAGAGGGACTACAACATGACACGCAAACTTCTGGCCGAGGCGCTCGGGACGCTCATCCTCGTGCTGTTCGGCTGCGGCTCGGCGGTGCTGATGGGCGCGCAGATCGGGATGCTCGGCATCTCGCTGGCCTTCGGCCTGGCCATCGTTGCGGCGGCTTACGGGCTTGGCGCGATCTCGGGCGCGCATCTCAATCCGGCCGTGTCGCTGGGCATGGTCGCGGCGGGCCGCATGAGCCTCGGCGATTTCGTGCTTTATGCAGTGGCGCAGGTCGCGGGGGCGATTGCAGGAGCCGCGATCCTTTACATCATCGCCAGCGGCAAGACGGGCTTCGACGTCGCGACCTCGCCGGGCGGACTTGGGCAGAACGGCTTCGGTCCGGGCTATCTCGGCGAATACAGCCTGATGGCGGCGCTGACCTTCGAGGTTGTCATGACCTTCATCTTCGTCACCGTCATCCTCGGGGCGACGGCGGCGGGCGCGCCCGCCGCAATGGCGGGGCTTGCCATCGGCCTGACGCTGGCCGCGATCCACCTCGTCGGGATCAACGTGACCGGCGTGTCGGTGAACCCCGCCCGCTCGATCGGCCCGGCGCTCTTCGTGGGCGGCAAGGCAATGGCTGACCTGTGGGTGTTCATCGTGGCACCGCTGGCCGGGGGCGCGCTCGCGGGCCTCGTCTACGCCGCCGGGTTGACACGGGCCGACGCACGGGCCTGATCAATGGGGGCCTGACCGGTCTCCCGGAAGCCGGGGGCGTCCCGGCGCGCGGGAACAAGCCTCTCCGCAGCCTGTTCACCTCCCCATCGGCGGCGGCCTGCCGTCGTTGGAGGAGGATAGGACATGGCAAACCAGAACAGCTCGGGCCGAGGCGAAGTGCGCGACCCCGAGAATGACCGTCGTCTGAAGGAAAACGATGGCGGCAATCAGGGCCAGGGTCAGGTGACCAACCCGGAAGATGATCGCCGTCTGAAGGAAAACGACGGCGGCCAGCAGGGTCAGGGCGAGGTGCGCGACCCCAACAACGATCGTCGCCTGAAAGAGAATGACGGCGGCCAGCAGGGCCAAGGCCAGGTCCGCGACCCGGAGAATGACGGGCGGCTGAAGGACAATCGCTGACACGCACGCAGCATCAAATGCACCCGGCGGCCGTTCATTCGGCCGCCGGGGCTGGCGCCTCAGCCGATCAGCGGACCGGACCGCCCGTAGGTTTCGTCGTAGTGCCGCTTCAGACGCTGCAAGGCGATCCGCAGCACGATCTTTCCTGACCGCGCCGACCAGCCCATCCGCTTTTCGGCCGCCTCGAGCCCCTCGAGAAAGCAGCAGCAGCGCAGCACCATGTCGCCAAGGCCCGGGCCGAGATCGCGCAGCGCGCCTGCCACGCGGTCGCGAGCGGCGCGAGGCCCCTCGGCCATGCCGCCATCGCCCCGGAAGCCGCCCCGGTCGCCGGCGGTAAGGAACCTGTCCCAGTTCTGCGCCACGCGCGGCCCCATCTGCGCCAGCTCGAAATCCTCGCGCAGCCGCTCGGCCGCATCCACGAGGTCGGCCTCGAGGAACAACCGCCCGTCCTTGTCGCGTCGCCGACCCAGCAATGCCACCGGGCTTTCGGCAAGGTTGTAGCGCACCCGGCGCGGGCCGTCGGCCTCGGCCACGTCGCGCTCGGCCCAGTCGCGGTGCTGGCCTGCAAAGGGGCTCGGCGCTTCGGCAAGGCCCGGCACCTCGGCCCCCATCAGACGCTTCAGCGCGGCCCGCCCCGGCCCTGTGATCTCGTAGCTCGAGACCCGGCCCGGCTTGCGGCACACGATCCAGTCCTTGAGCGCGAAGGCCTGGGCCACCGCCCGCTCGACGACGCCGGTGCGCGCGGTCTGCCCGTCGGGCAACTGGCGCAGCACCACTGCCTTCTCCATGTCCGGCGCGATGGCCAGCAGCGCCCCCGGCTCGGCCAGGCGGCGCAGGATGCGTCGCGCCTCGCGTGCGATGGTCGCATCGTCCATGACCAGGGTGTCGGGGCGCATCGGGGCTGACATTCCAGGGTTCTCCTGCTCGGGGGGAAAGGTGGATCGCGTGGCATGCGCCCGGCCGAGGGCGGCGAGGGCCGCATCGACAAGCGGATCGTCACGCCGGTTCTCGTAGCGGCGCACCTGGCGCATCACGGTCGAGGCCGCACAGCCCTCGCGGCGGGCAAGCGCGCGCAGCGACAGGCCGTCTTCGGTGTGGTCGAGATACAGGCGGACGGCTTCCGGCAGCCATGCCGGAAGCGCGGAGCCTGCGTGCTGTGTCATCGTCATTCACTGTCCTGCCGTCGTGGCCGGCCTTGTGTCTTCCGGGCCGATTCAACCTTCGGTAGCATTGGTTACTGCATCCTTAATGCTCCACAATTCCGCCATATTTGTTTCCAGAGTCTAAACTTGGCTGAAACCTCCGCGCGCCCGTACCGCTTGGGACGCAACGCCAGGTTGAGCAGGTCCATGGTCGCCGTTCCACATCCGGAGACCGATGATGACCGACCTGCGCCTGCTTCTGAACCGTCTCGAGCGTCCCCGCCTGTTGATTCGGGCGGCGCGATACGGGTTGAGCGACTACCGCCGCGAACGCGACCTGAGCCGCCTGATCGGCAGCCGCAGCCTGCCGCCGCCCGATGTCTCGGTGACGCGCCTGCTTCAGGAAGAGGCCGATCTGGAAACAATCCGGCAGGATGGCGACGCATCATACAGCATCGCGCGCCATATCGAGGTGCTGATCGCTCTGATGGGCGAGGCGCGGCTGCTGCCCCGCTCGGCCTAGGCGGTCAGACGAAGGCGTCGGGCATCGACGCCTTCTTGCGGGCGACATAGTCGCGCAGCCCTTCGGCGATCCCCTCGTCGAGGGGCGGTGCCTGATAATCGCCGAGCATCTTCGTCACCCGTTCCGAGGCCAGCGCCTGCGTGTCGCGCGCGCCCTCTTCGTCCCAGGTCTCGAACGGCTTGTAGTCCAGAAGGTCGCTGCGCCAGAAGGCAGTCTTGAAATTGGCCTGCGTGTGTTCGCAGCCAAGATAGTGCCCGCCCGGCCCCACCTCGCGGATCGCATCCATGCCCTGCCCGTTCTCGTCCATCACGATGCCCTTGGCGAGGTGATGCAGAGTGCCGAGCTGGTCTGCGTCCATCACGAACTTCTCGTAGGACGACACCAGCCCCCCCTCCAGCCAGCCGCAGGCATGGAGCATGAAGTTGACGCCTGCGAGCAGCGCCATGTTCAGCGAGTTGGCCGTCTCGTAGGCCGCCTGCGCGTCGGGCAGCTTCGATCCGCAGAAGGCCCCGCCCGAGCGGTAGGGCAGCCCCAGCCTGCGCGCGAGTTGCCCCGCGCCATAGGTGATATGCGCGGCCTCAGGTGTGCCGAAGGTCGGCGCGCCCGAGTTCATGTCGATACTGGTCACGAATGCCCCGAAGATCACCGGCGCACCCGCCCGCACGAGCTGGCTGTAGGCCACGCCCGCCAGCACCTCGGCCAGCACCTGCGTCAAGGTCCCTGCGACCGTGACAGGCGCCATCGCGCCGCCCACGATGAAGGGCGAGATGATCGTCGCCTGACCTGCGCGCGCATAGACCTCGAGCGCGCCCATCATGGTCGAATCGAAGGTCAGCGGCGAGTTGATGTTGATGAGCGATGTCATCACCACGTTCGACTGCACGAAGTCGCGCCCGAACAGGATCTCGCACATCTCGACCGAATCCTGCGCGCGGCTGGGCTCGGTCACCGATCCCATAAAGGGCTTGTCGCTTAGTTCCATGTGCGCGAGCAGCATGTCGAGGTGGCGCTTGTTCACCGCGATGTCGGTCGGCTCGCAGACCGTGCCGCCGGAATGCTGCAACCATTTCGACATGTAGCCGAGTTTCACGAAGTTCTGGAAATCCGCGATCGTCGCATAGCGTCGGCCGCCAGTGGCATCTCGCACGAAGGGCGGGCCGTAGACCGGGGCCAGAACAAGGTTGCGCCCGCCCACGTCGACATTGCGCGCAGGGTTGCGGGCAGCTTGCACGAAACTGCGCGGCGCGGTCGCGCAAAGCCTTCGCGCCAGCCCGCGCGGAATATGCACCCGCTCGCCCTTCACGTCCGCGCCCGCCGCGCGCCAAAGCGCCAGCGCAGCCGGATTGTCGACGAAGTTGACGCCGATCTCTTCCAGCACCGTCTCGGCATTCGCCTCGATGATCGACAGCGCCTCGTCGTTCAGGATCTCGAAGTTGGGGATGTTGCGCCGGATCGTGTCGGCCACCTCGAAGCTGACCGCCGTGCGTTCCGCCCGCCGCGCCGTGCCGCCGCCGCCGCGCGCCCGCCGCCCCGCCACTGCCGCATCGCTCATCTCGCGCCCTCCGCCAAGTCCTGATCGTCTATGTCGCCACTCGCGGGCGCGGACCGGGACGAAACCGCCATCTGCCGACCGAAAACGACATGCGCGCCATGCGGTCCCGACAAGACATAATCAGCCCGGACGCGTTTCCGTCTGGTTCGCCCCGGCCTGCTTTGTCATGGTCATCGCAAAACTGGGGGGATGCACGCATGGCCGAGCTTTACGGCACCACGATAACCGCTGCCGCGCTGGCCGAGCGGGCGGGCAGCCTGTCGCAGTTCGGCGGCGTGCGCCTTGTGACGCTCGGCGACGGCGTCGAGCGGGGCCTCCGCCTGCTTCAGTTCAGCACGGGCTCGGGCCTTTGCTTTTCGGTGATGCTCGACCGGGCGATGGATATCGCCGAGGTCAGCCACAAGGGCCGCGCAATCGGCTGGCACTCGCCCACTGGCTTTCGCCACCCCGGCCTGCACGACTCCGAGGGCGAAGGCGGCCTGGGGTGGACGCGCTCGTTCTCGGGGTTCCTTGCGACCTGCGGGCTTGATCACATCATGGGCCCCGAAGAGGTGCCTGCCGAAAGCTACAACTACCCCCGTCGCGCCACGGTGCGCCACGGCCTGCACGGGCGGATCGGTGTCGTGCCCGCGCGCCTGACTGGCTATGGCGAGCGGTGGGAGGGGGATCGCTGCATCCTCTGGGCCGAGGGCACGGTGGTGCAGGCGACGCTGTTCGGCGAGGTGCTGCACCTTCACCGCCGGATCGAGGCCGACCTCGGCGGCGACGAGATCCGCCTGACCGACCGGGTGGTGAATGCGGGCTTTGCCCGCACGCCGCACATGCTGCTCTATCACATCAACCTTGGCTATCCGGTGATCGACGAGGGTGCGCGCTACCTTGCGCCGATCCGCGAGGTGGTGGCCGCCACGCATGACCTGACCGCGCAGGGCGTGGGCTACCGGACCTGTCCCGCGCCGCACCAGGGCTTTGCCGAACAGGTGTGGGAGCATGAGATGACCGCCGACCCAGAGGGCCGCGTGCCCGTGGCGGTGGTGAACGACCGCCTCGGTTTCGGGGTGCAGGTCGAGACGCTGAAGGCAGAGTTTCCCTGCGCGGTGCAGTGGCAGAACTTCCAGGCCGGACATTATGTGATGGGGGTCGAGCCTTCGAGCCACCACATGCCCGGCAACCTTTTCGCGCGCGGGCGGGGCGAGATGCTCTGGCTCGAACACGGCGAGGCGCGCGACTACGGGGCGCGCATCACCGTGCTGGACGGCGCCGCCGCCATCGCCGCCGCCGAGGCCCGGATCGCCGCCATCGTCCGGCAGCCCGACACCGACTATCCCGCACCAAGTGGCCGCTTCGCCCTGCTGCACGGTGCGGCGACACCGGCCTTGGACTAAGCTGAACCCGTCAAGGAGGCCCGCAATGGACCGACCGTATCTGTTGCAACTGACCCCGCTGCCCGACTGGGACGAGGGGCCGCTCGGCCGCGACTACCGAGTTTACCGCCTGTTCGAGGCCCCCGATCCGGCGGGCTTTCTGGCCGAACAGGGGCAGGCAATCCGGGCGCTGACCACGACGGGCGGACATGGCGTGCCGCGCGAAGTGCTTGACGCGCTGCCCGCGCTCGAGGTGATTGCGATCAACGGGGTCGGCTATGACGCGATCGACCTGGACCTCTGCCGGGCGCGGGGCATCGCGGTCGGCAACACGCCCGATGTGCTGACGGGCGATGTCGCGGACCTTGCGGTGGGCATGATCCTGGCACTCGACCGGGGCATGGTCGGGGCCGATGCCTGGGTGCGCTCGGGCGACTGGGCGCGGCACGGGGCCTATCCGCTGCAACGGCGCGTCCACGGGCGGCGGGCGGGCATCCTTGGGCTGGGTCGGATCGGGCGCGCCATCGGGCAGCGGCTTGCGGCCTTCGACATGGAAATCGGCTACACCGCGCGAACCCCGAAAGAGACGCCGCCCGGCTGGCTGCATCTGCCCGACCCCGTGGCCCTTGCCGAATGGTGCGACACGCTGGTCGTAGCGCTTGCCGCTTCGGCCGAAACGCGGCGCATCGTCGGTCGCGGGGTGCTGGACGCGCTGGGGCGTGAGGGGATGCTCGTCAACATCTCGCGCGGATCGACCGTCGACGAGGCGGCATTGCTGGACGCGCTCGAGGCCGGGAAGATCCGCGCGGCGGCGCTTGATGTGTTCGAAGGCGAGCCCGCGCCCGATCCGCGCTTCGCGGCCCTGCCGAACGTGCTTTTGCAACCGCACCAGGCCTCGGCCACGGTCGAGACGCGCCGCGCGATGGGGCAGATGATGCGCGACACGCTGGCCGCGCATTTCGCGGGTGCGCCCCTGCCCGCGCGGGTCGTCTGACGTTCAGCCGCGCCCGATATAGGGCATCTTCGTCGCCATGATCGTGACCGTCTGCATGTTCACATCGAGCGGAATGTCGGCCATCTGCACCACCGCTCGCGCGACATGGGCCACGTCGATCACAGGCTCGACCCGCAGGGCGCCGTCGGCCTGTGGCACGCCGCGCGTCATCGCCTGCGTCATGTCCGAGGCGGCATTGCCGATGTCGATCTGGCAGCAGGCGATGTCATGCGGCCGACCATCGAGCGACAAAGCCTTTGTCAGCCCCGCAACGCCGTGCTTCGAGGCGGTGTAGGCCGCAGAGCCCATGCGCGGCACATGCGCCGAGATCGAGCCGTTGTTGATGATCCGGCCCCCTTGCGGGCGCTGGTCCCGCATGAGGCGGAACGCGCCGCGCGCGATCAGAAACGCGCCGTCGAGGTTCACCGACAGAACGCGGCGCCAGTCTGCCAGC
This sequence comes from Rhodobacterales bacterium, assembly GCA_031425325.1. GTDB lineage: Bacteria > Pseudomonadota > Alphaproteobacteria > Rhodobacterales > Rhodobacteraceae > Aliitabrizicola. The sequence continues at coordinate 4,184 of JANPJD010000243.1, read as the reverse complement.
GTCACATCGCCCGTCGAGGTGGCGGGCAGGGCTGCGCCCGCATTGTTGAAGACGACATCGAGCCGCCCGAAGCGCGCTTGCAGGGCGGCGAACATCGCCTCGACTGCATCCTCGTCGGTGACGTCGCAGGCAAGCGGCATCGCCGCATCGCCCCAGTCCCGCGCGAGGTCCTCGAGCGCCTCGGCCCGGCGCGCGACCAGCGCCACGCGCGACCCCGCCTGAAGGAAGGCGAGCGCCGTCGCCCGCCCGATCCCCTGGCTTGCACCCGTCACGAGCACGGTACTGTCCTGAAGCGGCATGGCGTTACCTTTCCGGTGGGTGATGCCACCCCGATCTAGCGCGATCTGCGGAAGGTTGCACAGGGGGGCTGGCGGTCGCCCGAACCCGCAGGGGCGTTTACCAGATGCCGCGATTTCTCTGACGTGCGGGCCATAAGGTGTGTATCTTTACCGGAAGGTAACCTTTGTTCCACAACCGTTAACCCAGCCGTTAACCCTGTATTCGCATTATGGCGGAGTGGCGGGCTGGCGGGACACGAACCCGGGTTGCACGGTCTGGGGATCGGGTGCCCGGGGGAAGGAGCGGCCGATGGCGGGATGGACTTGGGATCGGGTGGTGACGTCGATGGGATCGGACAGGACACCGGATGGCGGCAGGGGCTTTGCCCCCTTGCAGGAGGTTCGCGCCTATTGGGAGGGGCTGCGCGACGGACCCGCCCTGCCCTCGCGCGCCGACGTGGACCCGCGGGGCCTTCAGGCCGCGCTCGAGCATGTCTTCCTGATCGAGCGCATCGCCCCTGGAATCGCCCGGTTCCGTCTGGCGGGGATGCACCTGTCGGACCTGATGGGGATGGAGGTGCGCGGCATGCCGCTGACCACGCTGATCGAGCCGCAGGGGCGCACCGGGATCGAGGCACTGGTCGAGCAGGTTTTTTCAGGCCCGTCGATCGTCGAGGTCTCGCTCGAAGCCGAGCGCGGCCTCGGGCGGGCGGCACTTCAGGGACGGATGCTCCTGCTGCCGCTGACCGATGACGGGGTCTGCGACAAGGCGCTCGGCTGTCTTGTCACGCTGGGCCCGATCGGCCGCAGCCCGCGGCGCTTCGCGGTGTCGCGGCAGCGGACCGAGGCAGTGGCCGTGATGCCCCCGCCGCCTGCACCCCGCCCCGCCACCCCTGCGTTTGCGGAAAACCCCGCCGCCTTTACCCCGGCCCCCAAGGCGCGGTCGCATCTGCGGCTTGTCAAGTCGGACGACTGATCGCGCGGCCGTCAAACTCGGGTCAGCCCCTGCACAAGCCGGAGAAGCGGGGGCCAGTCCCCGCACCCCCGGGATACTTCTGGACAGAAAAATGAGGGTGCAGGTTCGGGCTGTGCGCGTTTCCGTCAGAGGGCGATGCGGCGGGCAGCGTCGCGCATCGAGGACAGTTCTTCGGCGACAAGGAAAGCCAGTTCCAGCGACTGCGAGGCGTTGAGGCGCGGGTCGCAGGCGGTGTGGTAGCGGTCCGAGAGGTTCTCGTCCGTCACCGCGCGCAGGCCACCGGTGCATTCGGTGACGTCCTTGCCCGTCATCTCGAAATGGACGCCGCCGGGGATCGTGCCTTCGGCCTTATGGATTCCGAAGAACTCGCGCACCTCGCGCAGCACGCTCTCGAAGGGGCGGGTCTTGTAGCCCGAGGCCGCCTTGATCGTGTTGCCGTGCATCGGATCGCAGGTCCAGACGACGTTTGCCCCCTCCTCCTGCACGGTGCGGATCAGGCGAGGCAGGTTTTCGGCGACCTTGCCGGCACCGAAGCGCGCGATCAGAGTCAGGCGGCCCGCCTCGTTCTGCGGGTTCAGCTTGGCCATCAGGACCTTCAGATCCTCGACCGTGGTCGAAGGGCCGCATTTGAGGCCGATCGGGTTCAGCACGCCGCGCGCGAACTCGACATGCGCGCCGTCGGGCTGGCGGGTGCGGTCGCCGATCCAGATCATGTGGCCTGAGCCCGCGACCGGCTGGCCAGTGATGCTGTCGATCCGGCAAAGCGCCTCTTCGTATTCGAGAAGCAGCGCCTCGTGACTGGTGTAGAAATCGACCGTACCAAGCGAGTGCGCCGTCTCGGCATTGATCCCGGCGGCGTTCATGAAGTCGAGTGCGTCCGAAATGCGGTTCGACAGCGCCCGGTAGCGCTCGGCCTTGTCATTTTCGGCAAAGCCCAATGTCCAGGCGTGCACGCGGTGGATGTCGGCGAAGCCGCCCGTCGAGAAAGCACGCAAGAGGTTGAGGCTGGCCGCCGCCTGCGTATAGGCCTGAAGCATCCGCGCAGGGTCGGGAACGCGCGCTTCGGGTGTGAAGTCGAAGCCGTTGATGATGTCGCCGCGGTAGCTGGGCAATTCCTGCCCGCCGATCACCTCGGTCGCGGTCGAGCGGGGCTTGGCGAACTGGCCCGCCATGCGGCCCACCTTCACCACCGGCACCTTCGCGCCATAGGTGAGCACCACCGCCATCTGAAGCATGACGCGGAAGGTGTCGCGGATATTGTCGGCGCTGAACTCGGCGAAGCTTTCGGCGCAGTCGCCGCCCTGCAACAGGAACGCCTTGCCCTCGGCCACCTGCCCGAGCGCCTTCTTCAGCTTGCGCGCCTCGCCCGCGAAGACGAGCGGCGGATACTTTGCAAGCTGCGCCTCGACCGTCGCCAGGGCGGCGGCGTCGGGATAGTCGGGCATCTGCACCCGGGGTTTCGCGCGCCAGTCGGATTTGGTCCAGCCCTTGGTCATCGTCGTCTCCGTCGAAATCGGGGGTCGGGGCTGTCATACGCAGTCGGACCCCGCTTGAAAAGGGGTTTGGCCGTAACGGGACGACCCTTGCGGGGCATGGGTTTCCCTGATTGAGTGCCGTTCACCGACATCCAGAGGTCGCTAATGGTCGCTCCTGCCCCGCATTCCGAAGCCCGCCGCCGCGACACCGAGCGCCCGAAGCGGTTCGTCTTCCTGCTGCTCGACCGCTTCACCATGCTGTCCTTCGCGGGCGCGATCGAGCCCTTGCGGATCGCGAACCGGGTTTCGGGCCGGGCGCTTTATGAGTGGCGGATGCTCGGCGAAGGCGGCGAGACGGCGCGCTGCTCGAACGGGGCTGCGTTCCAGCTTGACCTCGGGCTGGAAGAGCTGGATCGCGACGACATGCTCTTCGTCTGTGGCGGCATCGACGTGCAGCGCGCAACGACGAAGCCGATCATCGCCTGGCTGCGGCGCGAGGCGCGCCGCGGACTGCCCATCGGCGGGCTTTGCACCGGCGCCTGGACGCTGGCGAAAGCGGGGCTTCTGGACGGGCGCAAGGCGACCATCCACTGGGAAAACCAGGACGGTTTCCTCGAGGAGTTCGAGGAGGTGCGGCTGACGAAATCGGTATTCGTCGTGGACGGGAACAGACTGACGACGGCGGGCGGCACCTCGTCGATCGACCTCATGCTGAAGCTGATCGCGCAGGATCACGGCGACGAGCTTGCCAACACCGTGGCCGACCAACTGATCTATTCCTCGATCCGCACCGACCAGGACACGCAGCGCCTGTCGATCCCGACGCGGATCGGCGTGCGCCACCCCAAGCTGAGCCAGGTCATCCAGTTCATGGAAGGCAACATCGAGGACCCGATCAGCCCCGCCGACCTTGCGACCGATGTCGGCATGAGCACGCGCCAGCTGGAGCGGCTGTTCCGCCGCTACCTGAACCGCAGCCCGAAGCGCTACTACATGGAGCTGCGACTGCAAAAGGCGCGCAACCTGCTGATGCAGACCGACATGAGCGTCATCAACGTGGCGCTTGCCTGTGGCTTTGCCAGCCCGTCGCATTTTTCGAAATGCTACCGGTCGCACTACAACACCACGCCTTACCGCGAACGCGGAACACAGGGCACCGTGATGCCGGGCGGGCGTTTGTCGATCTAGCGGGCGATGCGGTAGACTGCACCGTCCGTCACGGACATGTACCAGATCGATCCATCCGGGGCCTGCCGGATATCGCGGACGCGGCCCGTCTGATCGCTCTGGAGCACTTCCTCGGCCCAGTCGGCCTGCGGATCCAGGCGCGAGATGAAGCCGAATTTCAGGCTGCCGGTAAAGAAATCACCCTGCCATTCGGGAAACATCTCGCCCGAATAGATCATCAGCCCTGATGGTGCGATGGACGGATCCCAGTACCGCTCTGGCTGTTGA
>JANPJD010000242.1:0-16191 GCA_031425325.1 Rhodobacterales bacterium | reverse complement strand
GGTTCAGGCCCTTGAAACTTTCGTCGATCACCTCGGCGGCCCAGTGGTTGCCGTCGCCTGCAAGGTCGGTGATCGTGATCTTCGCCTGCGGGAAGCTCTCGCGGATCAGGTTCTCGATGTCGCGGGCTTCCATTGGCATGGGGGGGGGCCTGCTGCGTTTGAATGTTAGCTGAGAGTATGTGTCGGCGATCAGGACTTCAAGGCAGAGAGGCGCTTTGCTATGCCAAGACCTGCCAGCCCAGTTCCAAGTAGCAGTACGGGCGCCGGAAGCGGGACCGGTGCGGGCGGGAGTTCGATCACGAAGTTCCGGATCTCATACTGAGAACAGTATTCCAGGCACCACGGGAAGGCAGCCGGAGCGGAGATAACCTCAGTGTACTCGAAGAGTTGGTTGGCCTCCCAATATCTCGGATAGCCGCCTTGGGATGAGGCAGTCGCGTTGGGATAGTCAAGAAAGACCAACAGCTGCGAGATGCCGGCGAAGGCTGACCCGAAGTTGACCTGACGGCCGATGAAGTATGGGCCGCCTGGTTCGGTCAACGAAACGAAAGTACCGTCCGCGAAGATCCCGTGGAAGGTGAGGTCGACTACCGGGGCAGATGCGCTTCCGGCCTCGGTCCAAGCGACGAAAGCAGCTTCATCGAACTCTTCTGTGTCTTCGTCGCCCTCATCAGTTGGCTCAACGAGAAATATTGAGTCGCCCGTCATGCGAACTGAAGAGTGGCCCTCCAGCGTCAACGAGACCGGCGTGAAGGTCTGCCCATTGGCGCGCGTGACGGTTGAGCGGGTGAGGTCGCTGTCGTCGTGCAGCGTCAACGTGTTGAGGGGTCGATAGGACCATGCGGTCTGATAACGGATTCCCTGATCGATAAATTCGTCGCCGAGTCCGGTGTCCCGCGTTCGGATTGTGTCATCGAACGTAAGGGTAATGGTCGACGCAAGAGCGGGTGACGAGAGAAGGCCACAAAGCGCAAGGCCGGACATCAGCTTCATCGTAAATTACTCCCTGATTATTCAGCAAAGGTAATCCAGTTTTCGTAGCGAAGCGAGCATCAAGAAAGCTCATGGTGCTGCTTTGCGAAGGAGGCGGTCAGTCAGAGCACGACGCGCAGAAAAGCGCCTCGGTAGACCGTGGAAAGGTCAGCCAAAGGGGTGGAGGTGTCGCCCACCGTGACCGATCCGCCCCCGAACCACAGCGCGCGGGTCGCAGGCAATCGGGCGGCGCGGGCAGCCGTCTCCAGCGCATCGGCATCCTCGGGCGAGGCCACCAGCAGATACCGCGCCTGATCCTCGCCGAAGAGGGTCGGGATGTCGGTCGCCTCGAACGTCAGCCCAATGCCCGCCGCGTCGGCCATTTCGAAGGCGGCAAGCGCAAGGCCGCCATCGGACAGGTCCGCCGCCGCATGGATCAGCGCGCGTTGCGCCAGCACGAAGGCCCCGTGTCGCTTTTCGGCGGCAAGGTCTACGGGGGGCGCGTCGCCGTCCTCGCGCCCGAAGGCCTCGGCCAACAGCGCCGACTGGCCGAGGTGGCCGTGGCTCGCGCCGATCACGATCCCAATGTCGCCCTCGCGCGGCAGCCCCGCGATGAGGTCCTGGCCCGAGGTCAGCAGCCCGACGCCGCCGATTGTGGGCGTGGGCAGGATGCCCGAGCCGTCCGTCTCGTTGTAAAGACTGACGTTCCCCGATACGATGGGGAAGTCGAGCGCGCGGCACGCCTCGCCGATGCCCTCGATCGCGCCGACGAGCTGGCCCATGATCTCGGGCTTCTCGGGGTTGCCGAAGTTGAGGTTGTCGGTCGCGGCGAGCGGGGTTGCCCCGACCGCAATCAGGTTGCGCCACGCCTCGGCCACCGCCTGCCGCCCACCTTCGCGCGGGTTCGCCTTGACGTAGCGGGGCGTCACGTCGCTGGTGAAGGCGAGCGCGCGGTCGGTTCCGTGGACGCGGATCACGCCCGCGCCGAGGCCCGGCGTGCGGACCGTATCGGCCATGACCTGGCTGTCATACTGCTCCCACACCCAGGCCTTGTGGGCGTAGCTGGGCGAGCCGATCAACGCGCGAAGGGCGTCGAGTGGCGCGATGGCGGGGATCGGGGCCATCGGCGGAGCGGGGGGCGTCGGCACCCAGGGGCGGTCGTATTCCGGCGCGCTCGAGGCGAGCTTCGACAGCGGCAGGTCAGCCTTCACCTCGCCGCCGTGCAGGATCAGGAACCGGACCTCGGGGATCGTCTGGCCCACCACCGCGAAGTCGAGGTCCCACTTGTCGAAGATCGCGCGGGCCTCTGCCTCCCGTTCGGGGCGCAGGACCATCAGCATCCGCTCCTGGCTTTCGGACAGCATCATCTCGTAGGCGGTCATGCGCGTCTCGCGTACCGGCACCGCGTCGAGATCAAGGCGGATGCCGAGGCCCCCCTTGTCGCCCATCTCGACCGCCGAGCAGGTCAGGCCCGCCGCCCCCATGTCCTGAATGGAAATGACAGCCCCCGAGGCCATCAACTCGAGGCAGGCCTCGAGCAGGCGCTTTTCGGTGAAGGGGTCGCCGACCTGCACGGTCGGGCGCTTGTCCTCGATGGTGTCGTCGAACTCGGCACTGGCCATCGTGGCCCCGCCGACGCCGTCGCGGCCCGTCTTGGCCCCGAGGTAGACGACCGGCATCCCGACACCCGAGGCAGCGGAGTAGAAGATCGCATCGGCGCGCGCGATCCCGGCGGCGAAGGCATTCACCAGGCAGTTGCCATTGTAGGCGCGGTGAAAGCGCACCTCGCCGCCAACGGTCGGCACGCCAAAGGCGTTGCCGTAGCCGCCGACGCCTTCGACCACGCCCTTGACCAGATGCTTCGTGCGCGGATGCGACGGCGCACCGAACGACAGCGCGTTCATCGCGGCCACGGGCCGGGCGCCCATCGTGAAGACGTCGCGCAGGATGCCGCCCACGCCGGTCGCAGCGCCCTGATAGGGCTCGATGTAGCTGGGGTGGTTGTGGCTTTCCATCTTGAAGACCACGGCGAGGCCTTCGCCGATGTCCACCACGCCCGCATTCTCGCCGGGGCCGCAGATCACCTGCGGGCCGGTCGTGTGCAGGGTGCGAAGCCACTTCTTCGACGACTTGTAGGAACAATGCTCGTTCCACATGGCGCTGAAGATGCCGAGTTCGGTGAAGCTGGGGGTGCGCCCGATGATGCCCAGAAGCCGGTCGTATTCGTCGGGCTTCAGGCCATGCGCCGCTACGAGGTCGGGGGTGATCTCGGGTTCGGTCATGGGATGCTCCGCGTTCCGCTCGCCCGCGTCTTAGGGCATGGCCGGTCGCGGGGGAAGAGGGCTCGGAGGGGGCGGGCTGGTCTGTCCGGGCACAGGATGCGCCCGGACGGTCTGCCTCAGCGGCCTTCGCTGCGCCAGTCGGCCAGCGCGTCGTTCGGCTCGTCTGGTGTTGGGGCGGCGGTCGCGGGCGGGGCCGTGATGGGCCGGGTGCGGAAGTAATGCGCCTCGCGCGCGCCGAAGTAGAAGCTGACGATGGCCCCCAAAAGCCACCAGAGTGGTTCCGGCACCAGGTTCAGCCCGACCATCCGCTCGCCGAAGCCTGCCGGGTCGACCATCGCATAGGCAAAGAGCGCCAGCGTGCCGAAGGCGAGCATCGGGCGCGGCATCCGGTTCAGCCCGTTCACGAAGCGGTCGAACCAGCGCTCACCGGGGGATGCGAACTCTACCCCATGCTGCGCGAGGGCTGCCGCCTGCGCCTCGGCCGACAACTCCATCCGGCGCGTCGCGTTGGCGGTGAAGACTTCGGAGACGCCCTTGACCGTCTCGCCGATGGTGGCGACGGCCCCCGGTGCGCCAAGCACCCGTCCGATCAGGCCCATGCCGCCACCCGTGCCTTGTGCTGCGCGTCGGTCAGGCGGTACTTCGGTGCCATGAACTCTTCGGCGCGCAGGATCCAGCCGCCCTTGCCGCCGTCGCGCCTCCGCGCGAAGCGGCGACTGGGCGGGCGGGCATCGGCGAGCGCGTAGTAATAGTTGCGCCGCGCGATCCCGTAGGCATCCGCGAGGTGCGAGGGCGCGGCCTCGGCCGCCATCTGGGCCGCGCGGATCGTCTGGGGGCCGATCACGCCGTCGGCTGCACATGAAAAGCCCATCGCCGTCAGCAGGCGTTGCAGCACCCCCACCGCGTTCGGCCCGGCATTCACATACATGTCGAAGACCGAAGGTTGCAGCGCTTCGGGCAGGGCCGACAGGCGGGGGCCATGGAAGTAGTGGCGCACGAAGATCTCGACCGCCTGCGCGCGCGACACGCGGCGGACATCGGCCTCGGTCACCGCGCCATCGCCCGTCAGGTCGATCCCAAGCCGGCGCAGCGTGTGGATCGTGACGCCGTGGTTGGTGGCCCCGCCCGGATCGGCAGGGTCTTTCACGAAGCCGCCCTCGCGGGCGACGATCTCTTCCGCAAGGGTCTGGACGGTAGGGCTCTGGGCGGTGGGCATGGGTGGCTCCGGGACGCTGGTGACGCGCCCGAGCCTGCCCAAAAGTCGTTAACCGCCCCGCAATCAGCCGTTCGGTGTCGGGTCGACGTAGACGCCCTGCTCTTTCAGCGCGTCGACGACCTCTTTCGGCATGTAGGTCTCGTCGTGCCGGGCGAGGATCTCGGTCGCCTGGAACACCCCGTCGACGAAACGCCCGGTGCCGACCATGCCCTCGCCCTCACCAAAAAGGTCGGGCAGCACGCCCGTATAGGCGACCGGCACGGCCATGTTTGTATCGGTCACGCGGAAGGTTACCGTCTCGCCCTGGCCGCGCACCAGCGAGCCTTCCTCGACGAGCCCGCCGATGCGGAACACCTCGGTCGGTGCGGGCGGGGCCTCGGCCACCTGGCTGGGCGTGCGGAAGAAGTTGATGCCGTCGCGCATCGCGTAGCCGATCAGGCCGGTCGACAGCACCAGCGCGCCTGCGGCGAGCAGGATCACCTGGATGCGGCGCTTCTTCTTCAGACCCTTCATGCGACCCTCACGACCCCCCGGCCTTCACGGAAACATCGGGGCCAGCATCAGCCCCGCCGTCTCGGCTTCACCTAGCATCAGGTTGGCGTTCTGGATCGCCTGGCCCGATGAACCTTTCGTGAGATTGTCGAGCGTGCAGACCGCTACCGCGCGGCCCCCGACGCGGTCGCCCGTCACGCCCAGATGCACATGGTTGGATCCCCGCACGTCGCGGGTCGAGGGAAGCTGGCCGAAGGGCAGCACATGCAGGAAGGGCTCGGGCCCATAGCGGGCGGACAGGCTTGCGTGGATCGCCTGCGGGTCGCCGTCGACATAGACGGTGGCAAGGATGCCCCGGTTCATCGGGATCAGGTGCGGCGTAAACTGCACCTGCACGGGGCGGCCTGCGGCGCGCGAGAACTCCTGGTCGAACTCGCCCAGATGGCGGTGCGTGCCGCCCGCCGCATAGGCCTGCGTGCCCTCGGAAAGCTCGGCATGGAGCAGGTTCTCCTTCAAGGAGCGCCCCGCGCCCGAGACGCCCGCCTTGAGGTCGATCACGATGCGGTCGAGGTCGATGAGCCTCGCCTCGATCAGCGGCCGGATCGCATATTGCCCCGCCGCCGCGTTGCAGCCGGTTCCCGCGACGAGGCGGGCCGCGCGGATGTCGTCGCGGTAGAACTCGGTCAGGCCATAGACGGCCTCGGCCTGAAGCTCGGGCTGGGCATGGGGCTGGCCGTACCAGCGGGCATAGGCCGCAGGATCGCGCAAGCGGAAGTCGGCGGAGAGGTCGACGACCTTTAAGCCGCGCGGCAGGGCGGCCACGACCGCCTGCGTGGTCGCATGCGGCAGCGCGCAGAAGCACAGGTCGATGCCGGTGAAGTCGATGTCCTCGATCCGCGCGAGCAGCGGCAGGTCGAGATGGCGCAGGAAGGGAAACACCTCGGCCATCGGCAGGCCCGCCTTGCGGTCGGCCGAAAGGGCCGCGATGCGGAACGACGGATGCGAGGCGATCAGGCGCACAAGCTCTGCGCCGGTATAGCCCGAGGCCCCAAGGATGGCGATGGAATGGGTCATTGAACTGTCCCGCCAGATGCGCCCGTGTGATGCGGCAGGGCGCGCTCGATGGCAAGAGGATTGCAGGGTCCGGCGGCCTGCTGCGGGATCGCGGCGCGGGACCGATGGCCCGCGCCGCAAGGCTTCGCGTCAGCTGCGACGGCGGCGGCGGGCCGCAAGCGCCAGCGCGCCGAGGCCCGCAAGCAGAAGGGGTGCTGCGGCGGGCAGCGGGACCGCCGCGACCTCAGGGGCGGCGGGGGCAACAAAGGGGGCCGCGTTGCCCTCGGCCCGGATGGTGTAGCCGAGCGTGCCGTAGCTGCCGAAGAGGCCGAGGTAGAGGCTGCCCGCGAAGTCGTCGCCCAGCGAGATCACGTAGTCGAACACGCCGCCACGGTTCCAGTGCTGGATGCCGACGCTGGCCAGCTGTTTGCCTTCCCAAGCGCTCCACTTGAACGGGGTTGTCATGTAGTTGACCGTGCCTCCGGCTGAGAAGCCGTAGTCATACGGACCGATGGGCGTCAGCGGCGCGAAGGACAACGTGACCGTCTGCGCGCCGGTCCGCAGGCCCGTGAAGGCCAGCAGGTCGGCATCGCCCTGTGTCCAGACACCCGAGACTGTGGTCGGCCCGGTGCCGATGACGGTGGGGGTCTTGAAGGCGTTCGAGAACTCGCCGAACTCCGCCTCCGAGACGGTCGCCGCCCCGGCTGCGCCCGCGAGGCAAAAAGCAGTCATCGCGGCCAAGGTGCCGCGTGCAATCAGTTTCATGGTATTCGTGACCTTTGATCGGGTCCCGATCGTCGGGCCCGCCCAGGTCATGTGATCGGTCGGTGCGGCGGAAAGAAGGCGGAAGGGTGAGGAAATGGGGGGTGTGCGGCGTGACGTGGCGTCGGGGGGTGAAGGCGGAGGTCTGGTTAAGGGCGACGGAGCGGTGGGGCCGCGAGCGCATATTATTGCAACCAAGGGCTTCAGACCCTGCAAGGTCCAGCAACTGATCAGGTCAAAGTACTTTACTGATGCGCCGAAGGCCCGGATTGCGTCCGGCGCTGCGGTGCGCGTGTGGCGACGGCGTCGCTCGCTCGGGCTTGTCGGGTGTCTGCCTCAAGCCGCCTCGAACTCGATCCCCACGCGCAGGAACTGCGTCGCCCTGTCGCTTACCGCCCTTGGCTCTCCGGTCGTCAGGAACCGCGAGGTCGTGCCGCTGCCCAGCATCTCGGGCCGGCGGGCGAGGTAGTCGGCCAGGGCCTCGGCCACCAGGGTCGGCTGGCTGAAGACGCGCACGTCTGGACCGAGGGCGTCCGCGAAGACGGCCTCGACCAGCGGGTAGTGGGTGCAGCCCAGCACCGCCGCCTGCGGGTGGGGCATCCGGCGCTTGAGGGCCTCGACATGGCTTCGTACCAGCGCCTCGGCCAGCATCTCGTCGCCCGCCTCGATCGCGTCTACCACGCCGCCGCAGGGCTGCGCCTCGACATCGACCCCGATGGCGCGGAAGGCCAACTCGCGCTGGAAGGCGCGGCTTGCGACGGTAGCGGGGGTGGCGAAGAGGGCGACATGCTTGACCGAGACCTCGCGCGGGGGCGAGTTGTCGCCCCACTGGCGTTCGGTCAGCGCCTCGATCAGCGGAACGAAGACGCCGAGCACGCGCTTGTCGGCGGGCACCCACGTCTCTTGCATCCGTTTCAGCGCGGCGGCAGAGGCGGTGTTGCAGGCGAGGACGACAAGGTCGCAGCCCTCGGCCCAAAGCCGCTCCACCCCCGCGCAGGTCAGCGCGAAGATGTCATCGGCGGTCCGCACGCCATAGGGCGCATGGGCGTTGTCGCCGAGATAGACAAAGGGCACATCGGGCAGGCGGCGCAGCAGGGCCCGATGAACCGTCAGGCCGCCCAGGCCAGAGTCGAACACGCCCACCGCCATCGCGCCCCCGTTTCCGGGATCATTGCGCCCGGTATCTGTCCTCGAACTCGTAGCCCAAGTCATAGGACTTCATCGGTTCGGGCGAAAGGGCATAGGTCGCGCGGCGCAGATACTCCATCATCGCGCGCGGATCGGCGCGGTGCCGCGCAAGATCGGCCGAGGGCAGGGGCTCTCCGACGACGATCCGCACGGGCTCGTCGATGCGAGCGCGGAACTCGTTGATCAGAAGGCCGAGGCGCAGGTTCGCGTGCACATGGCTTGCGAGTTGAAAGAGGCGCGAGTTGTGGCCGTGGAAGTAGACCGGCACGACGGTGGCGTTCGACTTTGCGATCATCTTGGCGGTGAACATCCGCCAGCCGGGGTCCATCGGCCGCGAAAAGGGCCGCGCAGCGGTCGAGACGGTGCCGCCCGGAAAGACCCCGATCGCGCCGCCCTGCGAAAGATAGGTCAGGCAGGCGGACCGGGTGGCGAGGTTCAGGCGCACCGCCTCTTTCGTGTCGTCGAACGAGATCGGCAGCAGGACGTTGTCGAGCTCTTGCGCGCGGCGGAACACGGCATTGGCGAGGATGCGGAAATCGGCGCGGACGCGGTGCAGAAGGTGCCCCATCATCAGCCCGTCAAGGATGCCATAGGGGTGGTTTGCGATCAGGATGAGAGGCCCGTTGGCCGGGATATGCGACAGCGATCCGCCTACCACGTCAAGCGTGAGGCCATAGCGCTCGGCGATCACCTCCCAGAAAGAGCGGCCCTGCGCGACCTCGGCCTCATATCCTGCGGCACGGCGGATCAGCGACAGGCGGCCCGTGGCGTTCTCAAGTACGCGGATAAGAGCGCGGCCGGGGCGCGACCGGGCGGATGTGGCATAGGTGATATCCTGCGTGACCTCGCGTCGCCCCATCGTCACCCCCTGACCGCTAAAGCCTGCTTCGGCTGGTAGCCGCATTCGACGACTCTGGCTAGAAAAGATGACGCGGCGGTGACAAAAGCCCGCCTCGCTTTGCCCTGCGTGGCACGGCCCAGCCATGATCCCATTGCAACGCAGCCATGTCGCGCCTACTTGGGTGGCAACGGGAGCGCGGATGATGGACTGGGACAAGCTGCGGATCTTTCACGCGGTGGCCGATGCGGGCAGCCTGACGCATGCGGGCGATGTGCTGCACCTGTCGCAGTCGGCGGTGTCGCGCCAGATCCGCGCGCTCGAGGAAAGCCTCGACACGACGCTGTTTCACCGCCATGCGCGCGGGTTGATCCTGACCGAGCAGGGCGAGTTGCTGTTCGACGCGACGCAGGCGATGGTGAAGCGCCTCGACGCCGCCGCCGCGCGCATCCGCGACAGCGAGGACGAGGTGCTGGGCGAGTTGCGGGTGACTACGACGACGGGCTTCGGCACGCTCTGGCTCGCGCCGCGCCTGACGGCGCTTTACGCCAAGTACCCTGCGCTCAAGATCGACCTCATGCTGGAAGAGCGCGTGCTCGACCTGCCGATGCGCGAGGCCGACGTCGCCATCCGCATGAAGGAACCGAGCCAGGCCGACCTGATCCGCAAGCGCCTGATGAACATCCGCATGAGGCTTTACGCCTCGCCGAAATACCTCGAGATCTCGGGCGCGCCGGAGACGGTCGAGGATCTGAGCCAGCATCGCCTGATCAGCCAGCATGTCGGCACGCCGCAGGTCGCCGCGGGGGCGACGCTGGTGCAGGAGTTGATGACCCTCGACATTCCCTCGACGCTGACGGTCAACAACTACTTCGGTGTGCTGCAGGCGGTGCTGAACAACCTCGGCATCGGGGTGCTGCCTGACTATCTGACCGATGACTTCCCCGAGCTTGTGCATGTCCTGCCCGAAGTGCAGTCGGGGGACGTGCCGGTGTTCCTCGCCTATCCCGAGGAGTTGCGCCATTCCAAGCGCGTGGCCGCGTTCCGCGAGTTCGTGATGGAAGAGATCATCGCCTATCGCAAGCGCCAGCAGGGCTGACGATCCGGGCGAGCCGGATCGTCATGGGCTGTCACCAGGTGTTGACGCCAAGCCGACGTGACCCGTCAAAGACCTCGACCGAGCGGCCCGATGTCAAAACCCATGTTTCGCAGACCTCGCGCCCTTCATCGAGAGTGGCCCAAACCCGGCAAAACTTGCCGTCACGTATCTCCCATGTTCCAGAAATGCTGATCTTGTCTCCGCCATCGGTAACGGCGCTGCCCTTTCCCTTGCCGTTCTTCGACAGCTTCAGGCTTCCTTCATAGCCCTCGCCGGGCCCGCCGAGCCCCAGCGTGATGCCGTTGCCGGTCAATTGGCGAAGCTGCTCGTCCGTCATCGCAGGTCCCGATTGGGCGTAGGTCGCATCGCCCCATGCAAGGCTGGCGACAAGCATCAGACCAAGACGTGTCATGGAATGCTCCACTTGTGAAAACACGCGCGTCCGTCGCGCGCCTTCAAAGCTTATCAAATATTCGTCATCGTGTCAGCGCTGGACAAAGACGGGGCGGGCTGCGGTCGCAGCAAAGCCATGCGGCTTGGGCATGACAGCCATGCCGCCAAAAATCGTTGTGGCGATTGAACCGCCGTCGCATCCAGCCTATCTCACCACTCGAAGGCGGTGCTTGAGACTTCTCGCAACGCCTTCATACCTCCCTGTTGGACTTGGCCGAGCCTTAGTGCTCGGCCTTTTTTTTCCGCAAGGCTCGGTTCGGACAGCTCAAAGGGGCCGCACCTTGAGCTTTGTCAGGCGGTTGTCGCGCCGCGCCATCACCTCGAACCTAAAGCCGTGAAAGCTGAAGGCCTGGCCTTCGGCGGGGATCGACTGCGCCTCGTGGATGACGAGGCCCGCGATGGTGTTGGCCTCGTCATCAGGCAGGCCCCAGTCCATCGCGCGGTTGAGGTCGCGGATCGTCATCGAGCCCTCGACGATGTAGTCGCCCGTGGCCGAGCGCTTGAGCACGTCCTGCGCTGCGTCGAACTCGTCGGTGATCTCGCCCACGATCTCTTCCAGGATGTCCTCGAGGGTGATGAGCCCGCGCAGCGCGCCGTATTCGTCGACCACCATTGCGAAATGCGTGCGCCGCTTCAGGAACTGGCGCATCTGTTCGTCCAGCGTCGTCGTCTCGGGGATGAAGTAGGGCTTCATTGCGACCTTGAGGATGTCGAGGTCGCTCAGCGAGGCCAGCGTCCCGTCTGCGCGGCGGATCAGGCGGTCGACCTCGCGCAGCAGGTCTTTGGCGTGGATGACGCCGAGGATGTTCTCGTCGCTGCCCCGATAGACGGGCAGGCGGGTGTGCGACGAGGCGAGGCACTGGGTCAGGATCTCGTCCGGGCTGCGGTCGGCGTCGATCATCTCGACCGTGCTGCGGTGGGTCATGATCTCTTCCACCGTGCGGTCCGACAGGTCGAGCGCGCCAAGCAGGCGGTCGCGGTCCTCCTTTTCCATCGCGCCGCCCGTGTGGCCAAGCTCGATCGCGCCCGCGATCTCTTCGCGGAGTGCGAGAATATGCCCGTCGGGGTCGGCCCGCACCCCGAACAGACGCAGGATCAGGCGCACAAGGGCGCGCACGACCGAGACGATGGGCGAGAACACCTTCACCACCACCCGGATCAGCGGCGCCACGCGCGCCGCCGCAGACTCGGCATTCGTGATCGCATAGGTCTTGGGCAAAACCTCGCCGAAGATCAGCACGAGCAGCGTCATCCCCAGCGTCGCCAGCGCCACGCCCGAGTCGCCGAACATTCGCGTCAGAAGCGCTGTCGCGAGGGCCGCCGACGAGATGTTGACGACGTTGTTGCCCAGAAGCAGCGCGCCGATCATGCGCTCGTTGTCTTCGGTCACTTCCAGCGCGACGGCTGCCCCGGTCGAGCCCTTGTCGGCCTGCGCCTTCAGCTTGCTGCGCGACGAGGCCGTGAGCGCCGTCTCGGACCCCGAAAAGAAGGCCGACATGACAATCAGCCCCAGGATCGCCCCGACAGTCAGCCAGAACGACAGATCGAGACTTTCGGTGCCCATGCGACGCCCTCCGTGGTTCGGCCGCTTATGCGGCGCACGTGCGATCTTCGCAAGTTGACCCCGGCTTCATCCGTCGCGTGCCAAGGGGTGATGCTGCATCACCAGGGTCCGCAGCCGCTCGTCGACGACATGGGTATAGATCTCGGTGGTGGCGAGGTCGGCATGGCCGAGCAGCATCTGGATCACGCGCAGGTCGGCCCCCCCTTCAAGCAGGTGAGTCGCGAAGGCGTGGCGCAGCGTATGGGGCGTGACGCGCGCGGGGTTCAGGCCCGCCGCCAGCGCCAGCGCCTTCACAAGGGCATGAACCTGCTGGCGGGTGACGTGCCCCTCCTTGCCGTCCGACGGAAAGAGCCAGCGCGTCGGCGCGCGGCCTGCGGCACGCCCCTCGTCCTCGATCCTGTCGCGGTGCGCGACCCAGGCGGTCAGCGCCTCGCGCGCAGGGCCCGACAGGGGCACCATCCGCTCCCTGCCGCCCTTGCCCTTGACGAGGATCATGCGTGGCTCGCCCCGCACCGCGGCCACGGGCAGTTCGACGAGTTCCGAGACGCGCATCCCCGTCGCGTAGACAAGTTCCATCAGGCAGCGGTTGCGAAGTCGGTCCTGCGGCTTGCCGGCCTCGGCGGCCAGCAGGGACGCGACCTCGGCCTGCGTCAGCGTGTCGGGCAGGCGCTGCACCCGGCCCGGTCCGCGGATCGCCAGCGCAGGATTATCTGCGCGCCACCCCTCTTCATGGGTGAAGCGGTAAAGCTGGCGGATCGCCGACAGCCGCCGGGCGCGTGTCGCCTTGGACAGGCCCTGCGCCTCGCACCCGACGAGGTAGGCCTCGACATCCGCCCGCTGCGCCCCGGCAAGGTCGAGGCCGCGCCCGTCGAGCCAGCCCGAGAAATCGAGCAGGTCGCGGCCATAGGCGAGGCGCGTGTTGCGCGCGGCGTCGCGCTCGGCGGCCTGCGCGTCGAGGAAGGCCGAGATCCAGTGCTGGCTCACCCGCGCCGTTCCAACAGCATCAACTCCAGCGCGGTGCGCCGCGCCGCATCCTCAAGCCCGACATGGCGCAACAGGGCCAAACCTTCGGTCACGCCCGACAGATCGCCGCGCAGCCCTGTCGAGATGCGGTCGATCGCGCCAAGGATCGCCTCGCCGACCCGGCCCTGCTTCAGAAGCGCCAGCGCCTCGAGGCTGGGCACCGGCTGTTGGAAGGCGGGTGCGATGGCGCGGCCAAGGCTGTCGGGCGGAACGAGGCCCGTGACATCGCCCTTTGCGAGCCCCGCGAGGAACGCCTCGGTCGGCCCGACCGGGCTGTGGGCCGTGGCAGCCATCTTGTAGCCCGGCGACAAGAGCACGATGCGGAACGCAAGCGCGCCTGCCTGCCCGGTGAGCCCCAGGGTTGCCAGCCGGGGGCCGAAGATCGTCGCGAACACGACCTCGAGTTCCGCGCGGCTCATCAACTCCCACGTCGCGGGCAGGCGGGCAGCGACTTCGGTGGTGTTGCCTTGGTCAAGAGCCGCCTCGAGTGCCTGCACCGCCGCGATGCGGTCCCAAAGGCCGCCCGAGGCGGCGGGCTTGCGGTCGGTGTAAAGGCCAAGCAGCCGGTTCGCCGGGATCGCCCCGGTGCGCGCCAGGCGCTCGGCCGCCTCGAGTTGCGCCTTCCATCCTGCGGTGTCGCGCAACTCGGCATGGGCGAAGGCCAGCGGCAGGGTCGAGGTCGGCAGCGGCTCGCCCACCGCCTCGAACATCCGCCAGACCAGCGGCGAAGGGCGCGACGGGCGCGCGAGGCTCGGCTCGCCCTCGTAAAGCTCGGGGTCGAGGAAGCGCGACAGAAGCTCCGACTCTTCCTCGGTCACGAACCCCAGCGCCTGGGCGGTCCGCAGCGTCAGCGCCGCCGCGTTCCAGTCGCCCGAGCGGGCAAGGCAGAACACCCGTGCGGGGAAGGTCGGGGCAAGCTGCGGGTTACGGCGCATCTGCTTGCAGGACGCGTCCTCGGTGCCCGTCAGAAGCGCCACGTCGAAGGCGCGGCGAAAGACTTCGGGCTCGTCCGAGGCTGCGGCCTCGAGCAGTGCCGCCGCCTGCTCCAGCGCGCCCGCGTCGAGCAGCTTGTCCGTGCGTGCGAGCAGAAGGTCGCCCCGTCCACCCGCATCGGCCGGCGGATCGGCCTCGGCCAGCATCAGCGTGGTGAGCAGTCCCTGAAGCGCGGGCAGGGCGTCGACGCGCTCCGAGCGGATCAGCGCCACGATCTCGTCGGTGCGCCCCAATCCCCAGAGCGCCTTTGGCAGCCCGGTGATGCGCGGCGACAGAAGCCCGGTCGCGTCGGGCGAGGGGCCGTCGAGCGCCGACATCGCGATGTCCTCGATCGCGGGTCCGGCGGTAACGGCCGGCTCTTCGGGGGCCGGCGGGGCTGCAGGCGTCGCGACCGACCGCGACAGCCAGTCAATCGCCGACAGCGGCTCTTCGGCCCAGGCCACCGGGGCCGAGGCCAGCAGAAGAATTGCGGCGAGCCTAGTCGACATCGAGCGTGACCGGCTGGGTCACCTCGCCGAGCGGCGGGTCCATGTCGCCCAGATAGGCATAGCCCGCGAGTGCCGCGAGCCCCAGCAGAACCAGAAGGATCAGTGCCTTGAACAAGCGTCCCATGCCCGTGTTCGCCCTCGTCAGATCGTTTCGTCTCGTTGCAGGCGCCGTCATCCGGGCGCGCCCGGTGCCCGTGAATAGGTATGGCATTTCATTGCGGATCACGCCATTCAGGATCGGACACGAATGCGCGGGACCCTGCCGAAGGTGAACTGGAGCCTGAAGAAAACGGTCGTGATGGTGGGGATGATGGGGGCCGGCAAGACGGCCGTCGGCAGCCAGCTTGCCCGCACGCTGGGCGTGGCTTTTCGCGATTCGGACGAAGAGATCGTGCGCGCCGCCAACCGCTCCATCGCCGAAATCTTCGAGCGGGACGGCGAGGCGTTCTTTCGCGCGCGTGAGACCGAGGTGCTGGCGCGCCTGTTGGCGGGGGTGCCTTGCGTGCTGTCGACCGGGGGCGGCGCGTTCCTGTCAGAGGCCAATCGCGCGCTCGTGTCGGCGCATGGCGTCTCGGTCTGGCTGAAGGCCGATCTCGACGTGCTCTGGCAGCGGGTACGGCACAAGTCGACGCGGCCTCTGTTGCGGACCGCCAACCCGCGCGAGACGCTGCGCGAGATCCACGACGCCCGCGTGCCTGTCTACGCGCTTGCCGATCTGGTGGTCGAAAGCAGGACAGAGTGCAGCATCGAGGAGATGGCCGGGCGGGTGATCGAGACGCTGCGCCAGCGCCCGGACGTTCTTGAAAGGAAGTAGGATGGCTGTCGACGTGGTTTCGGTCGATCTCGGGGCGCGGTCCTACGAGGTCAGGATCGGCCCCGGCCTGATCGACCGGGCGGGGGCCGAGATCGCGCCCCTGTTGCACCGCCCGCGCGTGGCGATCCTGACCGACGAGACGGTCGCGGGGCTGCACCTTGCGCGCCTGCAGGCCGCGCTGAAGGCCGATGGGATCGCGTCCGACGCGCTGGCACTGCCGCCGGGCGAGGGCACCAAGGGCTGGGCGGGTCTCGCACGCGCAACCGAATGGCTGCTCGAGCAAAGGGTTGAGCGGCGCGATGTCGTCGTGGCCTTCGGAGGCGGCGTGATCGGCGACCTTGGGGGGTTCGCCGCCGCCATCCTGCGGCGCGGCGTGCGCTTCGTGCAGGTGCCGACGACACTTCTGGCGCAGGTCGACAGCTCGGTCGGCGGCAAGACCGGCATCAACACGCCGCAGGGCAAGAACCTTGTGGGCGCCTTTCACCAGCCAAGCCTGGTTCTGGCGGATGTGGGGGTGCTGGACACCCTGCCACCGCGCGACTTCCTCGCGGGCTATGGTGAGGTGGTGAAGTATGGCCTTCTGGGCGACGCCGCCTTCTTCGAATGGCTCGAGGTTCAGGGGCCTGCGCTTGCCGCCGATGCGGCGCTGCGCCAGCGGGCCGTGCGGGTGTCGGTCGCGATGAAGGCGGGGATCGTGTCGCGCGACGAGACCGAGGAGGGCGAGCGTGCGCTCTTGAACCTCGGCCACACCTTTTGCCACGCGCTCGAGGCTGCGACGGGCTATTCCGACCGGCTGCTGCATGGCGAGGGGGTCGCCATCGGCTGCGCTCTGGCGTTCGAACTCAGCGCGCGGCTGGGCCTTTGCGCGCAAGAGGTGCCGGGCCGGGTGCGGGCGCATCTGCGGGCGATGGGGATGCGGGTCGACATGGCCGAGATTCCGGGCGACCTGCCGGG
>JANPJD010000241.1:0-2962 GCA_031425325.1 Rhodobacterales bacterium | reverse complement strand
GAAGCGCGAGAACATGCCTTAGCCCTTTCCGGCCTCTACGGCCTTGTTCAGGTCGTAGAGCGACTTCGCGAGTTTCTGGATCTCCTTGCGAAGCGGGTTCTTTGCAGCGCTTTCCGAAATCGGCAGGCCGTGGTCGTTGGCTTGGGTGATCTGCTTGCCGCCATCGGGCAATTGCACCTCGATGTCGATGTCGAGACTTTCGGCCATCCGCTTGACGCGGCTGCGGGCGGAAAGCTCGGTAAAACGGGGCGCGCGGTTCAGCACGAAGCGCAGCTTCTCGAACGGCAGATCTTCGGCCTTCAGCGCCCGGACGAGGCGCAGCACATTCTGCGCCGAGCGCAGGTCGAGTTCCATCAGCGCGAAGTACACATGCGCCCGGCTGAGGACCGTTTCGGTCCAGCTGACCACTGTCGAAGGCATGTCCACGACGACAAAGTCGAAGTTGGCGACTGCCATGTCGATCAGCTTGGCGATGTCCTCGCCCGTTACGATCTCGAGCGGCAGCATATCGGCGGGTGCCGTGAAGACGTGCAGCTTGTCGTTGAACGTCAGCATGGATTGCAGGAAGGCATCGCTGTCGATGCTGGAGGTGTCGGACAGCACCTCGAACACCGCCTCGCGCCGCGGCAGGTCGAGATAGGTCGCGACCGTGCCGAACTGAAGCGAAAGGTCGAGCAGGCAGACCCTCGGTGCGTCCGTCTTGACGACTGTCGCAAGCTCCCACGCAAGGTTGGTGGCGAAGGTCGTCGTGCCGACGCCGCCTGCGATGCCGTGCACGGGCAGCAACACGCCATCGCGGTCGCCCTTGGCCTTGAAGGACGGCACGCTCGGCGCCGGATCATTCGGGACGGCAGTCAGGTGGACCGGCGGCGGGGCCGGCTGACGGATGCGGGCGATCGCGTCACGCAGCGCGCCGTCGGGCAGCGGGTACGGCACGAAATCCTCGGCCCCCAGGCGCAACAGCTGATGCAGGGCGATCGGGCTGATCTGGTCTGCGATCAGGATGACCTTGATCTGGCGATCTTTCGCGGCCTTGATGATCTCGATGATCCGCGACAGATCGGTCTCGTCTTCGCCGTTCACGGCGATGGCGACAAACTCGAGCGTTGCGGCTTCGGGCTGGTCGATGAAGACAAGCGCATCCTCGAACGAGAGGTCGCCCCAGCTTTCGCCGAGTTCGAGCTCCATGTCGTCGATCAGAAGCTCGAAGTTCTGAACATCCCGTGAAATCGTGCACGCAAGTATCGGTGCCGGTTCCGGTTGAAGTGTTGCCACACTCGTCATCGCGTCGTGTCCCTCTCCAATGGCCAGGGGGCAGACGCGGTTGGGAGGCGTTCTGCCTCCGTCCGTCTTGTCCCGTCAGGCCGGCCTACGACTCGGGTGTCGAAGGCACTGCTGTCATGAGGAGACGTTGTTCGGGAATGGTGGCGAGAATTGGGCCAAAAAACCGTGATTGTTTGGTTTTCGGCGACTGTCGGGCGCAGGGGAGCAAATTGCGCCCGACAGGCTGGATGTCAGCCTTCAGGCGCGATCTCGACTTCGACGGCATCACCCTCGGGATGCAGCCGAGTTGCAGACTCGACATACTCGCGGAAGACCACCTCGGCATATTTGCCGTTCATCACGGTCGGATGACGGCTGACGAAGCCAGATACCTCGGTGACGGTGCGGCGGTTCCGCAGTTCGGGCGCGGTGGTCTGCACAATGGGTTGGGTCTTGCCGAATGAGACAAGCGCCTCGAGCCGCGAGCGGCTGATGCCCTGCGTGCTCAGGAAAGCCACGACGGCTTCGGCACGTCGTTTGCCCAAGGCCTGGTTGAAGGAATTTCCGCCGACAAGGTCGGTATGTCCGTAGACCCGGAAGCGCACCTCGGGAAACTGGCGGATCCAGTTGGCCTGCTGGCGCAGGATCGCCTGGGCGTTCGCATCCAATGTCGCGCTGTTGAAGGCGAAGTTGACCGTGTTGGGCACTTCCTGGGCAAATCGGGTGCCGAGAGCCAGGGTGGCGCTGATGTCGCCGCTCTGGACGCCCGTGTTGTTCATGGTGGCGTTGCCGAAGTCGCCGGTATTCACGGCCGCCCCCGGCTCGCTGTCGCAGGCGGCGAGGCCAAGGACAGAGGTCAGCAGGACTGTCGAGACGATCCTCATGGTCTTACTCCATCACATAGCCATAGGACCCGCCGAAGTCCTGCCGGGCAACTTCGCCGGCCGCGCCAGATGCGGGACGGCCCGTCACGTTGCCGAACAGGAACAGCTCTTTTTCGGTCGGGATGCGGACGCGATCCGTGGGCAAGGCAAGCGCCTCACCGCGGGTCGGCGTGACGAGGTGCGGCGTCACGATGATGACCAGCTCGCTCTGCTCGCGCTGGTACGAGGTCGACCGGAACAGCGAGCCGAGCACCGGAATGTCGCCAAGCCACGGCACCTGGTTGTTCAGGTTCTGGAAGTCGTCCTGCAAAAGCCCGGCGATCGCAAAGCTTTCGCCGTCGCGCATCTCGACAGTCGTCGAAGTTTCGCGCCGGGTGAAGGCGTTAACCGAGATATTATCATTCTCGACCGTGACGGTCGGGTCGATGGCTGACACCGCGGCGTTGATCACAAGGTTGATCGCATCGCCGTCGACGACGGTCGGCGTGAAGTTCAACTCGACGCCGAAGGGCTTGTATTCGACGGTGATGCCGCCTTCGCCGTCCGAGACCGGGATCGGATACTCGCCGCCGGCGAGGAAGCCCGCTTCCTGCCCCGATAGGGCGGTCAGGTTCGGCTCCGCAAGTGTCCGCACCATGCCTTTGGACTCGAGCGCCTCGAGCAGGACGGCGAACTCGAAGCCGAGGCCCGAGAAGTTGGCCCCGATTGCACCGGTGGATTCGGGGTTGATCGGGAAAAGCCGGTTGTCGATGCCGTTCGGAATGGCATTCGGGCCGGTGAACTGGCCGGTTCCGATGACAACTCCGCTGCTGCGC
>JANPJD010000240.1:0-2493 GCA_031425325.1 Rhodobacterales bacterium | reverse complement strand
ATCGACCTCACGAAGCGCGGCCTCGATGCGCTGGCCGAGATGGGCGGGCGGGTGATGACCGTCTGGGCCGGGCAGGACGGCGTCGACTACAGCTTTCAGGGCGACTACGGGCGGATGTGGGACGACACGGTCGCGGCCATCGCAGAGGTGGCAGATCACGCGCCCGGCCTCGACATCGCCATCGAGTACAAGCCGAACGAGCCGCGAGCGTTTTCGCTCTTGCCAGACCTGGGGCTGAACCTGCTTGCGCTGGCCGAGGTCGGTCGCCCCAACACCGGCATCACGCTCGACTTCTGCCATGTTCTCTTCGCGGGCGAGATCCCGGCGCAGACGGCCAACCTGATCGCGCGGAAGTCGCGGCTCCTTGGCGTTCACCTCAACGATGGCTACGGCAAGCGCGACGACGGGCTGATGGTGGGCTCGGTCCATCCGGTCCAGACGGTCGAGCTTTTAGTCGAACTCGACCGGATCGGATATGACGGGGTGATCTACTTCGATACTTTCCCCGACCATGGCGGGCTCGATCCGCTGGCCGAGGCCGCGATGAACGTCGCCATGGCCGACCGGCTTCGCGCGGTCGCTTCCCGCCTCGGCACAGACGCGGCCCTGGCCGGGGCAGTCGCCCGGCAGGACGCGGCCGCCAGCCTCGCCATCGTAGCGCAGGCGCTTTATGGAGAGGTGCGATGATCCTCGTCTGCGGCGCCCTTCATCTCGACGTGATCGTGACCGCGCCCCGCATCCCCCGCCTCGACGAGACGCTGGCGGGGCAGGCGGTTCGCTATGCCTTCGGCGGCAAGGGCGGCAACCAGGCGGTCGCAGCCGCCCGGCTTGGGGCGCGCGTGGCTATGGCCGGGCGGATCGGCGCGGATGCCTTCGGCTCGACGCTGCTGCAAACCCTGGCCGATGCGCGCGTCGACACGGCGCTGGTCCAGCGCGATCCCGGCCCCTCGGGCATGTCCGTCGCGATCGAGGATGCGGCGGGCGGCTATGGCGCGGTGATCGTGTCGGGCGCGAACCTGTCGCTCGATGCCGACCGGATCGCGGTGCCGTCCGGTACGACCCACCTGCTGTTGCAGAACGAGATCCCCGACGACGTGAACCTCGCGGTCGCGCAAAAGGCGCGGGCGGCGGGCGTGCGGGTGATCCTGAACGCAGCGCCTGCGCGGGCGATGTCGCGCGCTCTGCTGGCGCTCGTGGACATCCTGATCGTCAACCGTGTCGAGGCCGAGGATCTGGCAGGCCCCATCCCGCCCGAGGCGGCGGCCCATTCCCTTTCGGCGCGCGGACCGGCCGAGGTCATCGTGACGCTGGGCGCCGAGGGCCTGCTCTTGTGGAACGGAAGCCCGCTGCGCCTTGCGGCACACGAGGTCGCGGTGGTCTCGTCCCATGGTGCGGGCGACGCCTTCTGCGGCGCGCTTGCCGCCGAGCTTGCGCGCGGCGCCGACCTGCGCGCGGCGGCGGCCTATGGGCAGGCGGCGGCGGCGCTGCATGTGTCGCTTGGTCTCGAGGACCGCGGCTTCATGGACGACGCCGCGGTCCGCACGCTGGCCCGACCTGCCTGAGACGGCTCAGGCCCCCAGTTTGACCGGCGCGTCGGGGTGGATCAGTCCCTCGGCCTTCATCTCGGCCCAGAGCGCATCGGGGATCACCGCCTGCGACGCGGCAAGGTTGCCGTCGATCTCGGCCACGCCCTGCCCACCGGGAATGACCGAGACGACTGCCGGATGGCGCAGCGCGAACTGGAAGGCCGCATCGATCAGCTTCACGCTGTGGCGCGCGCAGACGGCCTCAAGCCGCGCCGCACGCTCGAGTACCTCGGGCGGGGCGGGATCGTAGAACCAGAAGGCCCCGGGCTTCGGCCCGGTCGCAAGGATGCCCGAGTTGTAAGGCCCGCCCATCACGACGCCGATCCCGCGCGCGACCGCCGTCGGCAGCCAGGCGGTCAGCGCCTCGTGCTCCAGCAATGTGTAGCGCCCGGCCAGCAGGAAGATGTCGAAATCGCCGCGGGCCGTCAGTTCGGCACAGGGTTGCCACTCGTTTACCCCCGCCCCGAAGCCCGCGATGATGCCCTCATCGCGCAGCCGCAGCAGCGCCTTGTACCCGCCCTCCATGAAGGCGTCGATCCGCTCGGACAGCGCCTGCGGCGTCTTGTGGTTGAAGACGTCGAGGTCATGCGCGAAGAGAAGGTCGATCCGGTCGACCCCAAGCCGCTCGAGGCTGAACTCGACCGAGCGCAGCGTGCCGTCATACGAGTAGTCGTAGACCTCCTTGCGCGACGGCACGTCGAAGAACTTGCCCAGCGTGTCGCGCGCCTCTCCCTTGCCGGTCACCCGCAACAGCCGCCCCACCTTTGTCGACAGCACATAGTTGTCGCGCGGCTTGCCCCCCAGAAAACGGTTCAGCCGCCTCACGGACAGTCCAATCCCAAAGAGCGGGGCCCTAACGAAATAGCGGATGCCCGCCCCCCAGACCCCCGCGAGGATCGCGTCCGCC
>JANPJD010000239.1:0-6797 GCA_031425325.1 Rhodobacterales bacterium | reverse complement strand
CGGTGGCAGTGCCCTGATCGCCTTGCCACCCGGCCGCAGCCTGCCCGACGGATTGCCGGGGACGCTGCAGCCGATCGGCTGACGCGCCTAGCGCACCTTCAGCGTCGCAAGCCCGATCACGGCCAGGATCAGGCTGATGATCCAGAACCGGATCACGATCTGCGGCTCGGCCCAGCCCTTCTTCTCGAAATGGTGGTGGATCGGGGCCATCAGGAAAACACGCCGCCCGGTGCGCTTGAAGTAAAGCACCTGGATGATGACCGACAGCGCCTCGACCACGAAAAGGCCGCCGACGATCGCAAGGACGATTTCGTGCTTGGTACAGACCGCGATGGCGCCCAAAGCGCCGCCGAGCGCCAGCGAGCCCGTATCGCCCATGAATACGGCTGCAGGGGGCGCGTTGTACCACAGGAAGCCCAGGCCTCCGCCGATCAGGGCCGAGCAGAAGATCAGGATCTCGCCCGTGCCGGGCACGAAATGGACGCCGAGATAGTCGGTGAAGTTGACGTTGCCGACGACGTAGCTGATCGCGCCCAGCGTGCCCGCCGCGATCATCACCGGCATGATCGCCAGCCCGTCGAGCCCATCGGTCAGGTTGACCGCATTCGCGGCGCCCACGATCACGATCATGCCGAACGGCACGAAGAAGATCCCGAGGTTCAGGAGCAGGTCCTTGAACAGCGGCATCGCAAGCTGGTTGGTCAGCGCCTCGGGATGAAAGCGCGCGGCGGCAAAGGCGGCCAGTGCCGCGATCACCAGCCCCAGCAGAAAGCGCACGCGGGACGAGACGCCTTTGCTCGACTGCTTGGTGACCTTGGCGAAGTCGTCGGCAAAGCCGATCAGGCCGAAGGCGAGCGTGACGAAGAGCACGATCCACACATAGGGATTGTCGAGCCGCGCCCACATCAGGGTAGAAAAAGTGAGTGCCGACAGGATCAGCAGGCCCCCCATCGTCGGCGTGCCGGCCTTGACGAAATGCCCTTGCGGTCCGTCGTCGCGGATCGGCTGGCCCTTGCCCTGGCGGCGGCGCAGAAGGTCGATCAGCGGCCTGCCGAACACAAATCCGAAGATCAGCGCCGTGAAGAAAGCGCCGCCCGCACGGAACGTGATGTAGCGGAACAGGTTGAACACATCCCCGCCATCCGAGAACTCGGTGAGCCAAAACAGCATCTAGTCGCTTTCCTGATGATCCGGGTCGACCGCCTGCCCCAATTTGCGGAGAGCGTCAACGACCGCCGAAACCTTGCTGCCCTTCGAGCCCTTGACCAGAACGATGTCGCCCGCGTCGATCAGCGTCCGCGCAAGGGGCACCAGATCGGCTGCCGTCGCGGCCCAGTGGCCGCGCTGGCGCGGCGGCAGGACAGCATGCAGGGCACGCATCCGGGGACCGACGCAATGCACCGTCGCAATGGAGCCAAGGGCCGGATGCCGGGCGATCTCGGCGTGAAGTTCCATCTCGGTCCGCCCAAGCTCGAGCATGTCGCCGAGGATCGCGATGCGTCGCCCCGCGCCGACCCGGCCCACACCGTCAGTGGTGGGCAGGGCGGCCAGCAGATCGAGGCTTGCGGCCATCGAGGCGGGGTTTGCGTTGAACGCATCGTCGATCAACTCGAACTGCTGCTCCTCGACCGGATCGAGCAGGATGCGCTCGCGTGTGCCGCGACCGGGCGGGGGCGCCCACGCGCCGATGTCGCAGGCGGCGATGCCGGGATCGAGGCCCAGCGCATCGGCGGCGGCAAGGACCGCAAGCGCGTTCGGCGCGAAATGCCGCCCCGGCGTGCGGACCTTGAAAAGACGCGGGCCATCCGGTGCGGCGGCCCTGACCACCGTCGCGTCGGGCGTGATCTGCACGTCCTCGATCCGGTAGTCCGCGTCTGTCGCCCGCCCGAAACGCAGGCTTCGCGCGCCGACCGCCTGCGCCTTGGCCATAAGGATCGGCGCGGTCCCGATGTCGGTCGGCAGCACGGCGGTGCCGCCGGGCACGAGCCCGTCGAGGATCGACGCCTTCTCGTGGGCGATCCCCTCGATGCTTTCGAACGCCTCGAGATGCGCCGCAGCGACCGTGGTGATGAGTGCCACGTCCAACCGCGCGAGACGGGCGAGGGGCGCAATCTCGCCGGGGTGGTTCATGCCGATCTCGATGACCGCAAAGCGGGTCGCCTGGGGCATCCGGGCCAAGGTCAGCGGCACGCCCCAGTGGTTGTTGTAGCTGGCCTCGGCCGCATGGACCGCGCCCTGCCCGCCCAGAACGGTCCGCAGCATGTCCTTGGTCGACGTCTTGCCGACCGAGCCCGTAACGCCCACAACGCGCGCGCCAGTCCGGGCACGGGCCGCCCTTGCCAGCGCCACAAGGGCCGCCAGCACATCGGGCACGATCAGAAGCGCCGCATCGGCGGAAACCGTCGGTGGATGCCGTGCGACCAGCGCTGCCGCAGCGCCGCGCGCCAGCGCCTCGGCCACGAAGTCGTGTCCGTCGCGCGCATCGGTCAGGGCCACGAAAAGATCGCCGGGCCGCAGCGTGCGGGTGTCGATCGACACGCCCGTCGCCTGCCAGTCGCGGGTGGAGGTGCCGCCCGTCGCCGCCACCGCCTCGGCCGAGGTCCAGAGCGCGATCATGTCAGCACCCCGTCAAGCGCCGCGACCGCGACGCTTGCCTGCTCCACATCGTCGAAGGGATAGACCTGCCCCGCAATGGTCTGGCCGGTCTCGTGGCCCTTGCCCGCAACCAGCAGAGCGTCGCCTGGACCCAGTGCCGCCACGCCGCGCAGGATCGCCTCGGCGCGGTCGCCGACTTCGACCGCACCCGGACAGGCGGCAAGGATCGCGGCGCGGATCGCGGCGGGCTCCTCGCCGCGCGGGTTGTCGTCGGTGACGATGCAGAGGTCGGAATGGGCGGCCGCCGCCTGCCCCATCAGCGGGCGCTTGCCCCGGTCGCGGTCGCCGCCGGCGCCGAACACGATCACGAGGCGGCCCATGACATGCGGGCGCAACGCGCGCAGCGCGGTTTCGATGGCGTCGGGCGTATGAGCGTAGTCGACGAAGACCGAGGCCCCATTGCGCCGCCGCGCCGCAAGCTGCATCCGGCCCCGAACCGTCGAAAGCTGCGGCAGGACGCGCAAGACGTCGCCGGCCGCCTCGCCCGCCGCGATGGCAAGGCCCGCTGCCAGCGCCACGTTTTCGGCCTGAAAGCCGCCGATGAGGTCCAGCCGCACCTGATGCGCCACGCCCTGCCAGGACAGCCGCAGGTCCTGCCCGGTTGCGTCGAAGCGCTGTGCAAGGATGCGAAGGTCGGCCCCCTCGGCATGGCCCACGCGCAGCACCCGCTGCCCGCGCGCGGTTGCGATGGCTGCGACCTCGGGGCCTTTCGGATCGTTGACGTTGACGACCGCGACGCCATCCTCGGGCAGCACCCGGTCGAACAGCCCGGCCTTGGCTGAAAAATACGCCTCGAAAGTCTTGTGATAGTCGAGGTGGTCCTGCGTGAAATTGGTGAAGCCCGCCGCTTGCAGGCGGACCGCATCCATCCGGCGCTGGTCAAGGCCGTGGCTCGACGCCTCCATCGCGGCATGGGTGACGCCCGCTCCCGCCGCTTCGGCCAGAAGGCGGTGCAGGGTGACGGGCTCGGGCGTCGTGTGCCCCGAGGGCGCGTCCCAGGCCCCCTCGACGCCGGTGGTGCCGATGTTGATCGCGGGATGCCCGAGCGCGGTCCAGATCTGGCGCGTGAAGGTCGCGACCGAGGTCTTGCCGTTGGTCCCTGTGACCGCGACCATGACCTCCGGCTGCGTCCCGAACCAGAGCGCCGCCGCAAAGGCCGTGGCAGCGCGCGCATCCTCGGCCACGACAAGCGCCGCGTCCGAGGCGGCCAGAGCCTCCGATGCCAGAGCCGCGCCTTTGGCATCGGTCAGGATCGCTGCTGCCCCCCGCTGCAGCGCCATGGCGACATGGCTTGCACCGTGGGCCGCACTGCCCGGCAACGCGGCGAAGAGATACCCGTCGCGCACCGCCCGGCTGTCGATGGCTATTCCTTCGATTCGTGCCTCGCGACCGTTCCGCGCGGTCAGGCCAAGGTCTGCAAGGGGTCGTCCCGCCTTGGCCATCGCGCCCCTCTCGGTCAGTTGCGGACGAGTGTTACAGCATTGGCCGCGACCGGTTCAACCTGCGGCCGGAGCCCCAGGAGAGGGGCGACGCGGCGGATGATCTCGGCCGCGACCGGCACGCTCGTCCAGCCGGCCGTGCGGCGCGGTTCCGATCCCGTCGTCTCGACCGGCTCGTCCAGCGTCACGATCAGCACGTATTTCGGGTCCGATGCGGGGAACATGCTGGCGAAGGTGTTGATGACCTTGTCGTCGTAATAGCCGCCGCCCACGCGGGGCTTGTCGGCGGTGCCGGTCTTGCCCGCAACCTCGTAACCCTTGACCTCGCCAAGGCTTGCCGTTCCGTCCGTCACGACGCCGCGCAGCATCGAGACGGCGTGCCGCGCGGTTTCCTCGGACATGACGCGGACGCCCTGGGGTGGTCCGTCGCGGCGCAGAAGCGTCGGCTGGATCGCGACGCCGCCGTTCGCGATGGTCGCATAGGCGGTCGCGAGGTGCAGGGGGCTTGCCGACATCCCGTGCCCGTAAGAGGTGGTGATCGTCACGATGTCTGCCCAGCGCGAGGGCAGAAGGGGCTTGGCACCCGCCGCCTCGACCAGTTCCACCTTCGTCGCCTCGAAGAACCCGAGCGATTTCAGGAAGGCCTGCTGGCGCACCGCACCGATCAGAAGCGCGATATGCGCGGTGCCTACGTTCGAGGATTTCACGATGACGTCGCGGACCGACAGGAGCGGCCCGTAGTTCTTGTTCTGGAACTCCCTGATGCGGTGCTTGCCCCAGACCATCGGCGCGTTCGCGTCGACCATCGTGTCGGGCGTCATCAGGCCGATCTCCATTGCCTGGGCGGCTGCGAAGATCTTGAAGGTCGAGCCAAGCTCATACACGCCCTGCACCGCACGATTGAAGATCGGGCTGTCGGCGGGATCGCCTTTCAGAAGCGGCTGCGGGCGGTCGTTGGGGTCGAAGTCGGGCAGCGAGACCATCGTAAGGATCTCGCCCGTATCTACGTCCAGCAGGATCGCAGCGGCCCCTTTGGCGTTCATCATCTTCATGCCGACGCCCAGAACCTCGGCGGTCGTCGCCTGAACCGTGAGGTCGAGCGACAGCGCCACGGGCGTGCCCGCCAGCGCAGGATCGCGCAGTTGCGCGTCTAGGGCCTTCTCAATCCCCGCCGTGCCGATAACCTCGGCGGAGTGAACCCCTTCTGCCCCGAAACTGGCACCGCCAAGGATGTGGGCGGCCAGTCGACCGTTGGGGTAGAGGCGCATCTCGCGCGGGCCGAACAGAAGCCCCGGATCGCCGATGTCATGCACCGCCTGCATCTGCTCGGGTGAGAGCTTGCGCTTGATCCAGACAAAGCTGCGCCCGTCGGTAAAGCGGGCGAGGATGGCCTTCTCGTCGAGGTCGGGGAAAATCGCGACCAGTTCGCGGGCGACCCGGGCGGGGTCCACCATGTCCTTGGGCTGGGCGTAAAGCGAATGGGTCAGAAGGTTCGTGGCCAGCATCCGCCCGTTGCGGTCCGTCAGGTCCGCGCGTCCCGCCAGGATCTGCGCCCCCGCCGAGGCCGAGCGCGGCTCGACCGGATCAGCCGAGGCCATCAGACCCATGCGGACACCGATCACCCCGAAGCCCATGACGAAGGCAAGGCCCAGCAGCAGAAGCCGCCCTTCCGACCGCGCGCGCGCCGTATCGCGCGACTTCTCTTGCCGCAGGCGGATGTTCTCGCGTTCGATCGTGTCGGGGTTCTCGCCCCGGGCGCGGGCGGAAAGGATACGGGCAAGCGGGCGAAGCGGTGTACGCATCAGGGAACCTGCAGCTCGTTGGTGGGAACGACCTCTCCGACCAGATCGGAGATGCCCGAGACATCTACCGCCCCCGAGACGAAAAGACCCGGCGGCGGCGGGTAGGCGACCTGCGCGCCCGAGCCGAACTGTTCGGGCTCGAACGGCAGAAGCCCCAGGCGGTCAAAGTTGATCGCCGCCAGTTCCCGCAAGCGGTCGGGACGGTTGAGATAGGCCCATTCCGCGCGCTGCACGGCCAGCGCCTCGCGCAGGCGGCCGATCTCGGCCTGAAGGTTCTCGACCACGCCGAGCGACTTCTGGGTCGCGTAATTCTCGCGGTAGGCCCAAAAGGCGAGACCCATCACCGCCAGAAGCGAAAGCGCGTATAGCACGGGTCGCATCAGCGCCGACCTTTCCGTTGAAGTTGCGGCACCCCAAGGGCGGCCGGATCGACCGACCCCGCAGGCGCGTCGGTGCGCTGTGCCACGCGCAGTTTGGCCGAACGCGCCCGGGGATTGGCGGCAAGCTCTGCCTCGTCGGGCGCCACGGCCTTGGTCAGCAGAACAAAGCGCGGGGCGGTCACCTCGGTGGCCGGGGCATAGCGGTTTGCCCCCGGCTCGCCCCCCGAGCGAAGCTGGAGGAAGCGCTTCACGATCCGGTCCTCGAGCGAGTGGAACGTCACGACCGCCAGCCGCCCGCCGGGTTTCAGCGCCCGTTCGGCGGCCATCAGCCCTTCGGCCAGTTCCCCGAACTCGGTGTTCACCGCGATGCGGATCGCCTGGAAGCTGCGCGTGGCGGGGTGGCTTTGGCCGGGCTTGGGGCGCGGCAGGCAGCGCGCCACCACCTCGGCCAGCGCGAGCGTGCGCGTCAGCGGGCGCGCGGCGACGATGGCCCGCGCGATCCGGCGCGAGGCGCGCTCTTC
>JANPJD010000238.1:0-11197 GCA_031425325.1 Rhodobacterales bacterium | reverse complement strand
CACGCGCGTTGTGGTCTCCTTCAGGTTTTCCTGAATGGCGCTGTCTAGGGGCAGGATCGCGTTCTTGTCCTCGATGAAGTCGCCAAGCTGGCTGTCCTCCTCGTCGCCGATCGGCGTCTCGAGGCTGATCGGCTCCTTGGCGATCTTCATCACCTTGCGGACCTTCTCGAGCGGCATCTGCAGCTTCTCGGCCAGCTCTTCGGGCGTCGGCTCGCGGCCGATCTCGTGCAGCATCTGGCGCCCCGTCCGCACCAGCTTGTTGATCGTCTCGATCATGTGGACCGGGATGCGGATCGTGCGCGCCTGATCGGCGATGGACCGGGTGATCGCCTGCCTGATCCACCAGGTCGCATAGGTCGAGAACTTGTAGCCGCGCCGATACTCGAACTTGTCGACCGCCTTCATCAGGCCGATGTTGCCTTCCTGAATAAGATCGAGGAACTGCAAACCGCGGTTCGTGTATTTCTTGGCGATCGAGATCACCAGCCGCAGGTTCGCCTCGACCATCTCCTTCTTGGCCTGACGGGCTTCCTTCTCGCCCTTCTGGACCTGGTTCACGATCCGCCGGAACTCGGAGATGTCGACGCCGACATACTGGCCGACCTGCGCCATCTCGGTGCGAAGCTCTTCCACGCGGTCGCGGCTTTTCTCCATCAGGACCTGCCAGCCGCGCCCCGCCTTGGCCGCCATCCGGTCGGCCCAGCTTGGGTCAAGCTCGTAGCCCTGATACTCGTCGATGAACTCGCGCCGGTTGATCCGCGCCGCGTCGGCCAACTTCACCATCCCCGAGTTGATCGACATGATCTTGCGGTTGATGCCGTAAAGCTGGTCGATCAGCGCCTCGATCCGGTTGTTGTGCAGGTGAAGCTCGTTCACCAGCAGCACGATCTCGCTCCGCAGCTTCTGATAGGCGGCCTCGTCGTCGGGCGTGAACTGGCGCGCATCGCCCAGCGTCGCGGTCATCCGCAGGTCCTGCATCTCGGCCAGATGCACATAGTCGCGCGCGATGAGATCGAGCGTCTCGAGGACCTTGGGCTTCAGCGCCGCTTCCATCGCGGCCAGCGACATGGCCGAGGCCTCGTCATCCTCGTCGTCATCCTCTTCGGCGGCGGCGATGGGGTTGCCGTCGGCGTCAAGCTCGGGCTCGTCGGTCGCGGTGCGGCGCGGGGCCGCCGACATGTCGACATCGTCGAGGCTCGCCCCCTCCAGCTCGCCGTCGCCGTCGAGGCTGCGCCCGAAGGTCGCCTCGAGGTCGATCACGTCGCGCAGCAGGATGTCTTCGGACAGCAGTTCGTCACGCCAGATCGTGATCGCCTGGAACGTCAGCGGGCTTTCGCAAAGCCCCGCGATCATCGTGTTGCGGCCTGCCTCGATGCGCTTCGCGATGGCGATCTCGCCCTCGCGGCTCAGCAGTTCGACCGAGCCCATCTCGCGCAGATACATCCGCACCGGGTCATCGGTCCGGTCCAGCGTCTCGGACGTGGTGCCGGAAACCGCGACTTCGCGCGAGGTCGAGGCAGTCTCGACCAGCTCGCCCGCAGGCTCGCCCTCCTCGACCTCGTCATCCTCGATGATGTTGATGCCCATCTCGGACAGCATCGACATCACGTCCTCGATCTGTTCCGAAGACACCTGTTCGGGCGGCAGGACGGTGTTCAGCTGGTCATAGGTGATGTAGCCCCGCTCGCGCGCGTCGGCGATCATCTTCTTGACCGCAGCCTGGCTCATGTCGAGCGAAACCTCGGCCTCCTGCTCGTCCGGCTTCGCGTCGTCGGTGTCCTTGAGTGCCATCTAAGCTCCTCGGGGGTGAGATCCGGCCTGTGTGCGAATCGCAGGCGTTGGAAACGAATCAATAGCGCGAATCACGGCAGGGGGAAGTCCCGCATCACGGCTTTTTCCGCCAGACCTGCCCGTCGATCAGCGATTGCAGGTGCTCGGACATGGCCGAGCGGTCCTCGCCAAGCTCACCCACCTCGGGCATGGGCGGGCGTTCGGCGCTGCGGACGGCCTCGGCCGCCTTGCCGAGCCGCCAGGTCACGCCCTCGTCGGCAAGCCCCGTCATGTCTTCCATCGCGTCCTCGATCTCGCGCAGCACCCCGCGCCGCGCCTCGAGCTTGGCCAAGCCCTCGGCCACGCACATCATGGCAAGGTCGGCGTCGCCCGCGTTGCGGACGGGCGGTGCCGACCTCACATGGCTGCGCGCGAACAGCGTTTCAAGAAGCTCACCCGCCTCGGCGGCCACGCGAGAGCGCGGATCGTCGGCGTGGGCGTGGCGCAGCAGCAGCAAACGCAGCCGGTGGTGGTCTTCAAACCCGAATTCGAGCGCCTCGAGCGCGCTTTCGTGGCGCGCCACGAGGGCGGGATGCGTGACGAGCGTGGCCAGCAGAACGGCCTCGAGCACCTCCTCCTCGGCCCCGCCCCCCGCCAAGGCCGAGGCGCGCGTCACCGACCGGGGCGGCAGTGGCGGTGGCACGAAGCGCCCGCCGCGCTTGCCCTGCCCCGGCACCCAGGGCGCGCGCGGCGGGCCGCCGAACAGCGTCTGGCGCAGGCGCTTGATCTCTTCGGCATAGTGGCCCCGGATGGACGCGTCGCTGATGCGCGCCAGCACCTCGCGCAGCGTCTTGTCGAGCGTCGCGCGCCGCTCGGGGCTGTCGAAGCTGCGCCCTTCGGTCTCGCGCTGCCAGAGCAGGTTAACCATCGGCTGCGCCGCGTCGATCACGCGCTGCATGGCGGGCGCGCCCTGCTGGCGGATCAGATCGTCCGGGTCGAGGCCGGCGGGCAGCACCGCAAAGCGCAGGCCGCGCCCCGCCTCGAGCAGCGGCAACGCCAGGTCGATCAGCCGCAGCGCCGCCTTCTGGCCCGCCGTGTCGCCGTCGAGCGCCACGATGGGCTCGGGGTGGATGCGCCACAACAGGCGCAACTGGTCCTCGGTGATCGCCGTGCCAAGCGGGGCCACGGTGCAGCCGAACCCCGCCTCGACCAGCGCGATCGTGTCCATGTAGCCCTCGGCCACGATCAGCGGCGCACCCTTGGCCGCCGCCCGCCGGGCAGGGCCGTGGTTGAACAGGCTCCGCCCCTTGTCGAACAGCTCGGTCTCGGGACCGTTGAGGTATTTCGCTTGGGCCCCCGCCTCCATCGCCCGCCCGCCCAGGCTGATGGCACGGCCCTGCGCGTCGCGGATCGGAAAGATGATGCGGGCCCGGAAGCGGTCATAGGCCCCACGCCCGTCCTCGGGCGGGCGACGCAGGCCCGCCGCGATCACAAGCTCGGGTGCAATGCCGCGCGCGCCCAGTGCCTCGGTCAGGGCGTGACCGCTGTCAGGGGCATAGCCGATCTCCCAGCGGTCCTGCGCCTCGGGCGTCAGGCGACGTCCGGCAAGGTAGTCACGCGCCCCCTGCCCGGCTGCGGTCTTCAATTGCAGGCGGAACCAGCGCACCGCCTCGTCGATCACGGCCGACAGGTCGCCCCTGCGGTCGTCGCGCTGGGTGGCCTGCGGGTCGCGGGCCGGTATCTCCATCCCCGCCTCGCGCGCCAGCGCCTCGACCGCCTCGCGGAACGACATCGCTTCCGTCTCGCGCAGGAACTTCACCGCATCGCCCGACGCCTGGCAGCCGAAGCAATAGTAGAAACCCTTGCGGTCATCGACGTGGAACGAGGCGGATTTCTCCTGGTGGAAGGGGCACGGGGCCCACCAGTCGCCCTTGCCCTGGTTGGACTTACGCATGTCCCAGACGACCTTGCGTCCGACCACCTGCGCCAGCGAGGTGCGGGTGCGAAGCTCATCAAGAAAGGCGGGCGGCAGACTCATGCGCCATCATATCCGCCGAGCGGCGGCGCCTGTCCAGCGCGCGCGCTCCCTTGCGCCGGGCCGGACGAAAGTCGGCACGCCCCCGGCTTCGTTTCGGCCCAAATACCCATACGACCTCGCCCGCAGGCGATGCCCCCGAAGGTCGCCTACCCAACCCTGTCGCGCGCCGCGACAGCCGTCATTGCAGCCGCAACCTCATGCCAGGCCGCACGCGCCATCGAGCGGAAGACCAGGATCTCGAAGCGCTCGGGTGCGGGGCGCAGCACAAGGCTCGGCATGTGGTTCAAGGGTGCGCGGGCACAGGCATCGCCCGCCATCGTCCGCAGATCGAGCGGCAGCAGCCGCGCGAGCACCGCAACCGCGCCCGCGCCTTCCAGCGCAAGACCCGCCCAGCCATCGCTCTGGTCCGTCAGCGCGGCCAGCCCCGCAAGCGGTGCAGGGTCGGCCCCCAAAAGGAAGGCCTGCTCGCGACCGCTCCAGACCAGCCGCGCTGCGACCGACGCGCTGACGCGGTTGGGGCCTGGAAGGGCCAGCCCCATCGCCTTCAGCGCCCGCTTCAGCCCCGCCCCGCTCCCCGCCAGCGGCGCGACCGAGGTCACGCGGGGCAACTCCCACTCCGACAGGTTGACGCCGCCCGCGGTCAGTGGGGCCTGCCCGGCAAGGGGGGATTTCGCGATCAGCTCAGGCACGCAGCTTCACCCCCTCGGGATCGTGGAACACCGGGTCGCAGACCTCGACGGCAAGGTCAATGCCGCGCAGGTGATCGACCAGCCGCAGCGTCTCGCCATGCCGGGCGCGCCCGTCCCGCAGGAAGCCGAGGCCCAGCGTCGCCTGCAACGTGGGTGACCAGCCGACCGAGGTCACATAGCCCTGGCTGTTCGCGCGCACCGCCTCGGCCCCGCGCGCAAACAGATGCGCGCCCGCCGGAAAGGACTCGACGGCCTTCAGCCCGACAAGCTGCTCGCGCGCGGGCCCCGTCAGGCCGGGCCGTTGCGCCGCCGCCTTGCCGATGCAGTCCTTCTTGGCACTCACCATCTTTTCGAGCCCCACGTCGAAGGCGGTCACGCGGCCGTGGATTTCGGCATGGGTCAGGAACCCCTTCTCGATCCGCAGCACGTTCAGCGCCTCCATCCCGTAGGCCCCGCCACCCAGCGTCTCGGCCCGCGCGACAAGGTCGCGAAACAGCGCCTCGCCGTAGCGCGACGGGACGGCGATCTCGTAGCCCTCCTCGCCCGAAAAGCTGATGCGGAAAAGCCGTGCCGCAACGCCGCCGACCGTCACGGGGGCGCAGCCCATGAAGGGCAGATCCGGCGGCGCGCCGATCACCGTCGCCAGAAGCCGACGCGCAAGGGGGCCTGCCACCGCAAACTGCGCCCACTGCTCGGTGACCGAGATCGTCCGCACATCCCAGTCCGCACAGAAGGCCTGTTGCACGAAGTCGAGATGCCGCATCACCTGACCTGCGGCGGCGGTGGTGGTGGTCATCAGGTACTGGCTCTCGCCCAGCCGCGCCGTGGTGCCGTCATCCATCACCATCCCGTCCTCGCGCAGCATGAGGCCGTAGCGGACCCGACCCACCGGCAGGGTCGAGAAGGTATTGGCGTAGACGAGGTCGAGGAAACGGCCCGCATCCGCGCCCTGGATGTCGATCTTGCCCAGAGTCGAGACGTCGGTGACGCCGACTGCGCCGCGCACCATGGCGACCTCGCGGTCGCAGGCCTCGCGCCAGGTCGTCTCGTTGGGCTTCGGGAAGTAGCTGGGCCGGTACCACAGACCCGCCTCGATCATCGGCGCGCCCCGGTCGCGGCTGGCCCGATCGCTGGTCAGAAAGCGCTGCGGCGCAAAGCCCTCGGCCCGCCCGCCCGCCCCCATCGCGGCGATCGAGACCGGCACGAAGGGCGGGCGGAAAGTGGTCGTTCCGGTCTCGGGGATACCGCGCCCCGTCGTGTCGGCCAGAACCGCGAGTGCCGCGACGTTCGAGCTCTTGCCCTGATCGGGGGCCATGCCCTGCGTCGTATAGCGCTTCATGTGCTCGACCGAGGTGAACCCCTCCTGCGCCGAAAGGGTCACGTCCTTCACCGTCACGTCGTTGCCGAAGTCGAGCCAGGCGCGGCCCCAGAGCGTCTTTTGACCCCGGACCTGCCAGTGCGCGGCCATGCCACCCGGTTCATCCTGCGCCTCGGGCGCCTCGGGCGCGCCCGCCGCGATCCCAAGCGC
This sequence comes from Rhodobacterales bacterium, assembly GCA_031425325.1. Lineage (GTDB taxonomy): Bacteria > Pseudomonadota > Alphaproteobacteria > Rhodobacterales > Rhodobacteraceae > Aliitabrizicola. Next base: position 5,172 of record JANPJD010000238.1, on the reverse strand, counting down.
GCCGAGCGAGGCCGTGGCCGCCGCGATCCCGTCCGCGATGCACCCGGCGGTGCCAAAACTGCCCGCCGCCGCCCCTGCCGGGATCAACCCCGGCACAGCCTCGGGCGCGGGCACGAAGGCTGCGATGGACTCGTTCCAGACCGGGCGCGCGCCGAGATGGCAGGTCAGCGCAAGCGTGGGATTCCAGCCACCCGAAACGCCGAGGCAATCGGTATCGAAACGAAACTCGCGGCTGCCCTGCCGCACGGTGACTTGCCCCAGCGCCAAGCGCCCCGCCGTGTCGACGATCTGGGCCCCGGCATGAACGGGGAACGGCTCGTCAGTCGAGGCATCGGGGCGCGGATCGACCACAGCGGCGATGGTAACGCCCGCGCCGTGCAGATCGCGCGCGACCTGCCGCGCGTGATCGGTGCTGGCGAAAATCGTGACGTTGCGCCCCGCCGCGACACCGTAGCGGTTGAGATAGGTCCGCACCGCGCCCGCCAGCATGATGCCGGGCCGGTCGTTGTTGCGAAAGGCGATGGGCCGCTCCAGCGCGCCGGAGGCCAGAATGGCGCGGCGTGCGACGATGCGCCAGAAGGCCTCGCGCGGCAGGTCGAGCGGAGCGGCAAGGTGCAGGCCCACCCGTTCCAGCGCAGCGTAGGTGCCATCGTCATAAACGCCGGTGACGGTCGTCCGCCGCATGAGGCGCACGTTCGGCAGGGCTGCCAACTCGACCAATACCGCCGCCACCCAGTCCGGTGCCGCCTGCCCGCCGATGCTTTCCGTCGACGACAGCGCCTGCCCGCCCATCGCAGCACTTTCGTCGGCCACGATCACGTCGGCCCCGGCGCGCGCCGCCGTCAGCGCGGCGATCAGGCCGGTCGGGCCTGCGCCGATCACCAGCAGGTCGCAAGACGCCCAGACCTTTTCGTAGACCGCCTCGTCTTGCCGCCCCGACAGCCGCCCAAGGCCCGCCGCGCGACGGATGGCAGGCTCGTAGAGCCGCTCCCAGAAGGCGCGCGGCCACATGAAGGTCTTGTAGTAGAAGCCGGCCGACAAGAGAGGTGCTGCAAGGTCGTTCACCGCCATCGCGTCGAAGCGCAGCGACGGCCAGCGGTTCTGGCTGTCGGCGTCGAGCCCGTCATACACCTCCTGCACGGTCGCGCGTACGTTCGGCGTCTGCTGCGCGCCGTCGCGCACCATCACGAGGGCGTTCGGCTCTTCCGAGCCCGCGGTCAGGATGCCGCGCGGGCGATGATATTTGAAACTGCGCCCCGTCAACCGGATGCCGTTCGCCAACAAGGCGGACGCGAGCGTATCGCCGGGATGCCCGGTCAGGTCGCGCCCGTCGAAGCGGAACGCAACGGTGCGGGACCGATCCACCAGCCCTTTGCCCGCGACCCTCATGGCGCGACCTTGCGGCGGCGCGGGCTAGCCGGGCGCGCCGCCACCAGCGCGACATCGTGGATCGCATGGCTGACAGTGTCGCGCGTAACCAGAAGCCAGCTTGCACAGCCCGTCTCGTGATACCACAGGTCGCGGGTGATCCCGGCGGGGTTGTCGCGCAGGTGCAGATAGGCGTCCCAGGCCTCGGACGGCGCGCCCTCGGCAGGCCGGTCGAGATAGTCCTCGGACCCGTAGTAATAGAACTCGCGCCGATCGCGCGGGCCACAGAGTGGGCAGGTCAGACGCATCGGGCGGCTTTCGCTGAGAGGGGGATGAGGGGCGCTGCCCCTTGGCCTTCGGCCTCACCCCGGAATACTTGCGCCAAAATGAACATCTGCGCGGCTTTCGTTCCGGGACAAGTATCCTCGCCGAGGGCATCCGACGGCCGGGCCAGGCGCGGGCGAAGGGGGCGCGCGGGCATCGTCAATGCAGGTTGTGCTGGCTGCCGGTGCCTTCTTCGTCCAGAAGATGCCCGGTCGCGAAACGGCTCAAACGGAAGGCTTTTGCGACCTCGTGCGGCTGGCCCGTCGCCATCAGATGCGCCATGCACCAGCCCGAGGCGGGCACCGCCTTGAAGCCACCGTAGTTCCAGCCGCAGTCGATGAAGAGCCCGTCGACATGGGTCTTGTCGATGATCGGGCTGCCATCCGGCGTCATGTCCATGATCCCGCCCCAGGAACGCAGCACCTTCGCCCGCCCGATCATGGGCATCAGCGTCATGCCCGCCTCCATCACATGCTCGACCATCGGCAGGTTGCCGCGGCTTGCGTAGCTTGCGTAGAAGTCGAGGTCGCCACCGAAGACGAGGCCGCCCTTGTCGGACTGGCTGATGTAGAAATGCCCCATGCCGAAGCTGATGACATGGTCGATCACGGGCTTCAGCCCTTCGGTCACGAAGGCCTGCAGAATGTGGCTCTCGATCGGCAGGCGCATCCCGGCCATCGCGGCAACCTGGCCCGAGCGACCCGCGACGATGATGCCCACCTTCTTTGCGCGGATCGGCCCGCGGGTCGTCTGCACGCCGCGCACGACGCCGTTCTCGATGTCGATGCCGGTCACTTCGCAATTCTCGATCAGATCGACGCCGCGCCTGTCCGCGCCGCGTGCATAGCCCCAGGCGACCGCATCGTGGCGCGCGCTGCCCCCGCGCGGATGCCAGAGCCCGCCATAGATCGGGAACCGCGTCTGCTCGAAATCGAGATAGGGCAGATGCTCCCGCACGCCCTCGCGGTCCAGGAGGATCGCGTCGTCGCCCTGGTTGATCATCGCATTGCCGCGGCGCGCAAAGGCATCGCGCTGGCCGTCGGAATGGAACAGGTTGATCAGCCCGCGCTGGCTGTGCATGACGTTGTAGTTGAGCTCGCTCTCCATCTGCTCCCAAAGCTTGAGCGAGTGCGAGTAGAACTCGGAATTGCCCGGCAGGATGTAGTTGGCCCGCACGATCGTCGTGTTGCGCCCGATACTGCCGCTGCCGATATGCGACTTTTCGAGGACCGCGATGTTGGTCAGGCCGTGGTTCTTCGCAAGGTAAAAGGCGGTCGCAAGGCCATGTCCGCCGCCGCCGATGATGATCGCGTCATACTCGGCCTTCGGCGCAGGCTTGCGCCAGGCAGGCGTCCAGCCGCGGTTGCCCCGCAGCCCCTCGGCGATCACCCTAAAGCCGGAATACCGCATCTGCCCTGCACCGTCCCCCTGCCCGACTGACCTAGCAAACCCCGCCGGGCCGAAACGGCCCGATTGCGACGGGGCATGTCGCAATGTGACAGTTGGCTTGGCTCTGTCGGCTTCCCACGGGGCCGGGGGTCGTGCCACCTTGCGGAACGATTGCGGTCCGAGCCTCGTTCGGACCGAAGCGGCGAGGATGATGCCGAAAGGAGATGCCCGTGTCAGACCATGTTCTCGTCACCGGAGGCGCCGGCTATATCGGCGCGCATGCCTGCAAGATGCTGGCCAAAAGCGGCTTCGTGCCCGTCGCCTTCGACAACCTCTCGACCGGCTGGCGCGAGGCGGTGCGCTACGGGCCGCTGGCCGAGGGCGACCTCATGGACCGCGCAAGCCTCGATGCGGCTTTCGCCAGGTATCGCCCCGTTGCGGTAATGCATTTTGCGGCCCTCTCGCTGGTGGGCGAGTCGATGACCGATCCGGGGCGCTACTGGCGGGTCAACGTCAACGGCTCGCTCAACCTGATCGAGGCGGCGGTGGCGGCAGGCTGCGGTGCATTCGTCTTCTCGTCGACCTGCGCGACCTACGGGGACCAGGACGGGGTCGTTCTGAACGAACAGACGCCGCAGCGCCCGATCAACGCCTACGGCGCCTCGAAGCTTGCGATCGAGGAGATGCTGCGGAACTTCCAGGGCAGCCATGGCCTGCGCCATGTGATCTTCCGCTACTTCAACGTTGCGGGCGCCGACCCCGACGGCGAGATCGGCGAGCAGCACCGGCCCGAGACGCATCTCATCCCGCTTCTCCTCGACGCCGTGGCCGGGCGGCGGCCCGCGCTGACCGTGCATGGCAGCGACTACGACACGCCCGACGGCACCTGCATCCGCGACTATGTGCATGTCATGGACCTTGCCGAGGCGCATGTGCTGGGCCTGCGGCATCTGCTGGACGGGGGGCCGAGCGACGTCTTCTGCCTTGGGACGGGACGCGGCTTTTCGGTGCGCGAGGTCATCGCCCATGCGGGCCGCGTTACCAACCGCGAGGTGCCGGTCATCGAGGGCGCGCGCCGCCCCGGCGATGCGACGAAACTTGTGTCCGGGTCCGACCGCGCGGTAAGCGGGCTTGGATGGGAGGCGCACCGCTCCACGCTGCCGCAGATGATCGCGGATGCGTGGCGCTGGTCGAACGCCGAGGGCTACAGGGAGTAGGCGCATGTTCCGGGCATTGGTGGTCGAGAAGGACGAGGCGGGTCAGACCTCGGCCTCGGTGCAAGAGATGGACGACGCACGCCTGCCCCCCGGCGACGTGACGGTCGCGGTCGAGCATTCGACGCTGAACTACAAGGACGGGCTCTGCCTCGGCTCGGGCGGTGGCCTCGTGCGGGTCTGGCCGCATGTGCCTGGGATCGATTTTGCGGGCGTGGTCGAGGCGTCGGACGATCCCCGCTACGCACCGGGCGACCGGGTTGTGTTGACCGGCTGGCGGGTCGGCGAGGCGCATTGGGGCGGTTATGCCACCAAGGCGCGCGTCAAGGCAGACTGGCTGGTGCGCCTGCCCGAGGCGATCACGACGCGGGCTGCGATGGCGGTCGGCACGGCGGGCTTCACCGCGATGCTGGCCGTAATGGCGCTGGAGGAGCACGGGCTCACGCCCGACCGGGGCGAGGTGCTGGTGACGGGGGCTGCGGGTGGCGTGGGGTCGGTCGCGACCGCGATCCTGTCGAAGCTCGGCTACAGCGTTGCCGCCGTTACCGGTCGGCCCGAGACGGAAGCCTATCTGCGCGACCTCGGGGCGGCCCGCATCGTACCGCGTGCCGACCTCGCAGAGACGGTCAAGCGCCCGCTCGAATCCGAGACCTGGGCGGGGTGCATCGACTCGGTCGGGGGCGCGATGCTGGCGCGCATTCTGGGCCAGATGAAGGCGGATGCGAGCGTGGCCGCTGTGGGTCTTGCCGGCGGCGCGGACCTGCCCGCCTCGGTCGTGCCGTTCCTTTTGCGCGGCATCAACCTTCTGGGCATAAACTCGGTCTTCGTGCCGCACGCGCGCCGGGTCACGGTCTGGGACCGGATTGCGACCGACCTG
>JANPJD010000237.1:0-8270 GCA_031425325.1 Rhodobacterales bacterium | reverse complement strand
GCCGTCGCCTCGGGGCCGATCCCCAGGTCGGCCTCGACCCCCGCAGCAGCCGCCTCGGCGCGGATGTCCGCGGTCAGCCTGTCGCGGCGGCGTGGATCGAGGCCGCCTGCGGTCGAGAACTCGTCGAGCAAGCCTTCAAGCCGCAGCAGCCGCTCGGGCGTCAGGGCCGCGCGCAGGGGTGGGGGGACGTGGCCCAGCGTAACCGCGCCGATCCGCCGTTTGGCCTGCGCCGCCTCACCGGGGTCGTTGACGATGAAGGGGTAGATGACGGGCAGGTCGCGCACCAGCGCCTCGGGCCAGCAGGCGTCCGACAGCGCGACGGCCTTGCCCGGCAGCCATTCGAGCGTGCCATGCGCGCCGACATGCACCATGGCATGAATGCCCTGCGCCCGCAGCCACAGGTAGAAGGCCACAAAGGCGTGGCGTGGCACGCGCGACAGGTCGTGATACTCGGAGTCGCGCACGTTCGTTTGCCCGCGCTCGGGCTGCAACGCCACCAGCACCGCGCCGCGCCGAAGGGCGGCAAAGCGGATCACCCCGCCCGCCACCGCCGGATCGTCCTCGGGCGCCCCCCAGGCGGCGGCCAGATCGTCGCGCAGCGCCGCCGGCAGGTCTGCCAACGCCGCCGCATAGTCGGCAAGCGGCCAGCCGATCGCCGCCGTCGCAAGCGCCCCGGCCAGGGGAGGTCCCTGCTCGACGGTGTGGCCCGCTTCGGCGAGGTCCGTCAGCATCGCCTCGGTCGAGGCGAGCGCGTCGAGGCCGACCGCATGGGCCATCTGATGCGCCTTGCCCGGATAGGTCGACAGCACCAGCGCCAGCCGCTTTTCCGGCGCGGGCACCGCCGCCAGCCGCACCCAGCCCGCCACACGGTCGGCAATGGCCTCGATCCGGCCAGCCTCTGCCCGATGGGCGTAGCGCGAGAACTCCAGCGCCGGGTCGCGAACGCCCGGCTCCTTGAAGGACGCGACTCCGGCGAAGAGGCGCCCGTCAACCTCTGGCAGCACGACATGCATGGCAAGGTCCGACGGCGACAGGCCCCGCGCGGCCCCATCCCATGCGGCCTTCGTCGCGGTCGACAGCGCCACCTGAAAGACTGGCACCCCCGCGCCGTCCAGCGGCGTCGCGCCGTCCGCGCCCTGCGCCGAGAAGGCGGTGGCGTTCACCACCGCCACGGGGCGCAGCGCCCGGGTCCAGCGGGCCATCCAGCCCGCCGCGCCTGGGGCCTTCAGCGAGGGCGCGAAGAGCCCGATCGCGTCGAAGCCCCGCGCTCGCAGCGCCGCGATAAGCGCCTCGACCGGGCCCATGTCATGCGCGGCAAGCCAGGCGCGGTAGAAGACGACCGGCACGACGGGCCGCGTCGCCGCCGCCAGAAACCCCGCCGGGCAGCAGACCCCCGCCTCGGGCGTCCAGCCCCCGACCTCCGGCAGCGCCTTCGTCCCCGCGACGGGTCCGGCATAAAGCCCCGCGGCGAGGGCGAGTTGCGCCAGCGCCGCCTGCGCTGCGACTGCGCCTCCCGCATCGCAAAGCGCAGCCAGGCGCCGCAGCGTCGACACGGGCAGTGTCGAGACGGCGTCGAGGCGCGGGTCGGCCCGCCCGTCAGCGGGCAGCACCGCGAGCGCGATGCCGCGCGCGCGGGCCAGCGCCTCGACCTGCTGGAGGCCGTAGGCCCAGTAGGGCAGTCCACCGATCAGCCGGATCAGGATGCCCCGCGCCCCCGACAGCGTGCGCTCGACATAGGTGTCGACCGACAGCGGGTGACGCAGCCCTACCAGGTTCGCAAGCCGCAGCGAGGGCAGCGCCCCGGGTGCCCCGCGGTGCCAGGCGGCCGCAAAGGCCCCGAGGTCGCTGTCCGAGAACGAAAGCACCACGAGATCGGCGGGCGACTGCGCCAGATCGACGGCGACGGCCGCCTCGTCAAGCCCGTGGCTCTCGCGGAAAACCACATGCATGGCTCAGCCCGCCCTGGACCCAAGAGACCCGGCCTTGGCTTCGTTTCGGCCCAAATACCCATCTTGCCCGAGCAGGGCGGGGCGGTCCGTCAGCCGTGGGGGGCGGCAGCCGCGCATCACCCGGCCAGCGCCGCCCGCAGGGCACCTGCGTCGATGTCGTCCTTTTCCGCGATCACGACGAGCCGTCCCTGCCGCGCCTCGCCCGGGGCCCAGGCGCGGTCGTATTGCACCCGGACGCGCGAGCCCACCGCCTGCACCAGAAGCCGCATCGGCTTGCCTGCGACGGCGGCATGGCCCTTGATCCTCAGGATGCGGCCTGCGTCGGCCAGCGCCGCCACGCGGGCGGCCAGCGCCTCGGGGTCGGCCTGTTCGGGGATATCGATCACCGCGCTCGCGAAATCCTCGTGGTCGTGCTCCTCCTCGGCATCGTGGTGCGAGGGGCGGGCCGCGATGTCATCCTCGGCGGCGGCACCAAGCCCCAGGATCACGCGCGGATCGACGGCGCCTTCCAGCACCTCGATCACCGGCAGGGCGCGCGGCGCTTCGGCGGCGATCACACGGCGCGCCTCGGCCAGGCCCGCCGCCCCGGCAAGGTCGCCCTTGGTCAGAAGCACGAGGTCGGCACAGGCGATCTGGTCCTCGAACACCTCGGACAGCGGCGTCTCGTGGTCGAGCGCCTCGTCCGCCGCGCGCTGCGCCTCGACGCGCGCAAGGTCGGGTGCGAAGCGGCCTGCGGCCACCGCCTCGGCATCCGCAACCGCGATCACGCCGTCCACGGTGATGCGGCTGCGGATCGCGGGCCAGTCGAAGGCCTTCAGCAGGGGTTTGGGCAAAGCGAGGCCGGACGTTTCGATCAGGATGTGGTCGGGGCGGGGGTCGAGCGCCATCAGCGCCTCGATCGTCGGGATAAAGTCGTCGGCGACGGTGCAGCAGATGCAGCCGTTCGCAAGCTCGACGATGTTCTCCTCGGGGCAATCGGGCAGGGCGCAAGAGCGCAGGATCTCGCCGTCGACACCGACGTCGCCGAACTCGTTCACGATCACCGCAAGCCGCTTGCCCTGCGGGTTTTGCAACAGATGCCGCACAAGCGTGGTCTTGCCCGCGCCCAGAAAGCCCGTGATCACCGTCACAGGCACCTTCACCAGTTCGTTCATGTCGTCTCTCCCAGCGGCGGCAGCCGCGCGATGCAGTTCTTACGGAAGTGCTCGGGCCGCTCGCGCCACGGCACGAGCCCGTCGGCCGTGGCGGCATAGCGCAGCGCGCCGTCGAGCACGATCCCGGCCATCGAGCCGTCGAGGTTGCCGTAGACGTAACTCCAGCGACCTGGCCCCCGCAAAGCGACCGTGCAGCCGCGCGAGCAGTTCGACAAACACTCGACCGGCACGACGCGAACGGCCTGCGGCACCCCGGCGGCCTCGATCGCCTCGATCAGGCGCGCACCGTCGCGGGGGGCATCATCTGTCGCCTCTTGGTAGGCCGGAACCGCGCTGCGGCAGGTCTGGCAGACCAGCAGATCGACACTTGCGACCGACGGGTCAGATCCCTGCACAGGGTCGGGGGTTTCGGAAACCGTATCGCGCATGCATCTTCCCGCAATGGGGACGGGGCAAATGCCGAAGGGGCCGCGCTGGCCCGTCCGTCACCGGAACACCCCGTCCGGTTCAGTCACTCACGCGCGCTGGCAGGTCTCCCGGCTTGCGGATCCCGGGGCTTCCCCCTGCGGTCGCCCTGCCTTCCCGGCACGGCGTGCCAGTGGCGTCGGGCAACCTTTCCGGTCACGGTCGCGGGGGCGGCTGCGCTTCGGGGGACCTCCCTAGCGCATTCCCTTTTCACCTGTCATAGACAGGAACCAACGCCCCAAGCCGTGCGCCAAGCGCCGCCCCCTGTCAAGAGACCCAACATGGCAGACGCCAGTCCCGAAGAGGCCCGCCACCGCGAGAAGATGGCCGCGATCAAGGCGGCGCGCGACCGGATGATGCAGGACAAGATCGGCGAGAAGGGCCTGATCATCGTCCATACCGGGCCGGGCAAGGGCAAATCCTCGTCCGGCTTCGGAATGGTGATGCGCTGCATCGGCCACGGCATGCCCTCCGCTGTCGTCCAGTTCATCAAGGGCGCCTGGGCCACGGGCGAGCGCACACTTCTCGAGACGCGCTTTGCCGACGAGGTGCGCTTTCACGTCGCGGGCGAGGGCTTCACCTGGGAGACGCAGGACCTTGCGCGCGACAAGGCGGCGGCGGCCGAGGGATGGGAGGCGGCCAAGCGCCTGATCCGCGATCCGGCGATCCGTTTCGTGCTGCTCGACGAGATCAACATCGCGCTGCGCTACGACTATCTGGACGTGGCCGAGGTCGTCGCCTTCCTGGAAACCGAGAAGCCTGCGATGACGCATGTCTGCCTGACGGGACGCAACGCGAAGCCCGAGCTGGTCGCCGTCGCTGACCTCGTGACCGAGATGACGGCGGTTAAGCACCCGTTCAAGGCCGGGATCAAGGCGCAGGCGGGCGTCGAGTTCTGATGCAGCGAAACGATCTTTCCCGGAAGAATCGCGCCTGCGGCGAGCCGGGTCATTTGCAGAAAGACAGGGGCCGGAGCCTCGGGTGACGCGCGCGCTGATGATCCAGGGTGCAGGCTCGAACGTCGGCAAGTCGATGCTCGTCGCGGGGCTCTGCCGCGCATTTGCGGACCGGGGGCTGACCGTGCGGCCCTTCAAGCCGCAGAACATGTCGAACAACGCCGCCGTAACGGCGGATGGCGGCGAGATCGGCCGCGCGCAGGCGCTTCAGGCGCTGGCCTGCCGGACCGAGGCGCTGGTCGACATGAACCCGGTCCTGCTGAAGCCCGAATCCGAGACTGGCAGCCAGATCATCGTGCAGGGCCGCCGCTGGGGCAATGCGAAGGCCCGCGACTATGCGGGCCTCAAGCCGCAACTCATGGCCCCCGTACTGGACAGCTTCGCGCGGCTCGGCCAGGGGGCGGACCTTGTAATGGTCGAGGGCGCAGGCTCTCCTGCCGAGGTCAACCTGCGTGAAAACGACATTGCGAACATGGGCTTCGCCCGTGCGGCGCAGGTGCCGGTCGTGCTGGTGGGGGACATCGACCGGGGCGGGGTGATCGCGCAGCTTGTCGGCACGCAGGTGGTGTTGGAGCCTGGCGATGCCGAGATGATAAAAGGATTCATTGTCAACAAGTTCCGCGGCGATGTTCGCCTATTCGACGGAGGGCGGCGCATCATCGCTGAACGGACCGGCTGGCGCGACCTCGGGACCGTGCCGTGGTTCGCGGGCGCGCATCGCCTGCCCGCCGAGGACGCGCTCGACATCGCCGACACGCGCGGGCGCGGGGGCCTGCGGATCGTCTGCCTCGGTCTGTCGCGCATCGCGAACTTCGACGACCTCGATCCGCTTTCGGCCGAACCGGGCGTCTCGCTGACCTTGCTGCGAGCAGGCGAGGCGATCCCGGGCGACGCGGACCTCGTGATCCTGCCGGGGTCGAAATCGACGCGCGGCGACCTGGCCTTCCTTCGCGCGCAGGGGTGGGACATCGACCTTGCGGCGCATCACCGGCGCGGCGGGCATGTGCTGGGCCTCTGCGGCGGCTACCAGATGCTCGGGCGCAGGGTTTGCGACCCCGAGGGGCTTGAGGGGCCGCCGGGCGAGACCGAAGGGTTGGGGCTGCTGGACGTGACGACGGTCATGTCGCCGGACAAGCGCCTTGCCCGTGTTGCGGGCGTGCATGTCGCAAGCGGGCTTTCGGTCAGCGGTTACGAGATTCACCTCGGGGTAACGGACGGACCCGACCGCGCGCGACCCTTCGCGACCGTCGCGGGCCAGCCCGAGGGCGCGATTTCGGCCGACGGGCGGGTGACGGGCAGCTATCTGCACGGCCTCTTCGCCGCGGATGCGTTCCGCAGCCGGTTTCTGGCTGATCTTGGCCTGCCGCCGTCTGGCCTGCTTCATGCCGCTTCGGTCGAGGCGACGCTTGATGCGCTTGCCCGCCATATCGAGGCCGCCATCGACCTCGATGTGCTGCTCGCGCTCGCCGCGCGGCCTCAGGCCTGACGCGAGGCGTTGGGCCTGTGGCTGAAGGCAGAGACAGGGGCCCGGCGCGGAGGGGCCGCGTCCGGCATCGGCATGAAGGCTGCGAGTTCGGTTCGAGGTCTGCCCCCGCGCCACTCGCCATATCCCCCGACCGCGCCGATCGTGGCACCGGCCACGAGGACTGTTACGGAGAGGGCGAACCAGTCGAGGACCGCCGGCTCCATCCCGAACGCGAGGCCCACGACGGCCCCGACGACAAGACCCACACAGCCCAGCCCGAACGTCCAATGACCGACCGCCCCGGCAAGGGTCGTCTTTTCGCTCTTTTCCATCCCGCGCACCCTTCTGAATGCTTCCCGGCGTCATGCCCGGCAGAGCAGAGTTTCCGGGCGAGTCGAGACAATTTTAAGGCGAGTTAACGACAGCCCGCGCCATCTTTCGTGCGCTTCCGCGACCGGTTGAGCCCACCCGCCGCTGCGTGCTAAGACATGCCGAGAGGGGTGGTTAGCTCAGTTGGTAGAGCGTCTCGTTTACACCGAGAATGTCGGGGGTTCGAGTCCCTCACCACCCACCAAAGCCCCGGTTCAGTAGCCCGTCATCTCGAGGTAGCCGCGGCCGGTGTGGCTGCCTTCGATGGTAATCGGGCCTTCCCAGTAGGGTACGCTGGTGGCCATCCAGGCCTGCGGGTTGAGCGCGCGGAGCGTGACGTCGAGGTCGTAGGCGGGCAGTTCGATCCGCCAGTCGACCGGGACGCTGCGGCCAGCGACCTCGGCCACTGTGAGCGGCGTCACGCGCAGCGCGCCCGGCGGCTGGGGCGAGGGAGTGCCGTCTGGTGCGATCCAGGTGGCGGAAGTGTACCCCTCGGCGTCGTCGCGCAACCGGAAGCCCATCAGGCGCGCGCCATCGTCGAACATCAGCGAGAACCAGTCCCAGCCGGTCTGGTTCTCGGCCAGGGGCTGCGACGACCATTCGCGGTCGAGCCAGGCCCGGCCCGTGACGGGGACCTCGCCCGAAGGCAGGGTGATCGTGCCTGTGACTTCGTAGAAGGGCTGCGAATAGTAGTGGCTTGCTTGCCCCTGCGCCGACTTGACCGAATAGCCAGCCTCGCCTTGCGCTACGAGCGGACCCGTCGCGTCGAGCCGCAGCGCGTAGGAGAAGTCGGGGCCTGTCGCCGCGAGGTCGACCGCCGAGAGCGCATCGGCATCTGGTGATGCGCGCCCCGTCATGTGCCAGTCGTCGATCCAGGCCGCGAATGGCGTCGCGGTGACCCCGGCCTGCCCGATCCCGCCGCGCGCGAGTCGCTCGGCCACATGATGCGCGTCGGGCGTCGTCACAGCGGCATGGCCCATCCAGAGCTGCGGACTTTGCCAGCCTTCGCCCTCGTGAGGTGCGAGCGCCGAGCGGAACAGCGTCCATTGCGCGCCGTAGGGCGTGCCGTCGGGGCCTTCGAGGGTCGCCGTCAGATACCACCACTCGATCCGGAATTCCGGGTGCGGGCCGTGGTCCTGCGGGAACGTCAGCGCGCGCCGCTCGGGCAGGGCGAAGCCTTCGGGCGTCGCCCCGAGGCCCGCGAAGCCCTGCGCCGAGGCGGGGGCTGCGAGGATAAGGGCGAGCAGGGTTAGCAGAACGGTGGCGGCGCGCCGGACCGGGCTGCCGGGGGTTTCACACCCCCTGCTCCGGCCCGGCCACGGGCCGGGCGTTCTTCGCGGAAACGCGCCACTGGCGCGTTTCTGATCGCTCATCACCCCCTTGGGATATTTCTGGACAGAAGGAGGGCGGGACGGGCCGGGGCGGCGGGGTTCAGCGCTCATTGGCGAACACTCCGAGAAGGCGTGCGGGCGGGGTGCGGGCGAGGGTAAGGACCGGGATCGCGGCGGCGACGAGGGCGGCCAGACCGGCAAGTGCCGCGATGCCTAACCAGTCGGCTGGAAAGAGGTGCATCGGCAGGCGCCAGCCGAAGGCCCCCACAAGCACGCCCGCAAGCAGACGCCCGGCGCGCGCCCCCCCCAGCGGCAGCGCCAGCAGAAGTGTGAGGATGGCAAGGACGAGCGTCCGCAGCAGATCGAGCACCGCGAGCCGCCGCCGCGTGAGGCCCATCGCCCAGACGGGTGCCAGTTGCGGCAGTCGCATGCCCGCGAGTGTCAGGAGGCTCGCGAACATCGCGAGTGCCGCGACGCCGAGGGTCAGCACGTTGAGAGCTGCGGTGACCGTGAAGGTCCGCTCGAAGATGTCGAGCGACAGGGCCTTGAGGCTTGCCTGGTCGACCACCGCCTCGGGGGGC
>JANPJD010000236.1:0-33596 GCA_031425325.1 Rhodobacterales bacterium | reverse complement strand
GTAGAACCAGCCCGGGCCATGGCCTTCGGGGCGCGCGCCGCCGCAGACGACAGTGGCCCCCTTGGCCACAGCATCGCCCACCAGACGTTCGACCTTGTCACGCGCCGCCTCGCTGACGAGCGGCCCGATCTCGGACCGACCAAGCCCGTGGCCGATCCGCAAGGCGCGCGCCTCGGCGGCGAAGGCCGCGACGAAGGCGTCATGCACAGCATCGACCACATAGATCCGCTCGGCCGAGGTGCAGACCTGCCCCGACAGGTGAAAGGAGCCGTGCAGGCCCCCGCCGCCGCCACGTCAAGGGGCGCATGGGCGGTCACGATCATCGGATCGCTGCCGCCCGCCTCGATCACCGCAGGTTTAAGCCGCGCGCCTGCCGCCGCCGCGACTGCCTGCCCTGCCCTGACCGACCCGGTGAAGGCGACCGCATGGGTGCGCGGGCTTTCCACCAGTATCTGCCCCAGATCGGCCCCGCCCGGCAGACAGGCGACCAGTCCCTCGGGCAGGCCGTCGAACACCCGCATGAAGTCAAGCGTGCAGAGCGCAGTCGCCTCGGCGGGCTTGACGACGCAGGCGTTTCCGGCGGCGAGCGAAGCCGCGACCGTCCAGCACATCAACAGCACCGGAAAGTTGAACGGCATGATGTGCACGCTGATCCCCAGCGGCTCGTAGCGCGCATACTGGAACGAACCCGCCTGCGTGCTGCCCGCGACCTTGCCCGCCTCGTCCCGCGCCATTTCGGCGTAGTAGCGGAACACCGGCGCGCAGTTTGCGATCTCGCCGATCGCCTCGGGATAGGGCTTGCCCATCTCTCGGACCATGAGTTGCGCGGTTTCGGTGAAGTCGGCGGCCTCGATCCGCGCGGCAAGCCGGTGCAGATGCGCCGCGCGGGACTTCGCGTCCAGCGCCCGCCAGCCGCGCTGTGCGGCAATTAGCGCATCGAGCGCCGCCTCGGCCTCGGCAGCCGTCGCTTCGGCCCAGCCTCCGACCGGGGTCAGCAGTCCCGGGTCGCTGACCTCGCGCGGCGTGCCGGTCGAGGGGCGATAGCCCGGACAGACGTAGTGGCAGGGCTGCGTCGGGTCGAACATGGCACTTCCTTCCGACCCGGTTCAGCGGATCATGTAGACCTTCTTGATCGTCTCGTGGACGGTGCAGACGCCCTTCCAGTCCTGCGGAAAGAAGGCGACGGTGTCGGGCGTGACCTCGATCACGTCGCCGCTTTCGTGGACATAGGTGCAGCGCCCCTCAAGGAAGTGACAGAACTCGTCGCGGGTGACATGGCACTCCCACTTGCCCGGCGTGCAGATCCACAGACCGCACTCCGACTGCCCACCCGGCCCCTTGTGGATCAGCTTGCCGCTGACCTTCGAGACGCCCTCGATCATCGTGGGGATCACACCCCAATCCACCAGATCGGCGGTTTCCAGCGGCTTGTGCATCACTTTCGCGGTCATTGGCGCACTCCCTCAGGCCAGCATGTAGATGTTTCGCATCGTCTCGTGCACCTCGCAGGTGCCAGACCAGCCCGCCTCGAACAGCACGCAGGTGCCGGGGTGGACCTCGATCACCGCACCGTCGTCGGCCCGGTAGGTGGCACGGCCCGCGACGAAGTGACAGAACTCGTCGCGCGGGATCGACAGCCGCCAGCGCCCCGGCGTGCAGACCCAGACGCCGGTCTCGGGCGAATTGCCGGGACCCTTGTACAGCAGCCGTCCGCTGTTGTGCGAACCTGCAACCTCGGCGTCGGGCTGCGCTCCCCAATCGACCAGATCGCCGAACGTGGTCGCACCGTGGATATGCGGCGCTGTCGAGGCGAGGTTCGTCATGCGAGCAGTCCCTCCAGCAGCAGGGCCGCCTTCTGCGGGCCGTTCTGCGCCTGCATGTGGGCCGAGGTGGCCGCCAGCCGCGCGGCCATCGCGGGGTCCGTCAAGCAGGTCTCGATCATCGCCAGCAACTCGGCATCGGTCCAGCCATAGCGGTCGGCGCGCAGCCCGTGGCCGGTCTCCTGCACCCGCATCGCGTTGTCGTGGCCGTCCCAGACGTAGGACATGATGATGGCGGGCTTGCCGAAGTAGAGGCATTCGGTGAACGAGTTGTTGCCCCCGTGGTGGATCACCGCATCGACCAGCGGGATGACCGAGGGCTGCGGATACCAGCCTGCCAGATGCACATTGTGCGGCACGTCGGAATACTCGCCGATGTAGTCGCCCACATTGACAAGCGCGCGGTAGCGCGACTTGCCCAGCGCCGCGATGATGCGCTTAAGAAGATCGGTATCCCCCGCCCCGAGGCTGCCGAACGACACATAGATAAGCGGCCCGTCGGCATTCGCGGCGAAGGCCGGCACCTCGTAGGGCGCTTCCTTGCGGACGCATCCCTCGAGGTACTGGAACCTCGCGGGATCGAGGGGGTGGGTCCGGTCATAGAGCACCGGCTCGGGGTAGAGCAGCAGGTTGAGGAAGGGCGAGGCTTCGAAGAACTGGCCGAGCGGATAGGCGGCCTCTCCGTTCTGAACGAGGAAGGCGTTAAAATCCTTGTGGATCGGCGCGATGACCTCTTCGAACCGCGCGCGGAAGGCCTTGTGACCCGCGTGGTCGGTCACGCTCATCCCCGACAGGTGCGGCGGGATGCCCTCGTCCTCGATCTCGTTCTCGGAACACGAGATGATCCGCACCCAGGGCTTGCCGAACTGCTTGATCGCAGGAAAGAGGATCACGTTGTCGACGCAGATCACATCCGGCTGCACCCGCCCGAGGATGCCGGGCAGGTCCTTCTGCGCCCATTTCGCACTGTCGACGATCGCCTCCCAGCAGTCCTTCACATAGGTGTCGAGTTGGTCGATCGGGGCCTTGCGGAAGTTCGGGATGTGACCGTTGATGAAGTTCTCCCAGAACTTCGCCAACTCATCCGGCGGCATCGGGGCCGACAGCGCCACCGGATGCGCCTCGAACCCGTAGCCCTCGTAGACCGGGACGAAGCCCGGGTCCGACAGGAACACCGCCCGGTGCCCGCGCGCCTCGACTGCCTGCGCGATGCCGACCGAGTTCAGCGCAGGGCCGAAGGCCGCTTCGGGAAAGAAGGCGATGGTCTTCTGCGTCATCTCTGGTCCTTTCGGCGGAATGTTCAGGCGGGGAAAAGGCGGGTGTGACGGGCAGCCCAGCCTAGAGTGACCGGGGTGCCGGGGTCCAGCACCTGCGTCTCGGCGGCCTCGGCGGTCATCCGCACGACGACGGGCTTTGGCGCAGCGGGGGTCGAGACGTGCAGATGCAGGTCCAGCCCGTGATAGGCGATGGCGGCGATCTGCCCTGCGACGCTGTTTTCGCCCGCCGCCAGGCCGATCCGCTCGGGCCGGACGGCGGCGACGGCTGCCCCCGACACTGCGCCCTCCGCGCGGATCAGGCCGCCATCCGGCAGACGCAGTCCCCCCGGCACGGCCTGCCCTTCGAAGACGTTCATCACACCGATGAACTCTGCGGCGAAGCGGTCGACCGGATGCTCATAGACCTCGCGCGGGGGGCCGCATTGCAGCAGCCGCCCGTCCTTGAGGATGGCGATGCGGTCGGCCATGACGAGCGCCTCGTCCTGATCGTGGGTCACGACGACGAAGGTGATCCCGACCTCGTGCTGCAAGCGCTTCAGTTCAAGCTGCATCGCTGCGCGCAACTGCTTGTCAAGCGCGCCCAGCGGTTCGTCCAACAGCAGGACGCGGGGGCGCTTCACAAGCGCGCGCGCCAGCGCCACGCGCTGCCGCTGGCCACCCGACAACTGATCGGGCTTGCGCCCGGCCAGCGCGGAAAGCTGGATCACCTCGAGGATCGCATTCACCCGCGACACAATCTCGGACGCGGCAAGGCGCTCCATCTCCAGCCCGTAGGCGATGTTGGCGCGCACGGTCATGTGGGGAAAGAGCGCATAGGACTGGAACATCAGGTTCACCGGACGCCGGTTCGGAGGCACGGCGGTCACATCCTGCCCGTCGATCAGGATGCGCCCGGCATTCGGCGTCTCGAACCCTGCGAGCATCCGCAGCAGGGTGGTCTTGCCGCTGCCCGACGCGCCCAGAAGGGCGAAGAACTCGTTCTCGGCGATGTCGAGGCTGACCCCGTCGACTGCCCGCACGGTGCCGAAGCGCTTCTCGATGCCGTCGATCCGCAGCAGCGTCATTGGCCCGGCAACCTTCCCGCGTTGATCCGCTGCGCCAGCGCCAGCGCGGTCACGCTGACTGCGAGGACAAGGGTTGCCAAGGCATTGATCTCGGGCGTCACGCCAAAACGGATCATCGAGTAGATCTGCATCGGCAGCGTGGTCGAGGACCGCCCGGCCCCGGCGGTGAAGAAGGCAATGATGAACTCGTCAACCGACAGGGTGAAGGCCAGCAGCGCCCCCGCGATGATGGCAGGCGCCAGAACCGGCAGGACCACCCGGCGGTAGGACGTCAAGGCCGACGCGCCGAGATCGGCCGACGCCTCGACGATGGACCAGTCGAAGGACCGCAGCCGCGCCCGCACCACCGCACAGACAAATGCCAGATTGAAGACGACATGCGCCATCACGATGGTATGCAGGCCCATCGTGACCTTCAGAAGCGAGAAGAACGACAAGAGCGCGATGGCAAGCACGATGTCGGGGATGATCATCGGGGCGAAGATCAGCGCCTCGAGCGCCCGCCCCCGACGGCGGCGCAGCTCGACCCCAAGCGCGAGCAGCGTTCCGAGGACGGTCGCAAGCGCCGTCGACACCAGTGCCACCACCAGCGTGTTGCCTGCGGCCTGCAACACTTCGGCGTTGTCCAGCAGCGCGCCGTACCACTTGACGGAAAAGCCCGTCCAGACGGTCGGCAACCCGCCCTCGTTGAACGACAGCGCCACCAGCACCGAGATCGGCACGTAGAGAAACGCGAAAACTCCGCCCAGGATCATCAGCATCAGGCGGTGGCGGGCCGGGCTATGCATCGCGCACGCCCCGCTCTGCCGCCAGCGTCTGAAGCAGCAGAAGCCCCATCAACAGCACGATCAGCACCATCGACAGCGCCGCCCCGAAGGGCCAGTCGTTTGCGGTCAGGAACTGGGCATAGACCACGTTGCCGATCATCTGGAACTGCCCTCCGCCCAGCAGCGCGGGCGTCACGAAGTTTCCGATCGACAGCACGAAGACAAAGACGAACCCAACGACGATGCCCGGAAGCGTCAGAGGCAGCGTGATCCGCCGGAACGTCGTCCAGCCCCCCGCGCCAAGATCGTGGCTCGCCTCGGCGATCTCGGGGTTCAGGCGCGACAGGGGCGCATAGCAGGCGAGGATCACGAAGGGCAGGTAGGAATAGACAAGCCCCAGGATCACCGTCCCTTCGGTGTAAAGCATCTGCGGCAACTCGCCCTCGTACCCCAGCCAGCGCGACGCCTGCACGAGCAGCCCCTCGCGGTTCAACAGCACGATCCACGCATAGGTGCGGATCAGGTAGTTCGACCAGAAGGGCAGCACCGCGAAGAAAAGAAGGATCGGCTGCCGGTTTCGCGGCATCGCGGCGATGGCATAGGCCGCAGCATAACCGACGACGCAGGCGATCAACGCGGCAATACCCGCGATCCGGGCGGAGTTGAGGAAGATCGAGGCGTAGAGCGGATCGAGAACCAGCGCCAGGTTCTCGAGCGTGAAGGTGTAATCGATCCCGCCGTAGATGCCGCGCCGAAAGAAGGCGAGCGCCAGGATCAGGCCGCACGGCACCACCATCAGCGCCGTGAGCCAGGCAAGCGCCGGCGCCATGAGGGGAAGAGAAGCGCGCTGTGTCATTCTTCGACCGGCGGCGGGGCCGGGCCAAAGGGCCAGGCCTTGGCCGCTGCTCGCCTATTGCGCTGCCATGATCTCGGTCACGACCCGCGAATAGTCGCGCTGCGCCTCGCCGACATCGCGCAACTGCTCGTATCCCAGCAGCACGTCGGGCGTGATGCCCATGTTGGGATAGGTTTCGATCAGGCTGGGGTCGAGCCCGTCCATCGCCGCCTTGTTGGGCACCTTGTAGAGGATGTTCTCGGCGGCCCAGCGGTGCGTTTCGGCATCGAGGATATAGTTCACGAAGGCGTAGGCCGCATCCTTGTTCGCGGAATTGGCCATGATGACCATCGTGTCCACCCACAGGTCTGACCCTTCGGAGGGGATCGTGTACTTGATCTGCGGGTTCTCGCCGATCCCGTAATTGCACCAGCCGTCCCAGGCTTGGACCATCAGCGCCTCGCCTGAAACGAGCTTGGCGTAGAAGGTCGTATCGTCATAGGCGAGGAGCGTTTTCTTGGCTGCGATCAGCGTGTCGCGCACTGTCGCCAGCGACGCCTCGTCGGTCGCGTTGACGCTCAGGCCGTTCGCCAGAAAGCCCGCTGCCAGCAGCCAGCGGTCGGTCGCAAGCATCGTGGTCTTGCCCGCGAGTTCGGGCGCGGGCTTCAAGAGGTCGTTCCACGAGGTCGGCTCGGCAGTCACGAGGTCAGAGCGGTAGCAGAGCCCGGTTGTCCCCCAAGCATAGGGCACCGAGAAGGTGTTGCCCGGATCATGCTCGAGCGCCATCGCCTCGGGGTAGAGGTTCGCGAGGTTCGGCAGACGCGCGGGATCGAGCGTTTCGGCCAGACCGAGGTTGTGCAGGATCTCGGCAAAGGGCGACGAGACGAAAACCACGTCATAGCCCGCCCCGCCCGATGCGATCAGCTTGCCCATGATCTCTTCGTTGGTGGCGTGCATCACCACCTCGGCAGGAAATCCGGTCTCGGCGGTGAAAGCCCCGACCGCATCCGGGGCCATGTAGCCATCCCAGTTCGAGATCACGAGGCTCTGGGCGAGGCCCGCAGAGCCGATCAACGAGGCCATCAGGCCGCCGGCAAGCATCAATGTCGTACGGGTCATGCGATCTTCCCTGTCTGTCATTATTCTTGTCTCACCGATCCGCGCACAGCCCCTTCGGACGTTCCACGGGTCGGCAGCGGCCAGTTCGCTGTTGTGCAATCCACTATGGATTGGCATGAAATCACGTCAATCCGTTTTCGCCGAAACGAAACGAGGCCGACATGCGCGTGGTCATCCTTTGGGCACTGCCGACTGGCCGCCCACCGGCCCTGCACTTTTCGGCAGGGGGTGCCCGTGGTGCAACAGTGAGGCGGCCGGCGCGGATTGTCGGTTGCAATGGCGGGCCCGGGCCGCGACATATGCAGCGAATGCAATGATTGGCGGAGGGCGCAGCACGATGGACGATCGCGTTCGGGACGCGCCCGTCCCGCTGGAGCGGGACATCTTCCTGCGGACGCTCCTGCGCGAGTTGTCCGGCACGCTCGAGGACGTGGTCGGCATCGCCGAAGCGTCCGGGTATATCAGCGTCGTCGGCGGCGCCATAGGCGAGCGCATCGATGCCGACTACCGTCGCGCGCTGGCGGTTGACCGGCTGACCCGCGAGCAGGTCCGCGACGTTCTGATTGACCTCAAGCGACGCATCCAGGGCGATTTCTACATCATCGAAGAACGCGAGGACCGGATTGTCCTTGGCAACCGCGCATGCCCGTTCGGAGACCTCGTCAAGGGGCGCCCCTCGCTTTGCATGATGACCTCGAACGTGTTCGGTTCGATCACGGCGCAGAACCTCGGCTATGCAAGGGTCGAGATCGAAGAAGCCATTGCACTTGGACATGACGGCTGCCGGATCGTGGTCCTGCTGACCCCGAACGATGCCAGCGCCTCCAACGGGCGCGAATACTTCCGCTATGACGAATGACAGCAGATCTGACGGGGACATGGATCACGGCTTCGACTTCCTGACCGACCCGGTCCTCGTCGTTTCACTCGACGGGCGTATCGTCGATGCAAACGCCGCAGCGGTCGCGTTCTTCGGCACGACGCCAAGCGGCGGCAACCTCGCATCGCTTCTGGCGGGCGGAAGCGCCGACTGGCCCGACTATCTCCGGCAGGCCAGCCGGTCCACGTCGCCCCGGCCCGGCAAGCTTGTCTTCTCGAAGGGCGACCGGACCGAAACCGTCATGACGCAGGCGTCCCGGTCAAGGAAAAGCACGGGTGCTGCGGTGATCATCCTGCGGCTCATCCCGCCCATGCTGGACCGGTTCACGACGCTGGACCGGCAGATCAAGACCCTCGACACGCAGCTGCGCGAAAGATTGCAAGAGAACGTCGCCCTGACCGAGGCGCTGCAGCAGAACAAGATCCTGCTTCGAGAGCTTCAGCATCGCGTGAAGAACAACATCCAGCTGATGATGTCGCTTATCCGCATGTCCGCCGAGCGTCACAGGACGCCCGAGGTCGACGCCGTCGTCGGCACCTCGCGGGGTCGGCTTCAGGCAATGGCGGCGGCGCAGGAGGCCCTCTACCGGGCGCGCGAGATCGACGCCGTTTCGGCGCAGTCCTTTCTGGCGGACATCGTAAGGACGGCCGCGCGCGCCCACGGGGCGGCGGATGCGCTGGCACTCGAACTGGACGACGGAGAGTTGAACAGCGAAGAGGCACATTGCATTGCTTTAATCGCAAACGAACTGGTGACGAACGCGGCCAAGCATGCTTTGCAGAACGGCGGGCATCGTATCGTCGTCCGGTTCGAAAAGGCCGGCGCCGACTACAGGCTCGAAGTTGCGGATGACGGTCCGGGCATTCCGCCCGAAGCGGCCAAACGCTCGTCCGGCCTTGCCCTGGTGCGCGCGCTTTGCCGCCAGATCGGGGGACGGCTTGACGTCGTTGAGGGAGAGGGTGGCAGATGTCTGGTGCAATTCCAAGCAAGCGGCCGGCGACAGGAAGTGCCGTGACGCCTGCTTTCAAGAACCATCGGTCGGTGTCGGCCACGACCACCGGCTCGGCGCACAGCCACCGCTCGCAGCGTCGGTTGCACGCCGTCGCGTCATCTTCGGACGGCCTCCCGCCACCGAAGACGGGCGACACGGAGGCCGTGCCGCTGGACGAAGACAGTCCGTCCGGTCCGCTGCCGTCCCGCCCGCTTCGCGTGGTGATCGTCGAGGATGAGGCCATCATCTCGATGGAACTGGAGATGCTGCTCGAGGAGCTGAATGCCGAGGTCGTGGGCATGGCAATGACCGCCGCCCAGGCCGAAGCGCTGGTCGCCGAGCACCGCCCCGATTGCGTCACGATGGACATCAACATCAAAGGCCCCCGCGACGGCGTCAGCGCGGCGCAGGACATCTTCGAGGCCTACGGGGTGCGGGCGATCTTCGTGTCGGCTTACAAGGACACGGCGACCGTGAAGCGGGCCGAGTCGGCGAAGCCGTTCGGCTGGATCACCAAGCCGATCGACAAGACCGATCTCGCCCTGGCCTTGGAGCAGGTCAAGCAGCAGCAAACCTGACATGGACAGGCGTCCGCCGCATGGACGGGTCCGATGGGACCGCTCGACAATCCGACTAAGCATCCCCATCAGTCAGGCCTATAGTGGATGTGTCTTCCATTGCCATGCGGCGGTGCATTCGCCCGGACGTCGCCAAGGACCACCCCCATGCGGATAACGACCATCCCTGTCCTTCTTGCCCTGATGCTCGGCTCGGGCTGCGCGGACGGGGGTGCGGGCCGCGTTCTGGTCACGGGCACCGGGGATGAGGAGTTCCTCAAGCTGCGGGCGGGTCCGGGCCTTGGCTACCGGGTCGTTCTGGGCCTGCCCGAGGGAACCGCGCTGACCCGCGGCGCCTGCGTGACCGAAGTGGGCCAGCTTTGGTGCAAAGTCTCACTCGCGACCGCAGCGGGGATCACTGGTTATGTATCGGCGGATTATCTGTCGGAACCATGATGGCAAACGCCCGGACCCCACGAACACGGAGGCCAGTTGCACGGTGAACTCTGTGACACCCTTGGGCGGCGGTCGTTTTCATGACCGTCCCTGTGCCCGGCAGACCGCAGGCCAGCAACCGCAGGCCAGTAGGAGAGACGGATGACACTTTCGGCCTGGTCAGACGATGCGCTTCGCTTGCCCCCGGCCCGCCCGATGCCAGCGCGGTCGCGGTGGACGCTGCGCCAGCACGGCCACGCGTGACATGGCGATCGGCGACTGGACCGAGCGTTTCCGGGGGACGCGCGGCCTGCCGCGCCCCGTGCGCGACCGGTTGCTCGCCAGCGCGCGCGTCGCGCGCTATGCCCGCGGCGCGACGGTGTTCAGCCCCGACGCCCGCCCCGACAACCTGCTGTTTCTGGTCGAGGGCACGCTCCGCGTCTCGCAAACTGCCGAGTCGGGCCGCGAGATCGTGCTCTACCGGGTAGAGGCGGGCGAAAGCTGCGTGCTCACCACGGCCTGCATGCTGGCGCAAGAAGCCTACAACGCCGAGGGGATCGCCGAGACCCCACTTGTCGCCGTAGCGCTGTCGCAAGACAGCTTCGACCAGCTTGCCGCCGAGGAACCAACCTTTCGCAAGTTCATCTTCGCAGCCTTTGCGCGCCGCCTGCTCGACCTGCTGCACGTTGTGGACGAGGTGGCGTTCGGCCGGATCGACGTCCGCCTGGCGACGCGCCTCCTCGCTCTGGCAGGCGACACCGCCGAGGTCGAGGCCACGCATGATGACCTCGCCAAAGAGCTTGGCACCGCGCGCGAGGTCGTCTCGCGGGTGCTGCACGATTTCCAGAAGCGCGGGCTCGTCAGCCAGTCGCGCGGACGGGTCACTCTGCTGTCGCGCGAGCGCCTCGCCCGGGTTGCCGAAAGCACCTGACGCAGGTCCGGCGGAAGACAAAGCGCATCGGATTTCGCGCCGTTGGTGATATTGTCACTGACAGTGGCGAGGACAGGGCCCAACCAGAAGGCGACTTTCACCGGAGGAACTGCCATGAGCGTCAATGTCGGATCGGTCGATCGCCTGTTTCGCGCCATCCTTGGCCTCGGACTTCTCTATCTCGCCTTCTTCAGCGGGCTGCCGCAGTTCGAGGGGCCTCTGTTGCGCTACGGCGCAGCCGTGGTCGGGATCGTCATGCTGATCGTCTCCGCGACACGGGTCTGCCCGGTCTACTCGGTCCTCGGCGTCAAGACTTGCCGGGCCTGACGCGATGGAGACGGCCTTCACGCCATGGTCATCGCTTGGCGGCGGCATCCTGATCGGGGTCGCGGCCACGTTGCTGATGCTGGTTCTCGGACGGATCATGGGGGCGACGGGCATCCTGACCGGGCTGGTCGCGCCGACCTCGGGTGCCGAGTTCGCCTGGCGCGGCGCAGTCTTGCTCGGCATGGTCAGCGGCCCGCTGGCGTTCCTTGCGCTGACCGGACGCATGCCTGCGGTGGACGTACCTGTCTCGCCCACGATGCTGGTCGTCGGCGGGCTGCTGGTGGGCGTCGGGGCGACCTTCGGATCGGGCTGCACCTCCGGCCACGGGGTGTGCGGGATGGCACGGCTCAGCCCCCGGTCGATCGTGGCGACGCTGACCTTCATGGGAGCGACCTTCGCTACCGTCTACACGCTGCGCCACCTGATCGGGACCTGACCGATGCCGTTGCTCGCCGCCTACCTCATCGGCCTTGTCTTCGGCACGGGGATCGTGCTGTCGGGCATGGCCAATCCGGCCAAGGTGCTGAACTTCTTCGACGTGGCGGGCAGTTGGGACCCCTCGCTCGCGCTTGTGATGGGCGGGGCGCTTGTCACCACTTTCATCGGCTACCGGCTGGTGTTCGGCCGGACGGCACCTCTGCTGGCCGAGACGTTCCAGGTACCTTCCAGCCGCGCCATCGACGCCCGCCTTCTGGGCGGCGCGGCGGTGTTCGGCGTGGGCTGGGGGATCGCAGGCTTCTGCCCCGGCGGGGCCCTGCCCGCGCTCGGCACCGGCCGGTGGGAGGTTTTCACCTTTGTCGGGGCCGTCATCGCAGGCATCTTCCTTGCAAGGGGGCTTCAGGCGCTTGGCGGCAGGCCGCAACAGGCGGCCACCGCCCCCCAGACCAAGCGGAGACCTTCATGACACCTTACCCCGTCACCCTCGACGTAAAGCCCACGGTCGAGGCCTTTTTCGACGCCGAGACCAACACGATCAGCTACATCGTGATGGACCCGGCCTCAAAGGCCTGCGCGATCATCGACAGCGTGATGGACATCGACTACGCAGCCGGGCGCATCACCTACACCCATGCCGACGCGATGATCCGGCGCGTCGAAGAGTTGGGCCTGACGGTGGAATGGATCATCGAGACCCATGTCCATGCCGACCATCTGAGCGCGGCGCCCTACATACAGCAGAAGCTGGGCGGCAAGATCGGCATCGGTGCCCGGATCGTCGTGGTCCAGCAGACCTTCGGCAAGATCTTCAACGAAGGCACCGAGTTCGAGCGTGACGGCTCGCAGTTCGATGCGCTTTTCGAGGATGGCGACACCTACATGGTGGGCACGATGCAGGCCGTCGCGATGGCGACCCCCGGCCACACCCCAGCCTGCATGACGCATCTCATGGGCGACGCGGCCTTCGTGGGCGACACGCTTTTCATGCCGGACGGGGGTTCGGCGCGGGCCGACTTTCCGGGCGGCGACGCGGGCACGCTTTACGACTCGATCCAGAAGGTGCTGGCGCTGCCCGACGCGATGCGGCTTTTCATGTGCCACGATTACGGCCCCAACGGGCGCGAGATCCGGTGGGAAACCACCGTGGCCGAAGAAAAGGCCCACAACATCCATGTCGGCAACGGCAAGACGCGGGACGAGTTCATCCGCTTCCGCACCGAGCGTGACGCGCAACTCGCCATGCCCCGGCTCATCATCCCGTCGTTGCAGGTCAACATGCGCGCAGGCCAGATGCCCCCTGCCGACGACAGCGGCAAGCGCTTCCTCAAGGTGCCGCTGAACGGACTCTAGGCGTAGCCGTGCCCGTCCTCCTCTGGACGGCAATCCCGTGGTCCCACCAGTGGCGGTCGTCAACCCGGCCCGGCATCCGCCTCGCGCGCAAGCCAGGCGCGGGCCGCCGCCGGGTCGGGCAGGCGGTAGGGGGCAAGGCTTTCGCCCTCGCCGACCTTGACGGCCGTGCCGCCCATTGCGAGCGCCGCGCGCATCGCGTCCTCGTCGGTCGCGTCGTCGCCCCAGACCACCGGCCTTCGTCCGGCAAACGGGGCGCGGCGCATCAGCGCCTCCACGGCGCGGCCCTTGTCGGCGGTCAGGGGCTTTACCTCCACCACCATCTTGCCCTGCTGGACCTTCAGACCCGGCGCGGCCTTGGCCGCGGCCTGTGCAGCGGCAACGCAGCCCGCTTCCGCGCCCGGTGCCTGACGATAATGCAGCGCCATGATCGGCCCCTTGATTTCAAGCCTGACGCCATCCCGCGCCACCGCGCGCAACGGCGCCAGCACGGCATCTGGCGGCGGGGCCAGCGGCGGGGGCGGCTTAACTCCGATCGCCAGCACCTCAAGCCCGTGGCCGCCAAGACGCCAGACCGTATCGGGCGTACGGGACGCGAGGTCCCGCAGATCCCGCCCCGACAGCAGCGCCACCGCCCCGCCCAGCCTCAGGGCCAACCGGCCCAGCGCCGCGTGCGTGTCGGGCGGCAGCCTCACTGCCGCAGGGTCCTGCACGATCTCGGCAAGCGTCCCGTCGAGATCAAGGATCAACGCATCGTCCGGGCTAATCCGCAGTCCCTCTGCGCCTGTCATGCCGCAACCGCTCGCAGCGCATCGAGATAATCACGTCGCCACGCCGCCACGTCATGGGTCCGCACCTCTGCGTCAAGCTCGCGCCACCGCGCCGTGCGTTCCTCGAGCGGCATCGTGATAGCGCGCAGCATCGCATCCGCCACGGCCCCGGTGTCGTGCGGGTTGACGAGCAGCGAGGCGCCCATCCGCTCGGCGGCGCCCGCGAACTCGGACAACACCAGCACGCCGGGGTCCTCGGGGTCCTGCGCGGCCACGAATTCCTTGGCGACAAGGTTCATGCCGTCGTGAAGCGGCGTGATAAGCCCGACCCGGGCCAGCCGGTAAAGCCCCGCCAGCACGTCGCGGCCATAGCTGCGCGCAAGATAGCGCACCGGCATCCAGTCGAGATCCGAATAGTCGCCGTTGATGCGACCCGACAGCCGGTCGAGGTCCTGGCGCAGCACCCGGTAGGCGTCGACCGCCTCGCGCGAGGGCGGGGCGATTTGAAGCATGTTGACCCGGCTTCGCAGGTCCTCATGCTCGTCCAGCAGCCGACCGAATGCTTCCATGCGCTGCGGCAGACCCTTGGAGTAGTCCATCCGGTCGACACCCAGCACCAGCGCGCGATCCCCGATCACCCGTGCCACCCGCGCTGCCGCGGTTTTCGCCTCGTCCGAGACGGCGAGGCGGGCGATGTCGTCAGCGTCGATCCCGATCGGGAATGACGCGATGCGGCAAGTCCGTCCAAAAGCCAGGACCTGACCCTCATCCTCGCCCGCGACGGCCCCGTGATGCGTCTCCAGGTAGCGGCGGAAGTTGCCCACGTCGCGGTCGGTCTGGAATCCCAGCAGGTCGAAGTCGAGCAGCGCACGGGCAACGCGGGCATGCTGGGGAAGGGCCGCGAAGATCTCGGGCGGCGGGAAGGGAATGTGCAGGAAGAACCCGAGCGGCCCCTGCCACCCCTCGTTCCGCAATTCCTGTCCAAGCAGCAGCAGATGATAGTCATGTACCCAAACCACGTCGCCCTCGCGCAGCAGTGGATAAAGCGTGCGACCGAACCGGCGGTTGACCGCCTCGTAGCCTGCGAAGGCCGCATCCTCGAAAAGCGCAAGGTCGAGGCGATAGTGAAACACCGGCCAGAGGGTCCGGTTGGCGTAGCCGAGGTAATAGCCCTCGTACTCGGCAGCGGTAAGGTCGACCAGCGCATAGTCGAGCGGTCCGTCCGAGACGAGCCGCACACCGCGCGTCTCGCGGGCGAGCACGTCGCCCGACCAGCCGAACCAGACGCCGCCGCCCGCCTCGACCAGCGCATCGCGCAGGGCGACGCCCAGGCCACCGGGCCGGGCCTCTCCCGGCGGGGCGGTACGGTTCGAAGCGACGACGAGGCGGGGCATGCGGCTTCCTTCTTCCGGCGACGGGCAGGTGCGACCCTTTCAAGACGGTCGGACAGGGTTGGGCAGCGGACGACCATCGGGCGGTCCGGGCCTCGTCTGGAAACCTCCCCGACCGGGGTCCGGTTCCGTGATGGACGTAACGAGGGTTGTTGCCGACACCGTGGCGGCGATGCATCGCCACGCCTGTCAGCCAGGTCCGATGAGGGCGTCCGACCGTCCGCATCACCGATCCCGGCAGCATGCGCCCGGTGTGATCGGCCTGCTCCGCGCAGACCCGCGCGAGGCCAAGCGTGCCGGATCGCGCCCAACCACGATTTCTGCCCTCATTGAAATCTTCCGCCCGCCCTGTCACCTCTTGTCGGCGCGGGATCGGCACGCGGGCTGCGCCAATGGCAGGCGGTGTTGTTCGGGAAGGGGTAAGCATGACAAGAACCGGCGCGGACATCATCGGCACGGCACTGGCAGAGGCCGGGGCCACGCATGCGTTCGGCATCCCGGGCGGCGAGGTTCTGGCCGTGATGCAGGGGCTGAACGATGCCGGTCTGCGCTTTGTCCTCGTCAAGCACGAGAACGGCGGCGGCTTCATGGCCGAAGGGCTCTGGCACATGACCGGGGCCCTGCCGGTCCTTGTGGCGACGCTCGGCCCAGGTGTGGCCAATGCCGTGAACGTCGTGGCCAATGCGATGCAGGACAGGGTGCCGCTGATATTCCTGACAGGCTGCGTCGATGCGGCCGAAGCCGAGACCTATACCCACCAGGTTTTCGACCACCAGGCCATGCTGCGTCCGGTCGTCAAGGGCAGCTTTCGCCTGGCCTCCGGGGCTGTCGGGGCGGGCATGGCCAAGGCCATCGCGCTTGCCACCTCGGGCCAGCCCGGACCGGTGCATGTCGATGTGCCGATCACCGTGGCGGAAGGGGCTGCGACCGAAGGACCCCTTCCCCGCCCCTGGGCCAACGCCCCGGGCCTGCCGTCGGCGGCGGGCGTAGCCGACGCGCTCGCTGCGCTGCAAGACGCAAGGCGACCGCTCGCGATCGCGGGGGTCGATGCGGTGAATGCCGCCGCCGGTCCCGCGATCGCCGCATTCTGCAAGGCGCATGGCATCCCGCTGATCACCACCTACAAGGGCAAGGGCCTGATGCCCGAGGCCGATCCGCTATGCCTTGGCGGCGCGGGCCTGTCGCCGCGCGCGGACCGGGTCCTGATGCCGCTGATCGCAGAGGCCGACACGATCCTTCTGCTGGGCTACGATCCGATCGAGATGCGGATCGGCTGGCGCAACCCCTTCGGCCCCGGCCAGACCGTCATCGACATCGCCCCGGTCAGGCGCGACCACGGGATGCACCGCGCCGACATTCCCCTGGTCGCCGACCTTGCGGCGACCCTTGCCGCCTTGCGCCACGCCGCCCCGGCCCGCTGGCCGGATGGTCAGCCACAGGCCGCGCGGGCCGCCCTGAAGGCGGCCTTTGCAGGCCCCGATGGCTGGGGGCCGCATGCGGTCTTCTCGACCCTGCGGGGCGTGATGCCCCCCGAGACGGTCATCACCGCAGACTCGGGCGCGCACCGCATTCTCGTCAGCCAGATGTGGGACTGCCCTGCCCCGCGCCTTATGCTGCAATCGTCGGGCCTTTGCACCATGGCCTGCGCCGTGCCGCTGGCCGCGGGCGCAAAACTCGGGCGGCCCGATGTGCCGGTCCTCGCCTTCGTCGGCGATGCCGGGCTCGAGATGGGCGCGGGAGAGCTTGCCACCCTGTCGGCACAAAACCTGCCGGTCGTCATCTGCGTCCTTGTGGACCACAGCCTGACCCTGATCGAGATGAAGCAGCGCGCCAGCCAGCGCCCGAACCTGGGGGTCGACTTCGGCGAACCCGGCCATGCCACCGATTTCGCCGCCCTCGCGCGGGCCTTCGGCGGTCACGGGGTCGATGTGGCCGACAGCGCCACGCTGGCGGCCGAGGCGACGGCAGCGCTCGGGCGCGACAGCTTCACCCTGATTGCCGCGCATATCCCGCGCCGCGCCTATGACGGGGCATTCTAGGCCGGACCCCGTCACGCCTGCGTGAGGTGCGTGTCACACTCCATCGCGTCCGTAACGAAGCCCACCCGGACCACGAAACGCATGGCATACTTGCGTGCGACGCAGGTGACTCGCGGCCCCTTGCCCCTGTCCGAAAGGCCCCTCCATGCCGATGTCCGATGACCTGAGCGGCATCCCGACCTCGCTGCCCGCACACTTGATCGGCGACTGGAACCGGGTGATCCTGGGTGTCCTGTCCCATGCGGCTAGCACAGGCCCCGACCTGAACCGAGTACTCGCCGCAGCCCCGGATTTCGCGCTGGGGCAGGCGATCCGGGGGGTGTCCTGCCTGCTGCTGGGCCGGGCCGAGATGGTGGCGGTCGCGCGACAGGCCTATGCGGCAGCCCTCGCCGGGGCACCCGCGACGATGCGCGAGATCGCCTTCGTACATGCGCTGGGCGACTGGCTGCACGGTCGGCCGACGCGGGCTGCCACCCGGATGCAGGTGATCCTGAACCTGAACCCGCGCGATGCGCTGGCGATGAAGATGATCCAGGCCATCCATTTCGTGATGGGCCGCCCCGAGGCGATGCGCGCCTCGGTCGAGGGCGTCATCGCGGCCTGGGACGATCACCCGGCGCGGGGCTATATCCTCGGCTGTCACGCCTTCGCGCTTGAGGAGACGGGCGAGTTCGCGCGGGCCGAGCGGATCGGTCGCGAAGGGGTGGCCCTTGCCCCGGACGACGCCTGGGGCCTTCATGCAGTGGCGCATGTCTACGACACCACAGGCCGCGCGCAGGACGGGCTCGACTGGCTGACGGGCCGCGAAGGGTCGTGGGCGCATTGCAACAACTTCCGTTTCCACGTCTGGTGGCACCGCGCCCTGATGCATCTCGACCTTGGCGAACACGACACGGCGCTGGCGCTCTATGATGCCGACATCCGGGCCGAAAAGACCGATGACTACCGCGACATCTCGAACGGGGCCTCGCTTCTGGCACGGCTCGAGCTTGAGGGCGTCGATGTGGGCGACCGCTGGGAAGAGCTTGCCGATCTGTCCGAGACACGTGCCGTGGACGGGTGCCTCGCCTTTGCCGACCTGCACTACCTGCTGGCCCTGTGCGGCGGCGACCGGGACGAGGCGGCAGCGGGGCTCATCGCCCGGATGCAATCCACACGGCCTGCCGCAAACGAGGCGCAGCGGGTGATCGCGCATCCGGGCCTGCATGTCGCGCAGGGCCTTCAGGCCTTCGCGGCCGGAGAGTATGCGGCGGCGTGGATGCACCTGCGGACCGGGCGGGCCGACCTTCAGCAGATCGGGGGAAGCCATGCCCAGCGGGATGTTTTCGAGCGGATCACGATCGAGGCCGCCCTGCGCGGCGGGTATGCCGACGCGGCGGCGGGGTTGCTGCATGGCCGGATGGCGCGCCGCGCGGGATCGGTCGACGGCTACACCGCCGCCCGCCTGTCGCTGATCGACGCCGCACGCGCGCAGGCCGTCTGACGTGGCCGCCGCCGTCCCGAGGCAGCGCGACCCACGGCTGGACTTCTTCCGGGGCCTCGGCATGTTCATCATCCTGATCGCCCATATCACCAACAATCCCTGGACCTTGTGGATACCGGCCCGCTTCGGTTTTTCGGACGCGACCGAGATGTTCGTCTTCTGCTCGGGCATGGCCTCGGCTGTGGCCTTCGGGGCGCTCTTCGGCCGGGCGGGATGGGCGATGGGCACGTTGCGGATCGCGCACCGGGTCTGGCAGGTTTACTGGGTGCACCTGGGGGTGTTCTTCACGACCCTCGGGCTGATGCTGGCGCTGAACATGACCGGCGTCTTTCCGCGCGATCAGGTGAACGCGCTGAACCTTTCGCCCTTCCTCGACAACACCGGACCGAACCTGATCGGCCTCATGACGCTGACCTACGTTCCCAACTACTTCGACATCCTGCCGATGTATCTCGTCATCCTTGCGCTGATCCCTGTGATGATGGCCTTGGCGCGGCTTGACGTGCGGCTGGCGGTTCTGGCCAGTCTCGCGCTTTGGGCGGCGGCGGCGGCGGGGTGGCTGAACCTGCCGGCCGAGTTGTGGTTCGAGACGCCGTCGGATCGGCCCTGGTTCTTCAACCCCTTCGCATGGCAACTCGTGTTCTTCACCGGCTTCGCGCTGATGGCGGGCTGGCTGCCGGCCCCCCCCGTCCATCGCGCGCTCGTCTGGCTCGCGGTGGGGATCATCCTTCTGTCGGTGCCCTTTGCGTGGGGCAAGATCACAAGCCAGGTCGAGGCGATCCGCGACATACGGCGGGCCGCCGCACCGCTGTTCGACAAGACCGACTTCGGCATCCTGCGCTATGTGCACTTTCTGGCGCTGGCCTACCTCGCCTGGGTGGCCGTTGGGCCACAGGGCGAGCGGTTGCGCCGGACCGGCTGGGCGGGGGACCTGATCGGCCTCATCTGCCGCGTGGGCCAGCAGTCGCTTGCGGTCTTCGCCGCCTCGATGGTGCTGGCGCGCGTCCTCGGGGCGGTCCTGACCCTGACGGGAGGCGGCCCGCTTGCCGCCTTGGCGGTCAACCTGACGGGCTTTGCCCTGATCGTCGGCGTCGCCCGCATCGCGGCCTATTTCAAAAGTCAGCCTTGGAAGACCCCCGCCCCGCGCCCCCCCGCGACGGAAGCCGAGACCGCACCGCGCTCGGGCTTGCGCGCATGATAAAGGCCGGGCGGGCGACACCCTGGCGGATCACCCCGGCTCGTGCGGTCCTTCGTCTTGTCCTGTCGGTCGCGATGGCGCTTGGCGCCTCGGTCGCTTTCGCCGCCTGCGGCGACGCGCCCGGGCCATGCTCGGTGCCGGGCGGCACCTATCACATCGCGCTGCCCGAGGGGGCGATGGGTCCGGTCCCGGCGATCCTGTTCCTGCATGGTTATGGCGGCGACGGACTGGGGTCGATCCGCATGACCGGAATGGTCGACCTTGTCCTGAGGCGCGGCTATGCCGTCATTGCCCCTGATGGGCAGCCGCGCCGGACAGGCAAGGGCCGGTCCTGGGACTTTCATCCCGACCGTCCCGCGACCCGTGACGAGACAGCCTTTCTGATCGCCGTGGCCGACGATGCGGCGGCGCGGTTCGGGCTGGACCGCAACGCGATGCTGCTTGCGGGCTTTTCGATCGGCGGCTCGATGACAAGCTATGTCGCCTGCCGCGCACCGGAAGCATTTGCCGCCTATGCCCCCGTTGCGGGCAGCTTCTGGCGGCCCCATCCGGCGGCCTGCGCGGGGCCGGTGCGCTTGCTGCACACGCACGGAAAGGCGGACGGGACCGTGCCCTTGACCGGGCGGGTGATCCGGCCGGACCTTGTGCAAGGCAATGTGTTCGAGGCGATGGAGGTCTGGCGCGTGACCGACGGCTGTCCGTCGTCGCGGGCGGACCGCATCGAGGCTACGGGCATCTTCGCGGTCGCGCGCTGGACGCAATGCCGACCCGGCACCGACTTGCGCTTCGCGCTGCACGACGGTGGGCACCGCATCCCCGATGGCTGGGCAGAGATGGCCCTCGACTGGTTCGAGGTGCGCTGACCGCAGCTACCAGCGCAGGCTGCGGGAGCCGACCAAGGTCGAGATCAGCGTCACGCCCGCAATCGCAAGGCCGTACCAGGTGACGTAGAAGAGCGGACTGTCCTCGGTGCAGTGCAGAGCGTAGATCGCAGCCGACAGGCCCGACCCGGCCAAACCGGCCAGAAGACCCGCAAGCGCAGGCGCGGTCGTAGCCCCCCGCCGCAGGAGGACGTGCAGCGTCGCCACCGGCAGGACCGAGAGAAGCGGGATGGTCACGAGACAGGTCGTCATCGTCTTGCCCACGATTGCCATCCCGCGCGCCTCGGCAGGCGTCGTAGCCCAGGCCCAGCCCAGAAGAGCAATCGCCGCCGCCGCGATCGCCGCAAGCGGCCAGAGGCGCATGCCCTCCGCCCCGTCGGGCCGCGCCAGCCGCAAGGCGAGACGGGCGGCCACAAGGCCAAGCCCCCCGGTCAGCAGGATGCGCGCGGCGGACACCGGGGCAACAAGCGCGGCCCCCAGGTCGGCGCGGAACCCGAGTCCCAGCCAGACCGCCAGAACAGCCAAGGCGAGCGACGGAATCAGTGCAGGCACCAGGCTGCCCGGCAGCGCGGGCTGGCGCACCGTATCCGCAGCGAGGGCCCGGATCAGGTCGTCGGTCTTCATTCCAGGTGCCTTTCCCGCAGGGCGGCCAGGCTTTTCAACGCCCGGTGCAGGGCCACGCGCACGGCACCCTCGCTCATCGTCAGGGCGCGGCCAGTTTCGGCCACGCTGAAGCCTTCGAGTCCGATCTTGCGAACGATCTCGGCGGACCGCCCGTCCAGCATGCCGATCATCTTGGCCATGTCGGTCGCCTCGGTCGGGTCAGGCCCGGCACTTGCCGCCAGCAGGTCGGAAAAGTCCTCGATCGGCAGATCGACATGCTTTCCCCGCGCACGGAAGGCATCGACCACCTTGTAGCGGGTGATCGCGTAAAGCCACGGCCGCACCGGAGCACCCGGAAGGCAGGTATGCCGCTTGAGGTGGATCGCAAGGAGAACCTCCTGCAGAACATCTTCGCAGCCCGCCTCGCCAAGGCTGCCGCCCCTGGCCCGAACGATCCCACGCAGAACCGGCGCCACGGCTTCCAGAAAGCGGGCATAGGCCCGCGCATCTCCGGCATTCGCGGCCGCAAGAAGCTGATCCCACGCGTCGATCTGATCCGTCATCCCACCCTGCCGGTTCGGCCTGCAAACCTGTTTGTTACACACGAGGCCTGTTCCCGGCGACGCCACGCTACCCATACACAAGATCGTGACAAGCGTAACGCGCAGGTCCCGTCCGCGAACTGTCCTGCACAGCGTCACGAACCGCGCGGCCAGGGGACAAGACCGAGATGACAAACCCCAAAGCGGCAACCACGCCCAACAGCCCCAAAAGGCGGACAGTGCAGCGGCGTGGTTGCGGTGGTGGCTTGTATGCAAGAACCGGGCGGCGGGGGAACGGATGGAACTGATCTTCGCCTACCTCGCCGGGCTTCTGACGCTTATCAACCCCTGCGTCCTGCCGGTCCTGCCCATCGTCCTGGCCAGCAGCCTGCACCGCGATCGCCGCGCCCCGCTGGCGCTGGCGGCTGGAATGAGCCTGTCCTTCGTGATCCTGGGCCTTGGGGTCACGGCGATCGGGCCCGCGCTCGGGCTTACATCCGACAGCGTTTCGCAGGCGGCTGCCCTTGTTATGGTCGGCTTCGGCCTCGTGATGCTGGTCCCTGCGATGTCGGGCCGCTTCGCCACCGCGACAGCAGGCCTTGCCGCCCGTGCCGACGCGCAGATCGACACGACCGCAGAGGCGGGACTTGGTGGGCAGCTGCTGTCCGGCGCACTTCTCGGCGCGGTGTGGAGTCCGTGCATCGGCCCCACTCTTGGTGCCGCCATCGCGCTTGCGTCGACAGGCGAAAGCCTGGGCCGGGCGGGTGCCATCATGGTCGCCTTCGCGCTCGGGGTCTCGACGCTGATCCTCGGTCTGGCCTATGGGGCCAAGTCGGCGATCCGGCGGCGGCAGACCTTGCTGCGATCCCTTGCAGACCGCGCCAAGCCCGTGATGGGCGTGACCTTCGTCCTCGTCGGACTGGCGCTTTGGTTCGGCCTGAACCACGCCGTCGAAGGCTGGCTCATCAATGCGCTGCCCGCCTGGCTGATCGACCTTTCCGTTTCCCTCTGACCCAAAGGAGCCCAAATGTATCGCCGAGATTTCCTTGCCCTGTCCGCAGGCCTCTGCCTTCTGCCCCTTGCGTCGCGCGCAACGGCGGCGACCCTCTACACCCCCGGCGCGGCCGAGGCCGCCATGGACGCGGGGAAGATCGTCCTGCTGGATTTCTGGGCCAGCTGGTGCTCGACCTGCGCCGCGCAGGAACGGGTTCTGACCGAACTCAAGGCCGAAAACCCGGCCTACGAGCAGAGCATCGTGTTTTTCACGGTGGACTGGGACGAGCATGGCAAGGGTGAGCTTTCAAAGGCGCTGAACATCCCGCGCCGGTCGACTCTCGTCGCGCTGAAGGGTCGGGACGAGATCGGCCGCATCGTCGCGGGCACCGCGCGGGCCGAGATCAAGGCCCTGCTGGACGCTGCCCTCGCGGTGGCCTGAACGGCGGCCCTGACGGACTCGTTCGGTCCGCGCGAAACCGACTTTTGACGCTGCGCTGACGCTGCGTCAGTCTTCTCCGCATACCGCAGCGGAGAGGTGTCGGGGCATGGCGACGTCGAACAAATCCAACAAATCCAACAAATCGAACAAATCCAACAAGTCCGGCATCCTCGACGACGAGCTTGCCGGATTGGGCGACGCCTCGTCCCTGATGCTGTCGAGCGCGCTGCAATCGGCGATGCTGGCGCTGAACGGCCCGCCAGAGCCGATCGAGACCGGCGCCTTGCAGCGCCCGTCCGAGGCGGCGCTGTTCCGCCGCATGACCGACCGGCACCGGATGCACCTTATGGTCAAGGCGCTGCTGGACGGCGTGACCGTCCGCGACCAAAGCACCGGACCGGCGGAGCGGCGGGCGACCCTGCACGTCGAGGGGCGTCTGCTTCTGGATCTGGCACTCAGGACCGGTCCCGGAACGGAAGGCTTCTGGCAGGCCCAGATCGACGTCCTGCGGGCGCAGAAGTGGCACCGGGACGAACGGCTGACCGAGATCGTCGCCCAGCAGACCGACATCGTCAGCTTCCTGGCGCTTGCCGTGCCGACGCCCCCCGAGACGCGGCGCTGGCTGTTGACCCTGCTTGCGGTCGTCGAGGAAGTGGCTTTCCGCGTTGCGACCGAGGTCAAGGCCGTGTTCCAGATGCCCCGCCCCGAGGAACTGGCGGCGGACGTGGCGCCGGTGATCCAGACGCCCGCCCACAGCGCCTTTCCCAGCGGCCACGCGACCGAGGCCTTCGCACTCGCGACGGTCCTCGGCGCGCTTTACCCCAAGCGTGCGGCCAACCTTCGCAGGCTTGCCCTTCGGATCGCGCTCAACCGGGGTTTCGCAGGCGTGCATTACCCGGTCGACCACCTCGCGGGTGCGCTGCTGGGCGACAGCCTTGGGGGTTTGGTCGTCCGGAGGGTGTTCGGCGTTGCCGTCCTGGCTTCGGCCCCGCCGCCTGCGCTGTCCGCCGGTATCGTGCCGAACGGTGCGCCCTGGGCCGAGGTCGAGGACTACGCACTTGGCCCGGGCCTGCTGCATCCCCTCGACGTTCCCGCCTGCGCGCCTGCCACCCTCGCCGCGCTGCCCCCCGGCCTTCTGACCTGGCTGGCGGTCCTCGTGGGGCGGGACGTGACGGGAGACAGCCCATGACCGCCGAGATGTCCTTCAAGGTGATCCGGTCCGCGTTGCCCGGCCTTTTGCCCTACAACTACCTTCCGGCCGCGATGGCTGACCTTACCGGGACCGCCCCCCTGCAGGGGCGGCGGCTGTTCCAGCTGCCGAGCGCCGCGCCAGAGGGCGCGCCCTGCCGCCAGAGCGCGCCGTCTTTCATGGTCGACAGCGCCACGCTGCAAGACCCCGTGGCACTGGCCTCGATGCTGAAGGCGATCCGCGCCGAGATCGGTGACGATGGCCCGGCCGACAACTGGTTCCTCGGCCCGCCGACCGATGTTGCAGACCGCATCGACGTGCCGTTTCAGCCCCATGCGGCCAACCTCGTCGCCGGGGCCCGCACGGTGGCCGCTATCGTCGACGGCGGCATCGCGTTCTGGGACCGGGCGTTCCGCTCGGGCCCGTCCTCGCGCTTCCGCGAAATGACCTACCTCGACTTCAATGCGCCGGGTGGCAACAACGACGCCGCCCAAAGGCTCGACCAGGCCGAGATCGCGCGGCTTTGCCAGCTTGCCGATACAGCCGGGCCAAGGGCGGTCCTTGCCGAACTCGGCGCCCGCTTTCCGGGCAGCTTCTTCGGGGTGGATGGTCGCGCCTGGTCCGACCGGGGATGGCACGGCACCGGGGTTGCCGACCTTATGGTCGGGGGTCTCGCCGACGATCAGGACGATGTGGCGGTGT
This sequence comes from Rhodobacterales bacterium, assembly GCA_031425325.1. GTDB lineage: Bacteria > Pseudomonadota > Alphaproteobacteria > Rhodobacterales > Rhodobacteraceae > Aliitabrizicola. The sequence continues at coordinate 8,575 of JANPJD010000236.1, read as the reverse complement.
TCGGCTTCGAACTGCCGATGTACGTCCTGCGCGACCATGACGGCGACAGCCTGCTGGCCGTGCTGACGCTGATCGTCGAGATGATCCTAGCCGCGACCCAACCTCTCGAGCATCTGCCACTGGTCATCGTGCTGCCCTTCGGCTTCGTGTCGGGGCCGCATGACGGCTCGCACCCCGCCGTCGCGGCGCTGGGGCGGCTTCTGGCGCAGACGGCGCGCAAGGTCGATCTGGTCGTGCCGACCGGCAACCACCTGCAGGACCGCTGCGTCGCGCGGTTCGACCCGCCATCTGCCGAGGAGCCGAACCCGCAGCGCTCGGTCATCTGGCGCGCGCCGCCCGACGACTTTTCCCCGAACGGCGTGGAACTCGTCAGGGCGGGCCTGGGCGGAACGGTCGATCTTCGGATCACACCGCCCGGCGAGCCCGCGATCGCGATCTCGCTGGCCGAAGGCGACGTCGCTCTCTTGTTGCGGGGCGACTTCCCCATCGGCGCGCTGGTGCGGCGGGCCGATACGGCGACATCGGCGCGGGTCCGCTTTGCCCTGATCGGGACGGCGTGGGACCGGGCCGGTGCCCCGCCGGCGCCGGCCGGCGACTGGCGGATCGCGGAACCGGGAACACAGGCGGTGGACCTTTACGCGCTGCGAGACGACCGCGATCTGGCGGGCGACAGGGGCCGGCCGCGCTGGCCCGCCACCTTCGCCGACGTCCGATACCGCGAGACGGATGCCTTCGGCGTCCCACTGCTGGAAGATGACAGCGCAGGCGTCGTGCGCCGGACGGGCACCGCGTCGCTGTTGACGACCGTACCGGGGACGATGGCCGTTCAGGCAGACGAGCGGCTTGGCGGCGGCGCGCGCCGGCAGGCCTGGTACTCGGGCAATCGTGCCGATGCCCTGCCGTGGGACTGGGCAGCACTGGTCGACGACGGCTGGCCCTTGCGGGGCGTGGACTGCGCCGCGAACGGCACCGCCCGGCGCGTGCGTCTGTCGGGAACCTCGGCGGCGGTCGGACTTCACGCGCGCTGGCTGCTGGGCCTCAGCCCTCGCCCGCCGATCTGACGTCAGTCGATGCAAAGCCGTAGCGCATCGACAAGACCAAGGGTGCGAAGCGTATCCATCGGATAGTCGGGCGAGGTCAGCAGGTGCGGCTCGAAATCGGGCTCGAGCCGTCTCAGGCGGGCCGCAAAGGCGATCCCGTCGTCGCGCCGCCCAAGAAGGAACGACAGCGCCACGAGGTAGCGCAGGGCGGGACGGTAGAAGGGCATCTTGCGGTGGCAGTCCGCCGCCGCCTGATGCGCGGCCTCTACCCGCCCGACCGACAGCGCAGACAGGCAGGACTGCATGTCCCAGTTGAAGCTGTGCGGCAACCCTTCGGCAGCGCGCCGCGCCCGCATCGCCACGATGTCGGCCTGCGCGGAGTGACCGTGCATGATCAGCGACTGGCACAACGCCTCGAGCGCATAGGGGTTCTGGTCACCGATCTCGGCGGCGCGCAGCGCGAGGTAGTGGGCCGCCTCGATGTCGCCCGTCACCTTCATGCGGACCTGCGAGGCGAGCGCGAGTACGACCGGATGCTCGCCCATCGCGGCAAGGGCCTCTTGCGCGAAGGACTCGGCCTCGACGGCATTGATCCCCGACATGTCGCGGAACTCGAGCGCCAGCGTCAGCCGCACGAAGCCGCGCCAGGCAAGGGCCAGCCCTTGCAAGTCGTCCGTCGCGGCACCGTTCAGCATCTCGTCCGCGCGGGCCAGCCGTGTCCGGTCGAACTCGTAGATCCGCTGGACGGCCCGGTTGACCGCGACGAGCGGCTTCATCGCCGGCGTCGAGGCCACCATGTCCACCACCGCCTGAACCGTGCGGTTGACGACCCGCGTGGCATCGTCCGACACCCAGAGATCGCCGATCGGACCGCTGAGGGATAACCGGCCCGACCAGCCCGAGCGGCGGTCGGGCGCGCTCAGGACCTGGACGATCGCGAACTCGCCGTCGCGGTCCGAATAGGTCTCGACGTCGATCAGCGCGACCGGCTCCACCCCCCTGCTGCTGAAATCTCCGCCTTCGACCTGCACGACATCGAACCCGCGCAGCAGGACAAGCTCTCCGCCGATCCGCTGGCAAAGCGCGCGCAGCAGAAATTCGGCACGAGGTCCGCCGCCCCGTGCGGTCTGAAGGATCGCCACGACCTGCCGCCGTGGTGCAGGGCCAGACAGGAAGGGGCCGGGCACGGTCGCGGCGGGGCCAGCAGCAGCGCGGCCCGTGTCGGCGCGGGCCTGCCGCTGATCGCGCAGCCAGTCGGTGAACTCGGGATCGCGCACGTCGAGATCGTCCAGAAGTTCGCCCTCGCCCCGGTCCTCGACCACCGCGAGGGGGAAAAGCCAGACAGTGCTCCGGTCGGACCGAAGCCGTGCTCGTTCGGGGCCAAGGGCCTTTCGCAAGTTGGCCAGTGCCTGGCGGCAACTGCCCGAAGCCTTTGCCGCGTCGCTGTCGCTCCACAGCTTGTCCTGAAGCCAGGCGCGGGTGCGCCGCTGACCCGGCGACAGCGCCAGCATGCCGAACAGGGCACGCTCTTTCATGCCTTTCGGCGTAATGTCGGCGCCGTCATTCTGGATCACACAAAATGGCCCGTCGACGCGGATACGCATCGCACGCCCTTCCGCCAACATTGTCGCCACAAGCATTACAATGAGCAACAAATCCCCGCTTGTCCAGCAAACGGGACGGTGTGGCCGGGTCCGCGATGGCCGGCAGCGACAGCCGCGAGCCTACGGTCATCCCGCCACCCCGGCCCGCGCCGGGATCGTCGAGCGTGCCGCCCCGAGGGCAACAAGCCCGACCGCCGACAAGATCAGGAACGCGCCAAGCAGGGTCATGCGGCTGGGCACCTCGCCCAGGACAAGGATGCCCCCCGCCGCGCCGAACAGGCTTTCCACCCCGGTCAGAAGCACGGCGACCGAGGCGGAGACACGAGACTGCGCGGCGATGATCAGCAGCAAGGCGCAGGCGGTCGACAGGACACCGAGATACAGAACTTCGGGCATAGCCGCGAGAAGCCGAGGCCCGTCTGCGGCCTGGACCGTGGTCGCGAAGGGCAAGGCGAGCACTGCCGCCGTGACGCAGTGCAAAAAGGTCGTGGCCGCAGGCCGCCCGTGCCGCATGGCCTGTCGGCCCAGCGCCACCGCCCAGCCCGCATAGGCCGCCGCCGACAGAAGGCACAGCTTGTCCCCCAGGTTCAGCGCGCCCGCCGACAGGTCGGCCCCGCTTATGACGAAGGCCCCGACAAGCATGGCCACGGCGGCGACCATCAGCGACGGGCTGGCCCTGTCGCCGAGGCAGATGAAGGCGAAGGCGGGCGTGAGGACGCAGGCAGCGTTCAGCAGGAAGCTGCCATTGGTGACGGTTGCGGTGACATAGGCCATCTGCTCCAGCCCGAGGGCCAGCGCGAAAAGCACCGACGGGACCGCACAGCTTCGCAGCCAGGGCCAGCGGTCGCCGCGACGAAGATCGGCGAGGGCGAAGGGCAACAGAACCGCTGCAGCCATGAGGCTGCACAGGAACACTGCGGACCACGGGTCGACGTCCTGAAGGATCGTCTTGTTGGCCACGTTTCCCGACCCCCAGAGAAGCGCGGCAGCAAGCAGCATCCACACCGCCCGCCGCCCATCCGGGGCGCCGAGACCTAAAACGAAGCGCGAGGCGACCGCATGACCGGACATCTTCAACCCCGAAATCCATGGCGCGCCAATCCGCCAAACGGCGCGGCGTCCGACCGTTTCAATGGCGTCACCGTGCCAAAAGACCGTCATCGCAGCGCAAACCGGCCCCGTGCGACCTGTCCGACGCCGCGCCCCGAACGATGCGGTCCGCGCCTGCCCGGTCGGTGGCCCAGCGGACCGTCCCGGCCTGCACGGCGGGGCCGGGCAAGGGCCGCCGCCCGGGCAAGATCGCGCTGGCGTCTTGCGGCCAATCAAGCCAGATTGCCCGCGACCTGCGCCGTCGCCGATGCCGATGCCGACGAGGAGGACTTCCGTGCGAACGATCCATGTCGCAGGCACCTGCGACACCAAGGGCGAAGAGATCGGCTACCTGCGCGATCTCATCCGCGCCGCAGGCCATGCGGTGACGGTGGTCGACCTTGGAACGCGCGCGCCGTCGATTCCGGTCGATGTGCCCGCCCGCGCCGTGGCGGCCTGTCACCCCGAGGGTGCGGTGATCCTCGAAACCCAGGATCGCGGGACTGCGGTGACCGGCATGGGCGAGGCCTTTGCCCGCTGGTGCCGCACGAACGCCGACCGGATCGCAGGCGTCATCGCGGTGGGCGGAGGCGGGGGGACGTCCATCGCCTGCGCGGGGATGCGCGAATTGCCCTACAGCCTGCCCAAGGTCATGGTCTCGACCTTGGCCTCGGGCGATACCTCGGCCTATGTCGGGCTGTCGGACATCATCATGGTGCCCTCGGTAACCGACAGCGCGGGCCTGAACCGCCTGAGCCGCGTCATCCTTTCGAACGCGGCGCATGCGCTTGTGGGCGCGGTCGCAGCCCCTGCCCCGGCGGCAGGCGCGGACCTGCCTGCGCTTGGCCTGACGATGTTCGGGGTGACCACCCCTTGCGTCACCGCAATCGTCGAGCATCTGCGCGAGCGCCATGACTGCCTCGTGTTCCACGCCACGGGCACGGGCGGGAGGTCGATGGAGCGGTTGCTGGACCAAGGGGTGCTATCGGGACTGATCGACATCACGACGACCGAAATTGCGGACCTGCTGTTCGGCGGCGTGCTGCCCGCGCTGCCCGACAGGCTGGATGTCGTGGCGCGCACGGGGGCGCCGTGGGTCGGCTCGGTCGGCGCGCTGGACATGGTGAACTTCTGGGCCCCGACCACCGTGCCCGACCGCTACCGGGACCGGCTCTTTCACATCCACAACCCGAACATCACGCTGATGCGGACCACGCCGGACGAGAATGCCGAGATGGGTCGCTGGATCGGCGGCAAGCTGAACGCCTGCTCCGGCCCCGTCCGCCTGCTGCTGCCGCTCTGCGGCGTCTCGGCCCTTGATGTCGAGGGGGGGCCCTTCTGGTGGCCCGAGGCGGACGCGGCACTGTTCGAGGCGCTGTCCCAGACGGTCAAAGACCCGGCGCGCCTCGTGGCACTTCCCCTGCATATCAACGATCCGGCCTTCGCCAAGGCCGCCGCCAACACCTTCCTTGCGCTTGAGGAGCGATGATGCCCGCCATACCGCGACAGACCATCCTCGACCGGCTGACCCGGATGATTGCAAAGGGCCAGCCCATCATCGGCGGGGGGGCAGGCACCGGCCTTTCCGCCAAGGCCGAAGAGGCCGGCGGCATCGACCTGATCATCATCTACAATTCCGGCCGCTACCGGATGGCGGGGCGCGGATCGGCAGCGGGGCTCCTCGCCTATGGCAACGCCAACCAGATCGTCAAGGAAATGGCGGTCGAAGTCCTGCCGGTCGTCAAGCACACCCCCGTCCTTGCAGGTGTGAACGGCACCGATCCCTTCCTTCTGATGCCGCAGTTCCTGTCCGAATTGAAGGCGATGGGCTTTTCTGGCGTGCAAAACTTTCCGACGATCGGCCTTTTCGACGGCCAGATGCGGCAAAGTTTCGAAGAGACCGGAATGGGCTTCGGCCTGGAGGTCGACATGATCGCGGAGGCGCATCGCCAGGACCTGCTGACGACACCCTATGTCTTCAACCCCGACGAGGCGGTCGCGATGGCAGGCGCGGGGGCCGACATCATCGTGGCCCACATGGGCGTCACGACCGGGGGCAGCATCGGTGCGACCTCAGCCAAGACACTTGACCAGTGCGTGACCGAGATTGACGCCATCTCGGCAGCCGCGCGGTCGGTGCGCGGCGACATCATCCTGCTCTGCCACGGCGGTCCGATCTCGATGCCCGAGGATGCGGCCTACGTCCTGTCGCGCGCTGACGGGCTACATGGCTTCTACGGGGCCTCGAGCGCCGAGCGCCTGCCCGCCGAGCGCGCCATCGCCGATCAGATCCGGGCCTTCAAGGCCCTGCCGCAGATCCCGAAAGGATAAGCCATGACAGATGTAAAGGACCTGTTCCGCACCCCAGGCGATGTCGATGCCTTCGGCTTCGACTGGGGCCACCTGTCGGTCGTGCTCGGGCCCAAGGTCAACGGCGCGCGGAAGTTCTCGGCCGCCGTCGTCACCGTGCCGCCCGGCAAGGGCCACACCCGCCACAACCACCCGGGTGCCGAGGAGATCATCTACATCCTCGAGGGCAGCGGCGAGCAGATGGTCGAGGACGAGGCAGGCGTGCCGCACACCGAACAGGTCCGCGCGGGTACCTGCGTGTTCATCCCCGAAAGCCGGTTCCATTCCACGCTGAACACCGGGACTGCCGAAATGAAGATCTTCGTCGTCTATTCGCCCGTCGGACCAGAAGAGGCGCTGCGCGACCTACCCGACTTCCGCATCCTTCCGAAAGGGGCCTGACGCGCTTTGACGTTGCAATCCCTCGGGCCTGCCCGTCACCGGAACTCCATCGAACGCCTTTGGGCACCTGCCTGCGGGGCGAAGCTTACTGGACCGGCACCGCGTCCGGCAACTGCCAGGTCTTGTCCAGCACTTCTGCACGGGGGCGATACAGGCGGACGACGTAGTTCCAGCCTTCGGTGATCGGGATGCAGTTTGCCGGTCCGTCCGCCGCACATCCACCGAACTGCACCTTGACCGAACCGTCCCCGGCCTTGGTCGCCGTCACGTCATTCACCGCATTCACGTTGAGGTCGTTCTTCTCGAAGAAGCCGTCCTTGTTGTAGACGCTGATCGACCAGAAACCGTCCACCGGAATGTCCTTCATGGTCAGGGTATGGACGATCTTGCCGTCGTTGGTCGTCATGGATGGGAACAGGTACACCGCCTCGCTGGGCGGGTTGAGGCCCCAGCCGACGGCCGTGGCGATCAGATGGGCGACGGGATCGACCTCGCCCTTCTTGCCCATCTGGACGCCGAACCCCTCGGTTCCCAAAGCACCGAGGGCCAGCAGCGACTTGCGCGCAGCGTCGAGCGAGGTCTTGTCCCAGTCGGGCAACTCGAGCGTGCCCGTCCCGTCCTGCACCACCGTGATCGCATCCTGCACGGCATGGGCGCGTGGCAGATCGTCGGGGTCAGAGGCATCGACGAAGACCCTTGCGAAGGCCGCCATGTAGCGCGTGCCGACGATCTCTTGGGTCAGGATATGGGTGCCTTCGTGCAGCACGGCCGGCGTCAGATGGTCCTGGCTCAGGATCTGCACGGCCACATACCGGCCGATGTCACCCTTCGGAACCGTCAGCGTGACCGGCCCGACTGCCATGTCGAAGACGGCATAGGAGTAGAGCGTGTCGAGGTTCATGCGGATGACCGTCTGCTGGTCAAGCGGTGTCGGTGTGCGGAAATGGGCAAAGACACCAACGCCGCCCGCCTGCGCCGCAATGTTGCGGATGTAGGTGTCGCTTTCCGCCCGGATGAACGAGGCCGCGTTGACCGACTTCGGTTCGGCAGCGGCGGGGCCTGCCACATGGACCGTCAAAAGGGCGATGATGAGCACGGGCGCGCGAAAAGTCATGGTTCACTCCAAGTCTGCGGTGACGATGCGTTGCCGCCGGGCGACCGGTCCTTGCAGGCGGTCTCAACCACCGCTGATCACCGCTTCGGGAAAGCGGTAGGTTTCGGTCCCCACGCTGATGGTGAAGAGGTCGGCGTCCTTTGTGAAGCTGACAGGGTCGGCTGAATCGGACGAGACCGGCACCCCGTTCTCGAACAGGATCGCGCGCTCGCTGCCGTCGGCAAGCGCGATCCAGACACCTGCATTGCCCGGACCGTCGCGCACGACGCCGAACCGGCACTGCCCCATGACGGCCCCCGCCGCCGCGGCGCAGTCGAGCGTGCCCGTGGCGTCGAAGGGCACGCCGTTGCCCTTCGGGTCGCCCTCGGCCGGTTCGGGCGTCACGGGGTCCGCCGCCTCGACAAGGTAGCGCCCGGCGACCCAGCCCTGCACCCCCGATCCGGCCATGCGGATGCTGCACCAGCGGGTCTGGCCGGTCAGCCGACACCCCCGGTTTTGCATCTCGTCGCCGTTGCGTGCCTTGCCGATCACCCCATAGCGCCTGTCCGGGCCACTGCGGATGTTGAGTGCGCCCTGACCCAGGCCCGCGACCTGCCAGCCATCGGGTCCACCCGCCAACCCGTCGGCGAAGTCGGGGCCGGACAGGCCGACCCCCAGCGAATACCGCGCCGCCTCGTTCCGTCGGGCAGCGCTCCGCACCAGATAGACCTGCACGACATAGGTCCCCGCCTCAGCGAGCGGAATGTCCGCGACAGCGCCCGAGGTCGACCCGACGAACAGCGCCTCTTCCGATCCCTGAGGCAGGATGTTGAAGTTGAGCCCCGGGTTGGCGGACATCAGGTCGACCGAAAGGGTCTGCCCCGCTTCCCCGCCGACCACGTAGGTTGCCGTCTCATCGCCCGTGATGCCCCCGGTCAGCACAACGCCGCTGGTGGCCGCAGCCTGCTCGATCGTGACGCTCGGACTGGCTTCGGCCA
>JANPJD010000235.1:0-2917 GCA_031425325.1 Rhodobacterales bacterium | reverse complement strand
ACATGGTTGACTCCTTTTGTCGGAATTGCCCGGCCGTTAAAACCTACTGTTTTTGTCAGGTCAAGCGCCCTGTCGCCCCGCTTGCGTTTTCTCCTCATGCTTCGCGCGGGTCCAAAGCGCGTCCATCTCGGTAAGGTCGCTATCCGAGGGGGTGCGGCCCGTCTCGGCGAGCCAGTCCTCGATCCGGCCGAAGCGGCGGCTGAACTTGGCGTTCGTCGCGCGCAGCGCCGCCTCGGGGTCGACGCCCATGTGGCGCGCGAGGTTTGCCATGACGAACAGAAGGTCGCCGAACTCTTCCGCGACCTCGGCCGGGCCAAGCGTGGCGCGCGCCTCGGCCAGTTCGCGCGTCTCTTCCACGAGCTTGTCGATCACCTCGTCGGTCGAGGGCCAGTCGAAGCCGACCCGGGCCGCGCGCGACTGAAGCTTCACCGCGCGCGTCAGCGCGGGCAGGCCGAGCGCCACGCCGTCGAGCGTGCGGGCGGGGCCGCGCTCGACTGCCTTCTGGCGTTCCCAGGCGGCGGTATGCTCGGCGGCGGTGCGCGCATCGCAGGCGGATGGCGGGCCGAAGACATGCGGATGGCGCGCGACCATCTTGTCCGCGATGGCGCGGGTCACGTCGTCGAAATCGAAGCGCCCCGCCTCGGCGGCCATCTGCGCGTGATAGACGACCTGCAGCAGAAGGTCGCCCAGCTCTCCGGGCAGTTCGTCCCAGGCCTCGCGGTCGATGGCGTCGGCAACCTCATGCGCTTCTTCGATCGTGTAGGGCGCGATGGTGGCGAAGGTCTGCGCGAGATCCCAGGGGCAGCCGCCCTCGGGGTCGCGCAGGCGGCGCATGATCTCGATCAGGCGGGGCAGGCCGCCCGTGGGGTCGGCCACCAGGCGGTCGCTGGCCTGTCGGTCACGGGGAGCATCGGTCATTGCGGGTCGTCCGGATTGGGATATGTCCGGGCTATCCCAATCCGGAGCGACAGTCACCATGCCCATCCTGAACCGCATCGCCGCCTGGTCGGACGAGATGGCCGGCTGGCGCCGCCACCTGCACCGGCACCCGGAACTGAGGTTCGACTGCCACGGCACGGCGGCCTTCATCGTTGAGCAGCTGCGAGCCTTCGGGGTGGACGAGATCCACGAGGGGATCGCAACCAGCGGCGTGGTCGCGATCATCCGGGGGCAGGGCGAAGGTCCGGTGATCGGGCTGCGGGCGGACATGGATGCGCTGCCGATCACCGAGGCGACGGGGGCAGACCATGCCTCGGGCGTGCCGGGGCGGATGCATGCCTGCGGCCATGACGGGCATGTGACGATGCTCTTGGGGGCCGCGCGCTATCTGGCCGAGACGCGGGCCTTCCGGGGCAGCGTGGCACTTCTGTTCCAGCCCGCCGAGGAGGATGGCGGCGGCGGCGAGGTAATGGTGCGCGAAGGCGTGCTGGACCGCTTCGGCATCGCGCAGGTCTATGGGCTGCACAACGCGCCCAACGTGCCTTTCGGCAAGTTCGTGACGACCCCCGGTCCGCTGATGGCGGCGGTCGATACCGCGACGGTGCGTGTGACGGGGCGCGGCGGCCATGGGGCCACGCCGCACGAAACGGTCGATCCGGTCGTGGCCATCGCAGGCATGGTGGGCGCGCTTCAGACCATCATCAGCCGCAACCTTTACGCGCTGGACGAGATGGTGTTGTCGGTCACGCAGATCCACACAGGCTCTGCGTCGAACATCATCCCCGAGGACGGCTGGTTCTGCGCCACGATCCGCACCTTCACACCCGAGGCGCGCGATCTTGCCCGCCGCCGCTTCCACGAGATCGTGCAGGGCCACGCGGCGGCCTATGGCTGCACGGTGCAGATCGACTACGAGCTTGGCTATCCGCCCACCGTCAACCATCCCGACGAGACCGAGTTTGCGGCCCGCGTCGCGCGCGAGATCTCGGGCGACGCGCTGGTCGATGCGCGCGCCAACCGCGAGATGGGGTCAGAGGACTTCGCCTACATGCTCGAGGCGCGCCCCGGCGCCTACCTCTTCCTCGGCACCGGGCCGGGGGCGGGGCTACATCACCCCGCGTTCGACTTCAACGATGAGGTGACGCCGGTGGGGGCGAGTTTCTTTGCCCGTCTGGTCGAGCGGGCGCAGCCGGTGGGGTGAATATTGCGGCCTGCTTTGGCCTTTCCATTGCGAAACCTCTAACGAGGCTTCATCGTCAAACGGGGAGTCAGTTGAGAACGGAAAGATGCCGCCAAAAAGCACGACGTGCGAGATCCGGGGTCAGAAGGCTTGGGTTCAAATCAGTGTCGAGACAGCGCTGAGGCTTCCGCCAGAACGTAGACGCGAGCTGCGATGTATCGAATGTCATGGGCGTGTTAGGGCACATTATGCGACCGAGGATGGCCTAATGGCGGCGCATTTCGAGCATCTTGTTCGCCACTCGGGTTGCTCCAGAGGATCGGTTTTCGACGGCAATCCAAAACCACATCCCGATCAGATTCAATGATCCGGCCGAACCGCCCCCGCTATGCCGCCCGCCTGAACGCCTTTCGGGCGGCGCTGCCGGGCAAGCCCACGGTCGCGGACCTTGTCGAGCAGGCCGCACAGGTGCCCGGCATCGACGCCGCCGACCTCAACTACCCGGACCATTTCGAGCATCACGCCCCCGCCGCGCTGCGGCAGCTTCTCGACGACCGGGGCCTCGCGTTGAACGGCCTTGCGATGCGGTATTACACCGATCCGGGCTTTCGCCTTGGCGCGTTCACGCACCCGGACCCTGCCACCCGCCGGGCGGCGATCGACCTCACGAAGCGCGGCCTCGATGCGCTGGCCGAGATGGGCGGGCGGGTGATGACCGTCTGGGCCGGGCAGGACGGCGTCGACTACAGCTTTCAGGGCGACTACGGGCGGATGTGGGACGACACGGTCGCGGCCATC
>JANPJD010000234.1:0-3145 GCA_031425325.1 Rhodobacterales bacterium | reverse complement strand
ACATGGTTGACTCCTTTTGTCGGAATTGCCCGGCCGTTAAAACCTACTGTTTTTGTCAGGTCAAGCGCCCTGTCGCCCCGCTTGCGTTTTCTCCTCATGCTTCGCGCGGGTCCAAAGCGCGTCCATCTCGGTAAGGTCGCTGCCCGAGGGGGTGCGGCCAGCCTCGGCGAGCCAGTCCTCGATCCGGCCGAAGCGGCGGCTGAACTTGGCGTTCGTCGCGCGGAGCGCCGCCTCGGGGTCGACGCCCATGTGGCGCGCGAGGTTTGCCATGACGAACAGAAGGTCGCCGAATTCTTCCGCGACCTCGGCCGGGCCAAGCGTGGCGCGCGCCTCGGCCAGTTCGCGCGTTTCTTCGACGAGCTTGTCGATCACCTCGTCGGTCGAGGGCCAGTCGAAGCCGACCCGGGCCGCGCGCGACTGCAGCTTCACCGCGCGCGTGAGCGCGGGCAGGCCGAGCGCCACGCCGTCGAGCGTGCGGGCGGGGCCGCGCACCACTGCCTTCTGGCGTTCCCAGGCGGCGGTCTGCTCGGCGGCGGTGCGCGCATCGCGGGCCGATGGCGGGCCGAAGACATGCGGATGGCGCGCGACCATCTTGTCCGCAATGGCGCGGGTCACGTCGTCGAAATCGAAGCGCCCCGCCTCGGCGGCCATCTGCGCGTGGTAGACGACCTGCAGCAGAAGGTCGCCAAGCTCTCCGGGCAGCTCGTCCCAGGCCTCGCGGGCGATGGCGTCGGCCACCTCATGCGCTTCTTCGATCGTGTAGGGCGCGATGGTGGCGAAGGTCTGCGCGAGATCCCAGGGGCATCCACCCTCGGGATCGCGCAGGCGGCGCATGATCTCGATCAGGCGGGGCAGGCCGCCCGTGGGGTCGGCCACCAGGCGGTCGCTAGCCTCTCGGTCACGGGGAGCATCGGTCATTGCGGGTCGTCCGGATTGGGATATGTCAGGGCTATCCCAATCCGGAGCGACAGTCACCATGCCCATCCTGAACCGCATCGCCGCCTGGTCGGACGAGATGGCCGGCTGGCGCCGCCACCTGCACCGGCACCCGGAACTGAAGTTCGACTGCCACGGCACGGCGGGCTTCATCGTCGAGCAGCTGCGGGCCTTCGGCGTGGACGAGATCCACGAGGGGATCGCAACCAGCGGCGTGGTCGCGATCATCCGGGGGCAGGGCGAAGGTCCGGTGATCGGGCTGCGCGCAGACATGGATGCGCTGCCGATTACCGAGGCGACGGGGGCAGACCATGCCTCGGGCGTGCCGGGGCGGATGCATGCCTGCGGCCATGACGGGCATGTGACGATGCTCTTGGGGGCCGCGCGCTATCTGGCCGAGACGCGGGCCTTCCGGGGGAGCGTGGCACTTCTGTTCCAGCCCGCCGAGGAGGATGGCGGCGGCGGCGAGGTGATGGTGCGCGAAGGCGTGCTGGACCGCTTCGGCATCGCGCAGGTCTATGGGCTGCACAACGCGCCCAACGTGCCTTTCGGCAAATTCGTGACGACCCCCGGCCCGCTGATGGCGGCGGTCGATACCGCGACCGTGCATGTGACGGGGCGCGGCGGGCATGGAGCCACGCCGCACGAGACGGTCGATCCGGTCGGGGCCATCGCGGGCATGGTGGGCGCGCTTCAGACCATCATCAGCCGCAACCTTTATGCGCTTGACGAGATGGTGCTGTCGGTCACGCAGATCCACACAGGCTCTGCGTCGAACATCATCCCCGAGGACGGCTGGTTCTGCGCCACGATCCGCACCTTCACAGCCGAGGCGCGCGATCTTGCCCGCCGCCGCTTCCACGAAATCGTGGAGGGTCACGCGGCGTCCTATGGCTGCACGGTGCAGATCGACTACGAGCTTGGCTATCCGCCCACCGTCAACCATCCCGACGAGACCGAGTTTGCGGCCCGCGTCGCGCGCGAGATCTCGGGCAACGCGCTGGTCGATGCGCGCGCCAACCGCGAGATGGGCTCCGAGGATTTCGCCTACATGCTCGAGGCGCGCCCCGGCGCCTACCTGTTCCTCGGCACCGGGCCGGGGGCGGGGCTGCATCACCCCGCCTTCGACTTCAACGATGAGGTGACGCCGGTGGGGGCGAGTTTCTTTGCCCGTCTGGTCGAGCGGGCGCAGCCGGTGGGGTGATTTGGGGTGACAGGCGGCCGCGCATCAAGGGAACGACCCCGAAAACCGCCTGTGCCGCCAGACCCAGCGCGCCCTCGGCGGTCGCCAGGCTTCGGACCCAATCCGCGATCCCCGTGCCGATCGCCAAGGCCAGGGCCGCTTCGGCCAGCATCAGCAGCCCGAAGGCGAGCCCGCCCATGACGAGCAAGCGCGCGGCACTCGCGCCCATGACAGGCCAGCGCCGCAGCGCGCGTCCCGCCGTGACCCAGGCCACGCCGAGGATGACCGGCACTTCCAGCAGCACGGCCATCACAGGGCCGAGCAGAGGCGCGATCAGCAGGACGCGCAGCACGCCAAGGCCGAAGGCAACCGCGAAGACGATGCCGAAATAGAACAGCGTTGCAGCCAGAATGGGCGCAAGACCGGCCCGCATGATGAACGTCCCCATCGCACTCATCCAACGGGACGGCGCGCAGCCCGTCCCGTCAAGCGGCCTTTTCCATTCATCTTTGCTCAAGTATCGTCCGGGGGTCCGCGGGTGGAAAACCCCCGGCCTGCCGGAACGAAAGGCAGAACCCTGAAGGTCTCGCGATGATCCGGCCAAACCGCCCCCGCTACGCCGCACGCCTCAACGCCTTCCGCGTGGCGCTGCCGGGCAAGCCCACGGTCGCGGACCTTGTCGAGCGGGCCGCACAGGTGCCCGGCATCGACGCCGCCGACCTCAACTACCCGGACCATTTCGAGCATCACACCCCCGCCGCGCTGCGGCAGCTTCTCGAGGACCGGGGCATCGCATTGAACGGCCTCGCGATGCGCTACTACACCGATCCGGGCTTCCGCCTCGGGGCCTTCACGAACCCCGACCCGGCCACCCGCCGGGCGGCCATCGACCTCACGAAGCGCGGCCTCGATGCGCTGGCCGAGATGGGCGGGCGGGTGATGACCGTCTGGGCCGGGCAGGACGGCGTCGACTACAGCTTTCAGGGCGACTACGGGCGGATGTGGGACGACACGGTCGCGGCCATC
>JANPJD010000233.1:0-2162 GCA_031425325.1 Rhodobacterales bacterium | reverse complement strand
CGGCCGGTTGGAACGGCCCCGAGGCCGGGCGTCGCGGCCCCCGAGGCGAGGCGGATCGCAGCCCCGAGTCCCAGTCCGTCGAGCACGGGCATCCGCAGCGGGCCGCTGCGCCCCGCCTCGGCGCGGCCTTCGGCGCAGGCGATGGCGATATGGGCCAGCGTGTTGGCCCCAGCGTCGCCGAACTCGGCTGCATCGGGCGCGCCGCCGCAGCCGACCGAGTCCATGACGATCAGGAAAGCACGGCTCACGCGATCCTCGCATGGATCAGGGGCGGCTCTTCGGGTGCCTCGTCGCTGAGGGTGAAGGCGGCCTGCACGGCGGCGATGGCGGCTTCGGCATCGGCTTCGGAGGCGGCATGCACGATGCAAAGCGGCAGCCCCGCCGCGATCTCCTCACCGATCCCGGCGAGGTCGGCGAGCCCGACCGAGGGGTTGACGCGATCCCCCTCGCGCAGCCGCCCGCCGCCAAGCCGGACGACGGCATGCCCCAGCCGTTCGCCGTTCACCGCCGCGACAAAGCCGCCGCGCAGGTTTGGCACCTCGCGCTGGACCGGGGCCGAGGGCAGTCGGTCGGGCCAGCGGTCGACGAAATCGGCGGGTCCGCCCTGAATTGCGACCATCCGGCCGAAATACTCGGCCGCCTGCCCACTTTGCAGGGCGGCGTCGATGCGCCCTGCCCCGTCCTCGGCATCGGCGGCAAGCCCACCGAGCGCCAGCGCCTCGCCCCCCAGCGCCGCCGTCAGATCCCAGAGAACGGCATTGACCGACGTGCCGGTCAGCGTCTCCATCACCTCGATGACCTCGAGTGCGTTTCCGGCGGCCGTCGCGAGCGGCTGGCTCATGTCGGTGATGAGGGCCGAGGTCATGCAGCCTGCGCCCTGCGCCGCCGAGACGAGCGCCCGGGCCAGCGCCTCGGCCTCTGCCATCGTCTTCATGAAAGCACCCGAGCCCACCTTGACGTCGAGCACCAGCCCCTCGAGCCCCGCCGCGAGCTTCTTCGACAGGATCGACGCGGTGATGAGGTCGATGCTCTCGACCGTGCCCGTGATGTCGCGGATCGCGTAGAGGCGCCGGTCGGCGGGCGCAATCTCGGCGCTGGCCGAGACGATGGCGCAGCGGGTCTGCAAAAGCTGCGCGCGCAACTGGTCTTCGGACAGGCCGGTGCGGAAGCCCGGAATCGCCTCGAGCTTGTCGAGCGTGCCGCCCGTATGGCCAAGTCCCCGCCCCGAGATCATCGGGACATAGGCCCCGCAGGCCGCAAGCGCCGGGGCGAGGAGGAGCGAGACGCAGTCGCCGATGCCACCGGTCGAATGCTTGTCGAGCACAGGCCCCGGCAGGTCCCACGACAGGACCGAACCGCTGTCGCGCATCGCGCGGGTCAGCGCCACGCGCCCCGCCTCGCCCAGACCCCGCAGACAGACGGCCATCGCGAAAGCCCCTGCCTGCGCGTCGCTGACCTCGCCCGAGGCGAGGCCCTGCGCGAACCAGGTGATTTCGTCGGCGGTCAGCGCGCGTCCTTCGCGCAGCGCGGCGGTGACGGTGCGCGCGTCGGTCACGTCCTGTCCATGTGGGCGGCGGTGAACACGCCCGGCAGAAGGTCGGCGACCGTCGTCGCCCGCGACGCGCCGTCGGTGGTGCAAAGCGTCACGGTCACGTCCTGCGCCGCGAACTCGGCGATCTTCTGGCGGCAGCCGCCACAGGGGGGGACCGGGGCGGGGCTGTCGGCGATCACGAGGATCTCGGCGATCGTCGTCTCGCCCGCCGCAACCATCGCCGCGATCGCCCCCGCCTCGGCGCAGGTGCCCTCGGGATAGGCGACGTTCTCGACATTGCAGCCCGCATAGACCGCGCCCGAGGCAGCGCGGATCGCAGCACCGACCTTGAAGCGGGAATAGGGGGCGTAGGCGTTCTCGCGGACGGCAGTGGCGGCGGCAAGCAGGGTCATCGGGGCCTCACGAAGGAATTCGTCCGAGTTTGGGTTGCGGGGCGGGGGGATGCAAGGGGCGGGCGTCGTCCCCGTTCCGCGCAAGGAGCGGGGGTTTCACACCCCCGCGCCCCCGTGGGGTATTTGTGCCGAAACGAAGCCGGGTCAGAGCTTGGTCGTGGGCACGGTTCCCGGCAAGGCGACCTCAAGGAGTTCAAGGTCGGGCGTCGTGTCGGCGT
>JANPJD010000232.1:0-4153 GCA_031425325.1 Rhodobacterales bacterium | reverse complement strand
CGGGCGAGGTCACGGCGCTGGGCGCGGGCGTTGATCCGGGCCTGCTAGGGCGCCTCGTCACCTGCGATCCGAACATCGCCTGCGGCACCTGCGCGCCCTGCCTGGAGGGGCGGATCAACCTTTGCACCCGGCTGTCGGCGGTGGGCGTGCATCGCGACGGCGGCTTCGCGGAGCATGTGGTCTTTCCGGCGCATCGCGCCATCCTCCTGCCTCCCGGCATGACGGCCGAGGCGGGGGCCTTTGCCGAGCCGCTGGCCTGCTGCCTTCACGGCATCGACCTGGGCGCGCCCGGCCCGGGGCAACGCGCAATCATCCTTGGAGGCGGGGTGATCGGGCTTCTAACGCTGCAACTCGCCCGGCTGGCGGGGGCGGAGACCCTTCTGGTCACGCGCCAAGCGGTCAAGCGCGACCTTGCGACGGAACTTGGCGCGACGGCGGTTGCGGCAAGCCCGGACGAGGCCCTGCGGCTCTGGCCCGGCGGGGCGGACCTGGTGCTTGAATGCGCGGGCGTGGCCGAGACGGTAACGGACGCGCCCCGGATCACGCGGCGGGGCGGGCGCATCGTCGTGATGGGCGTGCTGCCGCAGGGAAAGCGCGTTGCGGTCGAGCCCTTCGACCTTCTGGTCCGCGAAATCACGCTGCGCTTTGCGTTCCTCAACCCCTTCACCCAGACGCGGGCGGTCGCGCTGCTCGCCTCTGGCGCGATCCGCACCGGCCCGCTTGTGTCTCGCCGCATCCCGCTTGCCGACGCGCCCGACGCGATCCGCCACCCTGCGCGCGCGGGCGAGGTCAAGGTGCTGGTGCTGCCGGATTGAACCGACCGGACAGAACAAACCCAAAGTCACTGCCCCGCGTTCGGCCAGACCCTTAGGAAGACGGAGCGACCGATGCCCAAGCCGCCGCCCGGCCCCGACCTGTTCTCGCGCCTCGACCCCGCGCCCGAGCCGCCCGTGCGCGAGCGCGCGCCAAGCCTTGCCGCGCTGAACGAGGCCTTCGTTGGCAAGCCCCCGCCCCCCGGCTTCGCCGAGCGCGCGGTGCCGGGCGAAGGCCCCATCGGGGCGGCCATCGCCTTTGTCGGCGAACAGCCGGGCGACCAGGAGGATCTCCAGGGCCGCCCCTTTGTCGGTCCTGCGGGCCAGTTGTTCGACCGGGCGCTCGCCGAGGCGGGGATCGACCGCAGCGGGGTCTATGTCACGAACGCCGTCAAGCACTTCAAGTTCGTTGCGCGCGGCAAGCGGCGCATCCACGAAAAACCGACCGCAGGGGATGTCACGCATTACCGCTGGTGGCTCGAGCAGGAGATCGACTTCGTCAGCCCCCGCGTCGTCGTGGCCCTGGGGGCAACAGCACTCCTCGCGCTGGGCGGCAAGGCGCTGCCGCTGCTGCGCTCGCGCGGGCCGATGCGGTTCGCGAACCGGCAGGGCTATGTGACGGTCCACCCGTCCTACCTGCTGCGCCTGCCCCCCGGCGAGGACCAGCGGGCGGCCCATTCGGCCTTCGTCGCGGATCTTGCACAGGCCCGCGACCTGGCCGCCTGATACATCCGCAGGCAGAGCCGCCAAAGTGCTGGCCTTTGCGCGCGGGCCACGCCATCTTGTACAACAAGACGCAACCGCGCACGGCTCGTCTCGATTGACGGACCGGGCCTGGATGGATAATAGGTCAAAAGTTCTTACCACTTTCGCATGAAGAAAAGTGGACGAACGTCAGGGGGGTTACCACGGATGCGACCATTGCTGGCGCTGTCGCGCCTGATTGATGCGGTCAACGAGTGGCTTGGGCGTCTGATGGGCTGGGCGATCCTGCTCGCGGTCCTCGTCAGCGCCGGGAATGCCGTCGTCCGAAAGGTGTTCAGCGTTTCGTCGAACTCGTGGCTCGAGCTGCAATGGTATCTCTTCGGAGCGGCCTTCATGTTCGCCGCCGCCTACACGCTCAAGCAGAACGAGCATGTGCGCGTCGACATCTTCTATGCGTCGCGCACCCGCCGCACTCAGCACTGGATCGACCTCTTCGGGCATGTCGTGTTCCTGCTGCCCTTCGTAATCCTGATGACGTGGATGCTCTTCCCCTACACGATCCGCGCCTGGCAGACGGGCGAGGTCTCGACCAATTCGGGCGGCCTCATCATCTGGCCGGCCCGTGCCATCCTTGCGGTCGGCTTCCTGCTTCTGACTTTGCAGGCACTGTCCGAGATCGTGAAGAAGATCGCCGTCATGCGGGGGATCATACCCGACCCGACGCCACACCTTACCGCCAAGGAGCAGGCGGAACTTGAAGCCAAGGCGCTGGCCGAGGAGATCCGTACATGATCGAGATCATCGCGCAGAACATGGCGCCGATCATGTTTCTCAGCCTCGTGGGCTTCCTGATCCTTGGCTATCCCGTCGCCTTCTCGCTGGCGGCGAACGGCCTGATCTTCTTCGCGATCGGGGTCTGGCTTGCGCCGATGTCGGCCAACACGATCACACTCGACTGGCCGCTTCTCTACACGATGCCGCAGCGGCTTTGGGGTATCCTGTCAAACGACACGCTGCTTGCGATCCCGTTCTTCACCTTCATGGGGATCATCCTGGAGCGCTCGGGAATGGCCGAGGACCTGCTCGAGACGGTAGGTCAGTTGTTCGGGCCGATCCGGGGCGGGCTGGCCTATGCGGTCGTGCTGGTGGGGGCGCTGCTGGCGGCGACGACGGGTGTCGTCGCGGCAAGCGTGATCGCGATGGGCCTGATATCGCTGCCGATCATGCTGCGCTACGGTTATGACCGGCGCGTCGCCGCAGGGGTCATCGCGGCCTCCGGGACGCTGGCGCAGATCATCCCGCCGTCGCTCGTGCTGATCGTGCTTGCCGACCAGCTTGGCCGGTCGGTCGGTGACATGTACCGGGGCGCCCTGATCCCCGGCCTGATCCTGACGGGCCTCTACATGGCCTACATCCTTGCGGTGTCGCTGCTGCGCCCGAAATGGGTGCCTGCCCTGCCGATCGAGGTACGGACCCTTGGCAATGGCGTCACCTCGCTTCTGGTCGCCCTCAGCGCCCTGATGGCGATCGGCTACGGCGCGCACCTGTGGCTTTACGAGACGCAAGGGCCCAATGCGGACATCCTCGGCGCCGTCGTGGGCGTGCTGGTCATCTACTTCTATACGCTTGCCGACAAGATGCTGGGCATGAACACCATGTCGCGCCTCGCGCAGCAGGTGATCATGGTGCTGATCCCGCCGCTGGCACTCATCTTCCTCGTGCTCGGCACGATCTTCATCGGCCTTGCGACCCCGACCGAGGCGGGCGCGATGGGCGCGGTGGGCGCGCTGGTGCTGGCCTATCTGAAGGGCCGCCTGAAAGGGACCGTCCTGTCGCAGGCGATGGCGGCGACAGTTCGTCTGTCGTCCTTCGTCATGTTCATCCTGATCGGGGCGCGGGTCTTTGCGCTGACCTTCTACGGGGTCAACGGCCACGTCTGGATCGAGGATCTGCTGACAGCGGTGCCGGGCGGCGAATATGGCTTCCTCGTCGTGGTGAACGTGATCCTGTTCATCCTGGGTTGCTTCCTCGACTTCTTCGAGATCGCCTTCATCATCGTGCCGCTGCTGATCGGCCCGGCCGAGGCGCTGGGGATCGACCTTGTCTGGCTTGGCGTCATTATCGCGATGAACCTTCAGACCTCGTTCCTGACGCCGCCCTTCGGCTTTGCGCTGTTCTACCTGCGCTCGGTGGCGGCCAAGGTGCCCTATATCGACAAGGTGACGGGCCTGAAGATGGAGCCTGTGAAGACCAACCAGATCTATGCGGGGGCCGTGTCGTTCATCACGATCCAAATCGTGATGGTGATCGCAGTCATCGCCTTCCCGCAGATCGTGATGCACTACAAGGGAACGCCCATCGACACGACGAACGTGACGATCACCCTTCCCCAGATGCCGACGCTCCAATCCCCCGGCGGGGTGGGCGGCGCACAGGTCGGCGCGCCGAGCTTTGGTGGTGGTGCGGCCCAGCCCGTAGCACCCGCGGCACCCTCACTTGGCGCACCGCAGCTTGGTGCCCCCAGCTTCGGCACGCCCGAGGCCCCCGCCGCAGACTGACGCAGGCCGAGGAATAAGAAACGGCCCCGGAGCGATCCGGGGCCGTTCTGATTTCAACCCGTCGAGGTGGCGTCAGAG